>JBKCOM010000162.1:0-78715 GCA_046309775.1 Flavobacteriales bacterium
CTTCTTATGAATTGATTGCCGGAGAGTGTGATGCTGAGTTCACAGAAATCTTCTCATACGTTGCTGTAGATGCATGTGGAAATGCATCGGATACGTTGAGATATATTGTTCACACATTCGACAATGAAGCTCCTGAATTTACTGAAGTTCCAGAAGATCAAACATTGGCTTGTCCAGGTGAATTACCATCTGCATTAGCTGTTGCAACAGATTTCTGTAGTGATTTTGAAGTAACATTTGTTCAGGATACTATCGCTGGAAATTGTCCTTCAAACTACCAAATTGTTCGCACCTTCACAGCAACTGATGCCTGTGGAAACGTATCTGAATCAGTTTCTGTAACATACACTATTGTTGATGAAGTAGCACCACAGTTCGAAACAGAACTTAGCAATGTTTCAATAGAGTGTTTTGGCGAGATTGTACCAGTAGAAGTAGAAGTAAGCGACAACTGCAGCACTTTTGATGTCAATGCTGAGGTCATTGAAATCGAAACGGACGATTGCGGTTATGGTACTTTTGAAGTACTCTACACTGCTACCGATGCATGTGGAAATGTAAATACAGCTTCTTACATCGTGACTGTTGCAGACACCCAGGATCCAACCTTAAGCGGTGTTCCTGCGGACTTAGTGCTCGCTTGTGACGCTCAGATCCCTGCTCCTGCCATGGTAAGTGCTAATGATAATTGTAACGGAGAACTCAATGTAGAATTCACCGAAACCTTTGTAGGTGATCTTCCAGCAGAAGGTTCGATTGCTGACTGTCGATTGCTCACTCCAGCCTTAGCCGAAGGCAATCCATGCAACTATCCTTACGATTGGGCAATGGCCTTATTCGGTATGCCTGCAGCACATCGCTATTATCAGGTCGCTGAGGGTAATATTGCTCGCTATCCAAATGGAACAGCTCACGTTACTGCTACGCTTGTTAATGCCGCTAATGCGAATAACGGTTTCAACGTAGATGTATGGTTTGGAAACGAAATGGACTGGTCGGAGTGGAGCTCACAATCTTTCCCAACCAGCTTCAAAGCTGATTGCGGAGGTGAGGATGCAAACTATCAAGATTGGTTGTACTTCATACTTCAAAACGGTGATGGCGCCGAACTCACTGGTTTCGGAGCCTATGCTGGAAGTGCAATCAACTTAGTACACGCTCCATCCAACAACTACTTTGGATTCCAACTTGGTGATGGCGCCAACAACTACAACGGAGCAGATAATGGCTTCGGAGGTTGGTTTACCTATTCTGGTTCATTCATCGTGAATGACATTGCAATGGGTCAAGGTGGTATCGTAACAGGTGCTGGTGACTTTGCATTCGAATTGGACTGCTGCCCACGATATGAAATCGTTCGTTGTTGGACAGCCTATGATTGTGCTGGTAATGTGGTTTCTGTTTGTCAGAATATCTCATTCGAAGGATCAACCATTACTGATGCTATTCAGCCAAACAATGGCAACAGTGAAGAGGAAGTAGCAGCTGACAAAGGTGGCATTACACTTTCTGTATTCCCTAACCCAGCAAATGAGAATGCAACATTTACATTCTCCTCTGCTCTCAAAGGCCGCGGAAAACTCGAAGTATTTGATGTGACAGGTGCAAAGGTTGCTGAATTGTTCAATAACAATATCATCGACAATACCGAGTACCGAGTTGACCTCAACGTTAGTGTTCTATCGCGTGGAATTTATACTTACAGAATCACCAACGGAATTGATACTGAAGTTGGTCGATTGATTGTGACGAAATAATAGAACAACATAGTTAACAAAAAGGGCTGTCAAAATTGACAGCCCTTTTTCATTTATAAATTATTCTTTTATGCAGATGTAAGTAGCAAAATCACAACCCAAGTGCCCCAGCCGAAAAACTCAGCACCTATTAACTGACCCTTAGCCCTTTTCTTGTAACACTTTATATAAATAGGATCGGTCAAGAGATTTCTATCCTGAACTTCCCTGTATGTATCTCTTCCTTTATCCGGAGTTGGATTCGCTAATGCGGTGCCAATAACTGCTAGAGGCCCAAATAATAAACCAAGAAAAAAGTGCCCCCCTTTTTTTCCATGAAAAGCATGTGCATCTTTTCGCCCCTGCAGACAGACCTCCGGATCATTTTCTGATAACTTCAAATAATCACGATAAACTTTATCATCCACATTTTCAAATTGTATTGAAAAAATGTCAGTGGCAGGAATTTCATACTGTTCGCTTCCCATGTCAAAGAAAACCATACACTTCTTGATTTTTGTGACTTTGCCTTCGAATGTCATGTTATTCATTAGCACAACAATATCAGTTGCGCTCGTTGACAGGGACATAACTGTCAACACTAGAAGTAATAATTTTTTTTTCATAAAACAGTTTTTTTTATTTTCCCTACTCTTTAGGATTTTCGGTGCCTCCATTTACAATAATAATATTACTCCTGATATGAAATCATAAATCCTCAAAAAAAAAGACGATTTTCACAATCGTCCTTTTTCATTTAGAAATTTATAACACTTGTCAACTTCACGGCAATGTTATCCTTTGTTGCGTCCATGGAATACGGCCCATAGCGATAAAAACATCCGATACCCAAACCTGAAAAACCTGAGACAATCAATCGGTCAATTTGGAAACCACTCTCATAGAACCCCTGAGTGGCGGCTTGTACAGGAAAATCAAAGCGTGTGGTCTGCTCTGTATCCAATCGTCCAACCATCATGTTGTGTACTAAAATTATTTGTGGTCTGAACTTTTCAAGCTTGAACAATAAGTCCTTAAAGCTATGTCTAAATTGTAGAGCAACGAATTCAGAATGTTGAAACTCGTTCGTTCGCATCGTCTCGAAAGCATCAGGAGAGAAAACTCCAAAATCATTATAAGTACCTCGAGCATTATACAACAAAGTAAATGGAACTGGATTTACTACCTTCCCCGCAATCACTCTAAAAGAGGATGTTCCCAAATTCTTTAACAAGAACGTTTTCTCTATCATGGCGTCATAGCGCTGATAATTAAAATCGCCCGTACCTAAATTATCTGAACCTTGAGTGAATCTCAACCAAATGACTGGATAACGCCCAAAAAGTCTGACTTCTTTTTGCTTCATTCTTACCAATTTTTCGCCAGGAGCCCATCGAACCATACCGCCAATTTCAAACAAATCAAACTGCGTTTGTCGAATAACTGTCGGCGCTACGGCATCAGATAGATTGGTATTAAAGCTTATTCCTTCGAAGGGTCGAACACGTTGCTGGTTGGCAAATGCGGTGAGTGTGAAGTTGCGTATTGCCCTACCATTTAGTCGTGCTTCATATTTTTCATATCTGTCCATTCTATTGACGAAAATGGGATAGATATTCGGCATTAAGAATCCTTGCTGCGGTCGATCGATTTGATTCCCTCCGACTTCACGCACATCATTCTCATAAATGAATTTGAGCCATGCGTCTCGCTTGCGATATAGATTGATTTGAAGATCCCCGCCATATTTCGAACGCTCATCTCTAAATCCATAGGCCCAATATCCACCAACAGAATAATAAGGAGATACTTTGTCATTAGTCCTTAAACCCAAACCTAGTCGCAAGCCTTCGTATTCATTGAATCTCAACAAACGCAACAAGTCTATGTCAACAGGGCCGATGGGAATTCTTCCTGACGCTAAAGAAGATAAAATACCAAGTTTAGCATCAAGATTTTCGGCTTCTCCGACACTATCGATCACCCTGTAAGTTTCCATATCTAGCGAATCCAGATCATACGGTCTGTATTTTCTCCACACACTATCTGGCTGGGCAAAAGCATTTTTATCCATCATCAAGGTCACTGGTGTAAAATCCCTTGCGCGTAAAGTAGGATTCAGCTGAATGTTTTGCATATACGATCTGGCCTCACCCAAAGTGGACATACCAGGAATTTGAATTGGCATATTCAAAAAAGATATGAGCTGCACCGGAAACCATGCTTTGGCATCAATTTTTTCATACTGCTGTTGAATCTTAATATTCAATCCACTCGACTGTTCAAAGGGCTCCGCTATTACATTTTGCAATGCATAGCCATCCGTGTTGATGAATAACTGCCCCTTCATGCCTTCAAAATTCTTTCCTTTACGAGGTCGAAATGAAATGGTAAAAACTGTATCCGCATTGATGTAAGTGGTGTCTTCGATAATAAATAGATACTTCTTGGGAGATCCCTTTGTCAATGGACTTAAGTATTTTGCTGATAAAATTTCTACATAATCTCCATAAAAACTAAACGACTGGAGCTGCGTCCCCAAAAGGGCAAAATCAGGATTTTGAAGTCCCGAAACACGAGTTGCCACAATCTTTTCCTCGCTATTATTGGGTGGTAAAAACTTGCGCTGACTGACTGTTTCTACAAGAAATAAGTGCATGTTTTCAAATTGCTTAACATCCTTCATCGTTTCAGCATCCTTCTGCATTTCTTTCCAAGCACTCGTCGCAGTGTCTGGCACTAAATCAAAATATAATTTGTTATAACTATCATAAGTAAAACCGAATGAACGTTCGGGATTGTTTTTTTCTCTGTTTTCTATCGCCCGATTGATGATTCTCTCTGCTGGATTTTCTCCTGGTCGTATCACAACCTCTGCCAACGTTTTTTGTACAGATTTCAATCGAACTGTTCTCACCGCAGACTCGGTCCAAACAATTTCTTGGGGCTCATAACCCACGTAGTGAAAAACAATCGTGGCTCCGTTACTTACATTTGACAACGAAAAATAACCATCGATGTCAGAATACCCTCCGTTTTGCGTACCCTTAGAAAATACCGCAACGAATGCAAGCGGTTCTCCAGTTTCCAAGTCTATTGTTCTACCAGATACATTAATCTGAGCCGTGGATACGATGGTCAATAAAAAACCCATCAATACCAGATAAAATCTTTTCATAACTTTCGTTTTGGTCAAAGAGAAGACGTTTAATTTTGAAGAATTGCTACAAGAATAATCAAATCCTCGGTTTTTTTTCATAAATATGAATGCTGCCCACAGAGATAGACTGAATATATTGTCAAAAACATCTCCTGCCAAGGTCCTAAATATTCTTGCCTTGTGGCTATCTTTCTATTTGACCAAGTGGTTTAAAAAACCTGTCGTTTGGGGACTTCCATATTCTCTTTCAATAGAACCGACAACCGCTTGTAACCTAGGTTGTCCTGAGTGCCCATCAGGTTTACGATCTTTCACTAGAGACACTGGGAATCTCAAACCTGATCACCTCAACCAATGGATGGATGAGCTCTCTAGACATGTAGGTTATGTCAACTTTTATTTTCAAGGTGAACCCTTTATTCATCCTAAAATTTTTGAATTAATTTCATTAGTTTCAAAAAAAAATATCTACACAGCTACTAGCACCAATGCACATTTCTTAAACGAAAAGAATGCTATCAAAACAGTAGAATCCGGATTGGATAGAATCATCATTTCCATTGATGGCACTACACAAGATGTGTACGAACAATACAGAGTGAACGGTGATTTGGAAAAAGTCATCAGCGGAACACGCAATCTGATTGAAGCGAGGAATAAACTAGGCTCAAAAAAACCCTTTGTCATTTTTCAGTTCTTAGTAGTCAAACCCAATGAGCATCAAATCGATGATGTAAAAAAACTTGCCAGTGAACTTGGGGTAGACGAATTGCGATTTAAAACAGCTCAAGTTTATGATCCTCGAGATCATCATCCACTTATTCCGACAATTGAAAAGTATAGTCGTTATACACGTAATGCGGATGGCAGCTATCGTATTAAAAATGAACTGCAAGACGAGTGCAAACGCATGTGGATGGGAGCAGTCGTTACCTGGGACGGGAAGGTGGTGCCATGCTGCTTCGATAAGGACGCCAAGCATCAAATGGGCGATTTGCAAGAATTAAGATTTAAAGAAATTTGGAAATCCCCTATATATCAAAGCTTTAGAAAACAACTATTTACCAATAGAAAGAGCATCGATATCTGCGCCAATTGTTCAGAAGGTACCAAGGTTTGGGCCTGAGCAATATCAGTCAGATTTTTGTTGTGAATAATGGTTTCTGACTACCTTGCGCTCAATGGAAATTTGGGAATTTATAAAGAGCCTCACCAACCCGGAAACCATCATTCAATACGGTGGGCTGGTGCTCATACTACTAATCGTTTTTGCCGAGAACGGAATCATATTCGGTTTTTTTCTACCCGGTGATTCTCTAATATTTCTGGCTGGGCTAATTTGCAGTACCCAACCCGAACTATTGGATGTGAGTATTACTACTTTATCCTTATCCATGTTTGGAGCAGCAGTGGCTGGAAGCCTCTTCGGCTATTACTTCGGAATGAAAGTCGGTCCACCCGTTTTTGAAAGAAATGAGTCTATGTTTTTTAAGAAAAAATATGTGGATGTGACGCGATCATTTTACGAAAAACATGGAGGTAAAACGCTTGTGCTCGGACGCTTTCTGCCAATCATTCGAACGTTTGCTCCCATTCTAGCCGGTGTTATCAAAGTCAATTTCAAAACCTTCATGCTTTTTAATATTATTGGAGGAGCACTTTGGATTTTTTCCCTGAGCCTAATCGGGTATTTTTTAGGAAATCAATTTCCAAATATTAAACACTACGTCGAATACATTGTATTAGGATTTATATTAGTAACTACCGTCATTGTGGTGCGCACCTACATAGCACATCGTAAAGAACAAAGAAGTAAAAAATCTATATGAAATTCGGAACCAAGGCCATCCACGCTGGACAAGAGCCTGACCCCACCACTGGAGCCATAATGACTCCAATTTATCAAACCTCTACCTACGTACAGGAAGCTCCCGGTCAGCACAAAGGCTATGCTTATGCAAGAGGTAAAAATCCTACACGCGTTGCTCTTGAAAAATGTCTAGCGGCGCTCGAAAACGCAAAACATGGATTGTGCTTTTCAAGCGGAATGGGTGCTGCAGACGCTGTCATAAAATTGCTTCGCCCCGGCGATGAAGTCATTGCTACTGATGACTTGTATGGCGGAACCTATCGAATGTTTACGAAAGTATTTGCCAATTATGGCATCGTCTTTCACTTCATCGATATGCATGATTTGAATTTAGTGAAGAGCAAAATCAATTCAAAAACTAAAATGCTCTGGCTCGAAACGCCAACCAATCCGATGATGAAAATCATCGATATACACGAGCTCGTAGCTATTGCAAAAGTCAATTCTCTCATAACCCTTGTCGACAATACTTTTGCTTCTCCATACCTGCAAAATCCCCTTGATATGGGTGCAGACATTGCAATGCATAGCGCTACCAAATACCTTGGTGGACACAGCGATGTTGTAATGGGCGCGTTGATGACTAATAGCGATAGCCTCTATGAGCAGCTCGCATTTATTGCCAATTCCTGTGGCGCGACACCAGGGCCGATGGACAGCTTTCTAGTATTAAGAGGGTTAAAAACACTTCACCTCAGAATGAAAGCACATTGCAGCAATGGCGCAGCAGTAGCCAAATTCTTGAAGTCCCATCCAAAGGTTGGAAAAGTATATTGGCCCGGTTTTGAAGACCACCCCAACCACGACGTTGCGAAAAAACAAATGAGGGATTTTGGAGGAATGATATCATTCACCCTTAAATCAGATTCATTTGAGGAAGCTTCAAAGCTGGCACAAAATCTTGAGGTCTTCTCACTCGCCGAATCTCTCGGTGGTGTAGAGTCTCTTGTAGGACATCCCGCTTCTATGACTCACGCATCTATCCCAAGAGAAGAAAGAATTAAAACTGGATTGGTAGACAGCTTGCTGCGATTGAGCGTTGGTGTAGAAGATGAAGAAGATTTGATTAATGATTTAAAACAAGCTCTTGAAGCAATATGAAAAAAGAACGTCTCGCCATCGTAGGTGGTGGCCTAGTAGGCAGCTTGTGGGCTGTATACCTCGCCAAAAAGGGGCATGATGTCCATGTCTTCGACCGACGATCAGATATTCGTAAAGTAAAAATCGTTCAAGGAAAATCCATCAATCTCGCACTCAGCGAGCGAGGCTGGAAAGGCCTCAAAGGCGCGGGCATCGAAGCTGAAATCAATAAAGTGGCCCTTCCCATGACAGGAAGACTCATGCATTCCGTGCAAGGTGAAATCACCTATCAGCCATACGGAAAGGAAGGTCAAGCCATATACTCTGTGTCGCGTGGTTTGCTCAATCAAACCCTTTTGAAATGCGCTGATGAATTCGAAAATGTATCGCTTTACTTTGATCACACCTGTAAGGACCTCCAATTAGATACAAATACCATTGTCTTTCAAGACACTCAAAATAACACGACCAAAGAACTACAATTCGATAGAATATTCGGAACAGATGGCGCATTCTCAGCTGTGAGAGCGCGACTGCAACGCTTAGATAGATTTGACTATTCACAAGAATACTTATCTCATGGATATAAGGAACTTGAGATTCCACCTTCTGCAACCGGAGATTATCAAATGGACCCCAACGGCCTTCACATTTGGCCTCGCGGGGAATTCATGATGATTGCCCTACCAAATCCTGATCGCAGCTTCACTTGCACCCTTTTCATGGCTTTCGAAGGAAAAGATGCATTCGAAAATCTCAACACCGACGATGAAATCATTGCATTCTTCAATAAGTACTTCGCCGATGCAGTTCCTTTGATGCCTGAGCTATTACAAGATTTTCGAAATAATCCCACCGCAAGTCTGGTGATGACCAAATGCAATCCATGGCATTATCAAGACAAGATATGTTTGATGGGAGACGCTGCCCATGCGATTGTTCCTTTTTACGGACAGGGCATGAATGCAGGCTTTGAAGATTGCACTGTGCTTTCGCAGCTTATGGATGAATTTGGCAGCGACTGGACAGGCATGTTCAAAGAATACACCCGCCTGCGAAAACCAGCTGGAGATGCTATTCTACAATTAGCATTGAGAAACTACATCGAGATGCGCGACAAGACAGCAGACGAGCGCTTCTTACTTCAGAAAAAAATTGAAGCACGTTTCTCCGCCAAATACCCCGACCTCTGGCTGCCACTTTACTCCCAGATCAGTTTTTCTCATATTCCTTACGCCGAAGCACTTCAAAACGGTATTGAGCAAGATGAAATCATGAAAAAAGTGATGGATCGACCTGATATTTTCGATATCTGGGATAGTGAGGAAATAGAAACGAATATCCTGCGGTTAGTAAACAATAATTGAAGGCTTAGTGAAGTTGAAATAAAAGTCTCAACTTGCAAGTCATGAAAAGAATCGCGCTTTTATTTCTATTGATTTTTCCCATCATAGCTTGGGGACAATCTTCACGTCAAAAAGCAAAGCTCTATGGTGAAAATGCCTATCTCAAAAGAGGATGGCAATTTGCACCAGGTATCACATTGATGCCCGGAGTTAGCGGCAACCGCTTTGAAACACTTCGCGGAGAAGGCGAACTAAGAAATGATACAATATACTCCGGCAGATTTGACCCGGGGTCGCGGATTGGCTTTTACGCGGAGGTAGGAAGACATAAGTTTCTGGAGGAACTATACCTCATACACCACTTTGATTATGGGATTCACTTCAAAATGCTACGCGGCAAAGAACAATTTGCTGGCGTCGTCTCTGACGGTTCTGCACTTATTGAAACTACCAACCGCGCTACATTTTCTGAATCCTTTGTTGGTGCTTTTTTTAACGCTTCAAACATTGTCCAAGTATCAGATCGGGTGTGGTTGCACAACTCCCTTGGTGTAAACTTCGATTATCGAATTCTTTCAAATAGAAGTCAAAGTGGATTCTATGGAGCAATACCCCAACAATTTCCCGACCCGATGCTGTTTCAACTTCATTACAAACTTGGCATTGGATGGAAAGCAGATCCTGGTTTGTATTTCATGCCGAGTATCGAAACCCCAATTCTCAACCTCTACCCTGGTTTCAATGGAAAATCCACATTGAATTATTTTAGCAGTGAGCATCGCATTCTTATTATCTCTCTCAAAGTAATGTTCTTGGACAAAACAGCCGACCGCAAATGTGTTGGAAAGGACGCCTCAGGATCAAAGCCACAATTGTGGGGAAAAGAAATGCGCAAATACAATCGATAATGAATAAAATTGAACATATAGGAATCGCCGTTAGAGATATCCAAGCTTCGAATAAAATATTTACTGATGTATTGGGCGTTGCTCCCTACAAGCAAGAAGCGGTCGAAAGCGAGGGTGTGCTCACCTCCTTTTTTAAAACAGGAGAAAATAAAATTGAATTACTGCAGGCAACTCGGGATGATAGCGCCATTGCAAAGTTCCTTGAAAAAAATAAAGAAGGAATACATCACATCGCTTTCGATGTAACTGACATTCATTCTGAAATTAAAAGATTAATGGACTTGGGGTATAAAATGATTCACGAAAAACCCAAGGATGGCGCGGACAACAAACTCATCGCATTCTTGCATCCAAAAGATAGCAATGGTGTGCTCATAGAATTATGTCAGGAAAAGCCAATTCTAGAGAGGAGCTAACGATTGTGCAATAGCTCTGATCACGTCAATGTCTGCCTTGGTATACAAACGCGACTCATCAGTTTCCACAAAATAAGGCAAATCGGTATTAGATATCATGGCTTTGTAGTGATAAGAGCCGACTGTACTGTCCGGTAAAGATTGCTTGTAAATAAACTCACTAGCGCTCTGCTCGACTTTCTCGAAGGTGTAAACATCAGAATTCAAGGTCATCACGTCGTTTGCTAAAACACGCAGGTCTTTTATCTGCTGAGAAATTTTTAAGTGGATGGACTCCCCCACTGAAATCACGAGATCACCAGTGTTTTCTTTAAACAAGATAATTGGCATATTCTCCTCTACCATTCTTTTTGGTAGCTTCATGCTAAAATGAAATGGACCATTCTGAACGGCAAAAACTGAGTCGTTTGGACCGGGTGCGTTCGCTATTCTTTCCTTGTTTGAAATTTCTCCACACGAAACTCCAACTGAAACAATAACAACCAAGAGAAAATAGATTGGTTTCATAGTAATCTTTATTCAGGTATTTGAACGCGCTCATACCTGAATAAGTTTCGTTCATGCGCATAAAAAATCACTTAATGGTCAAAAAACACCAATTCGTACTACACGCTCTAGTTGTAAATTGACAGGATCGGAGCGCTAAAAGTTGTGTTGTAAACCCTGAGGGCGAACGCAGTAGGTCCATTTACGATCGAACCATCGGTGATCAACCACTGCGACCCTGAGCAAGGATCCTCTATTAAAAGACCGTCTTCCTTTACAAAAACCTGACAGTTGTCCTCTACATTATGAGGACTATGTCTTTCCAATGCTATAAACTCATTTTCGTTGAGCCTATATACTATTATCCCCCTACTCCCACCGATGACATAGGCATAACCAGTAGGAATGGATAAATCAAAAAATTGAGGCTCATTAATATTGATGTTGATATTGACATCGACCACAGGAATAAGCGCCTCTCTGTCGCGACAACTCGCACAAAGCAGAACACTGCCCAAAACCAAGGTAAATAATATCAAACGCATGAATCAAAGATATAAAATCTAGTCTAAAACAGATTTTTTAGGCGTTCCGGCCACAAAGTCTTTTAGATAGAAGGGCTCATAATACGCGGTATCTTCAAATTTATTTTCTTTAAACTTCTCGTATGCCAATACACCGAGCATTGCAGCGCTAGGAAAGACTCCCTCGATAAGCGCAACATGAGAAGGAATTATATCTATAAACTTATCTGCTCCATCTCCAAAGATGACCGCATTGGATTCACACTTTTCAAAAAAAGCTTCATCTACTACCACTGCCTCAATGGGACTCAACTCCGCGCCATTGCTACCAAACTTCTGCATATAAACTTCCCTTCTTCTCGCATCTATCATCGGGATATAATAATCGTAAGAACTCGTGGCTTTTTGATGCACATACAAAGCCTCGAGGGTAGAAACAGAAATCAATGGAATATTCAGCGCAAAAGAAAGGCCTTTGGCTGCAGAAGCACCGATGCGCAGTCCTGTATACGAACCAGGACCACTACTCACTGCGACAGCTAACAACTCACTTACAGAAACGGTATTTTTCTTTAAAATATCATTGATATAAACGTGCAGCTTTTCTGAATGAGAATAACTGGAATCTTTTGATTCAATGACATCAACAAGTTGCTCTTTATTGAATAACGCAACAGAACAATTCAATGCTGAAGTCTCTATACACAATATCATTTCTGCTCTTCCTTTTTAACCTTATCCTTATTTTTCAATCTCTTTGCCACTTCTTCATACGGCCCAGTTATCACCTCCTCACCCTCTTTAAGCCCATCTTTGATATGAATATATTCGTCGTCTTGGGCACCAGTTTTCACCTCTCGAATGATCGCCTCATTGCTTTCGTTGAGAACAAAAACAGCAATCAATGGCTCTTTCAACTTTGTCTCTTCATCTGATTTAAAAGAAGCTGTGTCGTCTCTTGATGTTACTGCCTTAATAGGCACCGTAAGAACATCCATCACCGTTTCCGTTTCGATATCTACCGTGGCGCTCATGCCCGGCTTAAATGGCGAATATCCCGCTGCTTGGCCTTTTAGTAAATCTGAATACGACTCTTCTAGAACTAGAATTTTTACAGAAAAATTTGTAACCTCATTCGTGGAAAGTGCCGCGCCTGTCAATGCATTCAGGGCAGTATTGCCAATCTCGGTAACTATGCCTTTGAACTTTACATCTTGAAATGCATCCACCTCTACTATTGCACTATCTCCAACATTTACACGTACGATATCACTTTCGTTCACCTCCACATTCACCTCCATCGTATTGAGCGCACTAATCTTCATGATGATATCGCCACTCATCATATTATTTCCCAAAACGGTCTCGCCAATTTCTTTTGTAAGTGCCGTCACAGTTCCACTCATTGGAGCCATAATGGTTGTTCTCTTCAAATTATCGGTGGCTTCGTTTTTACTGGCTTGGGCGCTTTCTATAGAAAATTCAGCACCGTTAATGGTCTCTTTCGCTGCAATCACTTCAGCCTTTGCAGTCTCGTATTGACTTACCGCATTATCAAATTCTGCCTTGCTAATTGCTTTCTCATCATATAGGCGTCTCTGGCGCTCGAAGTTGAGTTCTTGAGCTTTGAACTGTGCCTCAGCCTGTGCAAGTCTTGCACGTGCGCTAGCCAAATTAGACTTAGCCGTATTTAATGCGGCCTCAGCGCGATTTACGGCGGCTATATATAGATCGGGATTGATGCGAACCAACAACTGTCCTTTTTCAACCAAGTCACCTTCCTTCACTGGCAATTCTACTATTTGACCACTTACTTCGGATTGGATTTTCACCTCTGTTTGCGGCTGTAGCTTGCCAGATGCTGATACCGTTTCCACGATTGAGCGTTTTGCAACCTTATCTGTGGTCACTTCCACTTCTGATTTTCCTCCAGTGAAAATGGACATGAGAATTACCAAAAAGAGAATTCCACCAAGGATTCCCAAAACTATTTTCCAAGACTTTTTCATTATTTCAAATTAATAGGTTGGCCCATATAAAAATCAAGCACTTTTAGCTTGAATAAAAAATCATATTTGTTGCGCAGCATGTTGGCGCGAGCATTATCTAGTCGAACACGTGCGTCGTTGTACTCTACCAAATTCGATGCGCCTTGGCTGTAACGTGTCTCCGCCCATTTCATCGCTTTATCACTCGCTTCAAGACTAATCTTTGCTGCATTATAATTCGACAATGCTGCGCGCGTATCAGCATATGCTCTTTCCACATTCTGAGACAAAGTCAGTTTTGCTTGCTCCAATTGATAGTTACGAATCAACTGGTTTACCTCCGCTCTTTTGATGGCAGACCTATTGCTGAAGCCGTTGAAGATTGGAATATTTAGATTAATAAAAAAACTTCTATTCACGTTGTCGCGAAGCTGATCGTTTAATGGCTTTATTCTATAATCGCTTTCTGTAAATACGGG
This sequence comes from Flavobacteriales bacterium, assembly GCA_046309775.1. Lineage (GTDB taxonomy): Bacteria > Bacteroidota > Bacteroidia > Flavobacteriales_D > Sanyastnellaceae > JAIXWP01. The sequence continues at coordinate 13,994 of JBKCOM010000162.1, forward strand.
CTGAGGGAAAGAAAACACCAATGCCCCAGTTCCAAATACCTGCCCCACTGGAAATGAAAGAGAATCCGGGCTTCCATTAATCACGCGAGCTGCGCCTGAATAACCCGATCCAAAACTATAACTTGCATTAAGCGATGGATAAGTGCCAGCCCTAGCGATTTTCATGTCATACTCCGACACAAGCAAACTCGCCTGAGCGCTCTTGATTTCAGGAAAATTATTTACAGCGGCGGATACGATTACATCCACATTTTCAATCATCTTGGCATTTTCCAAATCTTCAACATTCGGTACGACAATAGTGAATGCTTCGGGTTTGGTATTGAGCTGTAAGAGCTGAATTAGATTGAGCTTTGCTAGGTATAGATTGTTCTCGGCAGTAACACGTGCTGCATCATCAGAGGCACGTTGTGCTAAGATATCATTTAGGTTTCCTTCCGCGAGTGACCCTGCTGCTACTAGCTTAGAAATGCGCGTTGACTGCGCATCGGAAGCGGAGAAATTAGATTCAGCAATGGTCAGTACTTCTTGATTGATGACCACATTCAAAAAAGCAGTAGCAACATTTAGCGCTATGTCATTTTTCATTTTCTCAAGATTCCATCTTCCTGCTTCTGCGTTTAACTCTGCGCGCTTGATTAGATTCCATTGACGAAATCCACTGAATAGATTAACACTTGTAGCGATGCCCACGTTACCACTTTCAATTCTCTCAGAAGCGAATTGGTTGGTAAATGGGTCTATTCGTTGACCCCAGTTAAAACCGAATCCTCCTTGTGCATTGAGATTGGGCAATAATCCCCCAACTGCTTCGGTTTTATCAATTTGATTGATTTCCAAAGAAAGCTCAGACTGCTTGATGGAAATATTATTGGTCAATGCATGATCAATGCATTTCTCTAGTGTCCAAGCATCCTGCGCCAAAAGGGCAAAGGAAATGGAAGACAGAAATATTGAAAATAAAAAACGCATAAGCTATCTGGTATTGCCAAACAAACTTAATGCGTATGAAGTCTCTTTACAGAGAATATTTTTTAATGGTACTATTGACTGACGAAAGGAGAAATTACAGGCCGATGATTTCAATCTCAATTCTTCGATTCGCCTGTGTTTCCCAGTCTGTCTTAGGATCAGGAAAGCGCATCTCCTTGTTTCCCGCACCAGCAGTCACCAAACGACCCGGCTCGATTCCATGCTCGATAAGATAATCACGTACCGCTTCAGCTCGTTTTTCTGAGGCTTTTTTATAAAAACCCTCGCCTCGTTTCATCGTGTTCGGTCCATTTGCGTGACCAATAATCTTTATCTTCACATTTGGATTTACTTGTAGAAAGCTTACCAACTCTTCTAATGCTGGAATAGACTTAAAGTAAATTTCAGTTTCATCTCCGAGAAAAGTAATATCTTCAATATCGGTTTTTAATCCCACTGATAAGGGCTGGAGCTTTACCTTCTCTTCGTGAACCTGCTTTTCTTCAGGCCAAAACTTATGGGCGAAATACATATACCCTGCTTTTGCAACGGATACTGTATACAAGCGATATGATTTTAAGATTAAAGTGGTATCAGAAACACTTTTGAGAACTACAGGCTTTCGTGGATTCAATCCTTTGATTACCACGTCAGCACTGGTCATTTGGGCCGTAGTAGCATCCAAAACTTTGATGATCATCTGTTGATCTTCGAATTCAATTCTCGTAGAGTCGATTGCCTTCTCTTGCACAAACTGCGCATAAGTCCTGCTAGACTGAACAGAGAAAAAGACAATACAGATAATAGCGAAAATGAAATTTTTCATTGGCCAGTAACTTATAAAAGAGTTCTATTTAAGAATTGTAACGCAAATTACAACCTTTAGGCCAAACTAACAAAACAATCTGTAATGCTATTTAAATAGGGCGGCAATTTTTTTTCTGAAGAAGATAACACCCACGATAGCCAGGAGGATATAAGGTGCACCCATGAGGTACAAAATTCCTGAATTCAATCCCTCTCCAATCCCTTTGTCTACGTTCTCTGAAGCCGTTTCTGCAGTTGCTCGGCACATGGCGCATTGGCCGTTTGAAATGGTCGAGATCAAGACCAAAATCACTACTGCTGCAACTCTATTTACTATCGTCATCATGACTCAATATTTTTTACACATAATAAGGACTGATCATTAAATAAACAACCACCCCGGTAACCGCTACATAAAACCAGATAGGCCAGGTAATGCGAACAAGCTTCTTGTGCGCCGCGTATTCTCCAATCAAAGCTCTGTAAGCCGAAAACAATATGAACGGTAGAATTAGGCCAGCGAGAATTATGTGTGTGCCGAGTATCAAGAGATACAAAGATCTGTAAGGCGCATCAGCAGGGAATTTCGTCTCAGCTGTCAAAAGGTGATAAGCGATATAGCTCACTAAGAATAGCACTGACAACAACATGGCACCCAACATTATCTTTTTGTGAACCACGTAGCGCTTCATTTTAGCTGTAATCAAACCTAATACTAGCAAGACAGCCACGGTTCCATTGATTGTTGCATTTGCCTTTGCAAAAAGATGGACATCAAAACCGAGTTCTACGTCCAACTTTAGATATTTCAAAGCTACTACAGCAACGAAAACTATTCCTGATACTAAAAAAATCAATAGCCTGGCTTTCTTGTCATTTTTATTTAAAGCCGGAGTCAATCCTTCCATAATCCTTATTTTTCTTTATTCAAAACCAAAATATCAGCAATAAGTTTATCCACACTTTTGGTGGAAGTGCCGTCATACAATCCTCTAATATGCATTTGTTTGTCCAACAAAACAATTTTATCAGTGTGAAAAAACCCACCCTCAGCACTATCTGACGGAAATGCGCTGAGCATGTACCCCGTTTCTGCTTGATAATAAATATCTTCTGCTTTGCCCGTTACAAAATTCCAATTGCTCAAGTCAGCGCCGATCAGGTCTGCATACTCCTTCAAACGAGCAGGTGTGTCGCGATCAGGATCAACGGTGTGTGATAAAAATTTAACATTGGCAGCCAAACCTTCCTTTTTCACCGACTCTTGAACTCTCACCATTTGAGCGCTCAACATCGGACAGATGCTGGGGCAATTGGAGAAAAAGAAGTCAACAACCGCTATTTTCCCAAGATAGTCGTGATGTGAAATCACAGCACTATCTTGATTAATAAACGAAAACTTAGGTACGGTGTAATAGATGCTATCTGTTCTGAAATCCCCATCAGCCTCTTTAACGAGCTCAACGTCGTGCATCCCGATATAGGGTAGACTTTGTTGCTGCTCACCTTCTCCGCTTTGCTTGCCATCGCGACAGGCTCCCATAAAGAATAAAAAAAAGAACACCAAGACTATATTACTTACCTTGCTGTTCTCGCGCCTTGCGTTCATTGTATTTTTTTAAATCAATTTCCTTTTTCAATAATGCGATATCTTCTATTGCATTCTTAAAGTGAAATTCAGTATTTCCGTAGAGCCCACGAATGTGGCCTTTGTCATCAATCAATCTAAAAATAGCCTCTTGCTTGGGGTTAGTTAAAAGAAATCCATTGCGAATTATGCTATCCATGGCCACTTGATCACCTGTCAAAAACTGCCATTTACCAGGAAACTCATTATAACGCGTATTCGCCTCTACATAAGGCTTTAGGATAGCAGGCTGGTCGTATGCACAATCTGTAGAAAAACTTACGATGTAGATGTCTGGCTCCTTTCGATAACGAAAATTCAGGGTAAGCAAACGGTCGGTGATATCCTTGATATGCTCATCTTTCATTGAGTAAAATGCAGCCAAATAAACCTTACCCTTGAGTGAGTCTGAACTAAACGGGATGCCGTCTTGATTTTGAAATACAAAAGGAGGAATGGTATAGCCAGAGCTATCTAACTCTCCTGAAGCCTCCGGTCCGAAATACTTCAGCGTATTGAAATTATGCTTTCCTCCCACGCCGAATAGTAGCAACCAAACCAGTGGAAACAAAAAAAGTATACCGACAAGGCCGATATACTTTTTCCATTTATTACTATTAGACATTTCTTTCTTAGCGGAATGTGTTGTATGCGTCATGTGTTGCTAAACCTTCGGTTAGTCCGATAAATATCAGATACATGATAAACAACGCATAAGGCAAAAGGATCACATACTTTAAATTTCTTCTTTCATCACCAAGGTGCATAAATACCAAAACAATATATGCTGCCTTCACGAGTGTGAGCACAATGAATCCAAGTTTGATTACTTCCCATTCAAACGTACCGTTTCTCTTGAAGAATACACCCATAAACACCTCTACCACTGTGAGCAAAGTCAACAAGATGGTCACATTATAAAGCTTCTTGCGAATCTTCTTTCCTTCCTCCTCTGAGTGGGTAGCATTGAGAGCATAGCTATCATTTACATGCAAATCATCTCTTTCCATTTCTTTATTTTATTTGGATGGTTTGTAATTCGTTTGATTAAACTAGATAGAAGAAAGTGAATACGAATACCCACACTAAATCTACAAAGTGCCAGTAGAGACCGATTTTCTCAATCATCTCATAATGACCTCTTCTTTCGAATACGCCTCTGAGAGCCATCAACCAAACAATGATATTGATTACAACTCCAGAGAACACGTGGAAGCCGTGGAAGCCTGTCACGAAAAAGAAGAAGTTCGCATATTGCTGTTGAACAGCGTATTCATTTTTGCTGAGGTTCGCTCCAAAAACAACAGTATTGTCAGCCTTAGCTGCCCAAATTTTCTTTACATCTTCGCCTTCTACGGTGAGTTTTCTTAAATCTTTACCGTCTTTATATTCCAAAGTGTATTTGTTCAAGATGAGTTTTTCTGGAACCATTGCAGATGCCTCTACGTCCGCGTGATCCGCATGCTCTGCGTGACCATGATCATCATGACCTGCCGCAGCGTGGGCGGCTTGACCTTCGAGAGCGTGCTCATATGCGTGACCGAAATCAGTATCCATGTGCACCCAAGAACCTGCGTTCAAATTCATTTCGAAAGTTTCACCAGCATCGTTCTTTGCTGTAACAGTCAACGGCTTTTCAATTTGGAAACCACCGCCTGAACCGTGAATAAAGTGAGACCATTCCCATGCTTGTGAGCCAAGGAAGAAGAATCCACCAATGATGGTGTATCCCAACCACTTCACTACTCCTTTCTTATCATTTCTATGTCCGGCCTCTACTGCCAATACCATTGTAACTGATGAAATGATGAGGATAAACGTCATAAGAGCGACGTACATCAATGGGTAGCTACCATGCAACCCAGGAAGAGCTTCAAACACCTGTTCACCAACAGGCCAAGGCTCTGTACTTCCGTGACGAATAACTCCGTACGCTGTGAGCAATCCTCCGAATGTCAATGCATCCGAAACGAGGAAATACCACATCATCATTTTACCATAAGTGATGCTAAAGGGAGATTGTCCACCGCCCCAAAGTTCTTCTTTGCTGATAGGTTTTGCGTGTCCTGCCATAATGGTCTTGAAATTTGAGCGCAAGTTTACTTCAGAATCCCCAAATGATAAAGGTATTCTGTAAAAAATATACGGTCTAAATTAACAATCAAGGTAAATATCTCTAGAAATCAATGTTCTCGATAGTTCAAAAACATTGTGAATCAGGCGTATGAATTAACTTAGGTAGAAAATAAAGGCAAATAAATAAAGCCATAAAATACCCATAAAATGCCAATACATTCCACCAGCATAGAGGCTAATCCAGTTTTCTCTATTCAATCTGCCCTTGTAAATACGAACCGTATTCACCACAAGATAGATCAGGCCAAAGAATAAGTGGATGATGTGGATGTAAATGAGTACACTCAACATCGCTCCAGCCGCGTTGAATGTTTTTACCACGTCTTGTGTAACAGGCTGAATTCTGCCTGTATCAGAGCTCATGTAATATTCATTTCCTACCTTGTCAAGACGGTCTCCTTTATACTGGATGTAATAATCTGTTCCGTATTCACCAGAAAGCCTATCAAGGGCGTTCCAACGGTATGCCTTCAATCCCTCCGGAGTTTCCGTGATGGTATATCCCATGCCCTTTCCAGCTAGATTTTTCCAAGCGGCATTCTGAGTAAAAGTGAAGCATATTCCGAGAACGAATGTAAGGCCCGTCAATATCATGGCATTCTTAGAGTTCCCTCCTTTCAATGCGCGCACCGCCATTATCATCGTCACGCTAGATGCAATGACAAATGCATTGCTCACCCATAGGACCGCGGGTGGAACAATTTTTACCCAAATTAATTTACCATATAGTACGATCATCGCACTGGTAATGCCCGCAAAGAGCATGACCACAGCAAAAATGATCAACCACATCATCATTTTCTTGGTACGAATCTTAATTTCAGGGGTGTGTCCCTCGAAAACGTCCATGCGAGACTTATCCTCGATGGCAATATTTTCCGCCATATTTGTTAGAATTTATCGATTACATAAAACAATTGCACAATGGGTAGGTAGAAGAAGGATGCGAACATCAGTCTTCGTGCTTCTTTAACATCGCAAGTGCGATAAAGTTTATAAGCGTACCAAGCCATCATGACTCCCGCTGCCGTGGTAACGATGGCCGCCAAGTCTCCGACCATTGGCTGGTTCGTAGGCAAAGCCCAGGGAAGTAAACTAACAGGTATGAGGAATAGAGAGTAGACAAATATTTGAAAAGCACTTTTTTTGGTCCGCCCCTCATTGAAAGGTAGGAGCTTATAACCACCTCGCTCATAGTCTTCATGCGCCACCCAAGCTATTGCCCAGAAATGTGGAAACTGCCACATAAACTGCATTGCGAAAAGAAGACCCGCCTCCAAACCAAAGTCATTGGTAGCAGCCACATAGCCCAACATCGGCGGAATTGCACCAGGAAATGCACCAACGAATACAGCCAAGCTCGTTATTCGCTTCAGTGGTGTATAGAGAAAAACGTATGAGAAAAAAGCAAAGAGACCAAGTATACCGCTTGCTTTATTGATAAAAACCCATAACAGGATAATACCGGCAATACCTGCAATGGACGAAATAACAATGCCTTCGATTGGTGTCATTCGACCCACAGGTATCGGTCGACTCTTGGTGCGCTCCATGAGCTTATCCCACTGTCGTTCCCAAACTTGGTTGAGGCCGTTGCTGCCTCCTGTAAGTAAAAAACCTCCTAAACAGAGCACCCAAATCTTGTAGCCTTCTGTGTTGCTGGTACCCATAAAGAATCCCAAAACAGCTGATATTACTACAAGTAGTGTGAGTCGCACCTTGAACAAGGTGGAAATATCCTTGATCTTGCTCATAAATGTGCTCTCTGTGGATGTTATGGTACCAGATGTCTTCAGGACGTATAAAAATTTCGTGTGCAAATTTAATCTACCTCGGCGCTATTGAAACATGAAATTGGTAAATAATTAGAAAATCCAATTCGGCTTCGTCAGCCCCGACAATCTAATACCCAATAACACTAAATGATCGGTATTTGTTAAGCCCGCAGAGAAGTTTTTTCTATAAACATGATTTACAAAAACTTCCAATCCTCGCCTGGTAATACTTTTTGAAATGGTGATATCACTGAAGAATACGTCGTTACGTCTGCCCTGAAACATTTTATTCCCGAAATCTCTGAAAGGCGCCTTGTAAGATCGAAAGATGTCCCCACCTAAATTGTCTACTTGCAAATCTTCATTGATATCGCTATCTAGGCCTTGACGATAGGCTACAAACACACATTCTACGGTATAACCCTTTTTCAACCGCAAATCAAAACGCTGCACGAACTCTGCAAAATTCGCCCCCAAAGGATGGGCGATTGGTTGAAACATATGTCCCCACGACTGTAAAGGACTGCCGTGACTGTACGTAAAAGGTCGCACCGTATTTATCTCCCCTTGCACGAAGACGCCTTTTTCTAAATTCAACCATTTATAACCTACTTGTCCACCAAACTTATTGGCCCACCACCCCGTGCGGTTGCGCAATTCGCCAAGTAAAAATTCATCTAACACAAACTGCCCATAAAACTGAAGCCTTTTAGTTGCTTTGTATTTGAATCCACCTCCTAAAAGCACATTGTCTGCAGAACCCTGCGCGAATTCTACAGGCCGATAAAATATAAGTGGATTTAAGTAATGCAATTCGAAATTCCTATTATTCAAGCTATCTCTCGCCTGCCAAACCACCATTTCAAAGGCGCTCAACTGCAATCGTTTGGTGATATCAATCGATATCCCATGTGATGCTGAATATTTCTTTTCGGAACCTTGCGAAAATTGCGTGTACAACACATTAAAGCGAACCTTCCACACATCAATTCTTGCATTCAAGTAGGGATATGCTGGAGCGTTGTCGCTTATAATTAATGAACGATAGCCATCGCCCCAAAACTGCTTGCCGCGTCCGGCCTCAAAATAAAAGTGCTTGCCTGCCTGATAACCGAGGAATCCAAAAGGATAGTGAGCGACTGTGCCCACACCTCCAATGCTATCCAATCTTCCTACACCTGGAAGCACATCTCTGGCTGAAATGAACCCGTCTAAATAGCGAGGCGTATTGGCAAGAAAGGCAGTATAACCCAACATCGCTACCCAACGCTTATTGGAAGTGAAGCTCAATGCAGCACCCATAAATGATGCAGTAGAAAATCTTGTCGACTCTAAATCACCACCACCACTCAAAGAGGCAATTGGGGTAATGTTCAAACTTGCCTTCTCTGAAACTGTCAGCCGAGTAGTATCGTATTCTGATCTCATAAAGGGTGGCAAAGGCCTAAAGACACTATGCATTCCAAATCCTCTTTGGGAATAGCGATAAAATAAAGAGTCGGAAAGTTCCCAAAACTGCCCTCTCTTCAGCTCTTGCGCAAATGCAGGCGCGATGCTGAAAAGAAATAGGATGATGATATATATTTTTTTTCTTAAATTCATAGCACCAATTCGGGCAGATTCGAAGCAACGACTGCAATATTAATCATTAATAATCTTTTTGTTAAAAAGACCTTGATGCGCAGCCAACTTTGAATGTTATTGAGTGTTTTATTTGTGTTAACTATGCAGAAGACCAAGATTGACATCGAAGAAGAGAAACGGGAGATATTGAGAAGATATCGCGGCTTGCTGCGCGTAAGTCACCGTTCAAGATCGCGCAGCGAGCGAATGCGCATTCGCAAGGCCTTTGAGGTCGCTGTGGACGCCCACAAAGACATGCGACGCAAAAGTGGTGAACCCTACATCTATCATCCGATTGCCGTAGCTAAAATTTGCGCAGAAGAACTCGGCCTCGGCACCACCGCCATCGTTTGTGCCTTGCTTCACGACACCGTTGAGGATACAGACATTACACTGGACGATATTGAAACTCTTTTCGGTAAAAAAGAAAGAACCATCATTGATGGTTTGACCAAAATCAGCGGCGTTTCAGACTACAGCAATACAAGCGACCAAGCGGAAAACTTCCGTAAAATGTTGCTCACCCTCAGCGATGACGTGCGTGTTATTCTGATCAAACTCGCTGATCGATTACACAACATGAGAACGCTCAACCACATGGCGCGAGAAAAGCAACTCAAAATCGCCAGTGAGACCATGTTTCTCTATGCTCCCCTTGCCCACCGACTAGGGTTGTACAACATAAAAACAGAGCTTGAAGATTTAAGTCTGAAATTCAAGGAGCCGGAAAACTACGAAGACATTGTAAACCGACTCCAGAAAACACAAGCTGTAAGAACGCGATTCATCAATGCTTTCACACTGCCAATCAGACGAGAACTCGATCGTCAAGGGTTGAAATATGATATTAAAAGCCGCACTAAATCGGTTTTTTCCATTTACAATAAGATTCATAAAAAAGGTGTTCCCTTTGAAGAAATATATGACGTATTTGCAATTCGCATTATTCTCAAAAGCCCTGTAGAAACTGAAAAAGCAGATTGTTGGCGCGTATATTCTATCGTGACTGATTTTTACCAGCCCAGTCCCGAACGACTTCGCGATTGGATCAGCATACCCAAGTCTAGCGGATATGAATCATTGCATACCACCGTGATGTCTCCCACTGGCAAGTGGGTGGAGGTTCAAATCCGATCTGAAAGAATGGATGATCTTGCGGAAAAAGGTTACGCAGCTCACTGGAAATATAAAGAAAGCCCCGAGACACCTGAAAGTAAGATGGACAAATGGCTTCAGCAGATTCGTGAAGTGCTGGAAAGCCCATCTGACAATGCTTTGGAGTTTATTGACAACTTTAAACTCTCTCTATTCTCAGAAGAAATCTACGTCTTCACTCCAGAAGGAGATTTAAAGACACTTCCGGTTGGCGCAACCACGCTCGATTTTGCATTTCACATTCACAGCCAAATTGGTTATCACTGCATCGGGGCGAAAGTAAATTACAAGCTCGTACCCCTCAGCCACAAGCTTCGCAGCGGTGATCAGGTAGAAATTTTAACTTCGAAAAAACAACGACCAAAGGAAGATTGGCTCTCCATTGTAGTCACTGCAAGCGCTCGTCAAAAGATAAAGAACGCTCTAAAAGAAGAGAAAAAGCAAATCGCCGATGATGGGAAAGAAATGCTCAAAAGGCGCTTCAACAATCTCAAAGTGGAATGGCTAAGTGCAAACATCGATGAGATGGTTCGTCACTTTGATACAGATTCTGCGCTTGAGTTGTACTATCGCATTGCTAAGGGAACCATCGATCTCAAAAAACTTAAGGGATACTCGATAGAAGCTGGAAGAATTTTGTTTGAGCGCACTGTAGTATTGCCTGAAAAAACAGAGTCAAAAAATGTGACCACCGCACCCGCCAAGGGAGAAACACTCTTGATTGGTGACGAAAAACAAAAGGTAGACTTCACACTTGCAGCGTGCTGTAATCCAATTCCGGGTGATGAGGTCTTTGGATTTATCACCGTCAACGAAGGCATCAAAATTCACCGCACCAATTGTCCAAATGCTCAAGAGCTAATGAGCAAATACGCTTATCGCGTCATCAAAGCACGCTGGAGCAATAAAGAATTAGTGCAGTTTGAAGTAGGACTCAAATTTTCCGGAATCGACGATGTGGGATTGGTACAAAAAATTACCAATATCATCTCCACCGATATGAACGTAAACATGAAAGCCATAAGCTTTGAAGCAAATAATGGAATATTTCAGGGCAAGGTAGTGGTATTGGTTCACGACACTGATCACTTGAGCACCCTGATGGATCAACTAAAAGCGGTGGAAGGTGTTTTAACTGTAGATAGAATAGAAAGCGAATTTGCCTGATAGCGTATAACTTTGCACCATGGTATCGCAAGAACTACAAGAAAAAGTGAAGGGCATTTTTACGGCATACCTGGAACAAAACCAGCACCGCAAGACACCCGAGCGCTTTGCAATATTGAGTGAAATATACAACCACAATGGGCATTTTGACATTGAGTCGTTGTACACCAATATGAAAAATAAAAAGTATCGTGTATCTCGCGCTACCCTCTACAATACCATTGAGCTATTGCTAGCCTGTAATCTTGTGCGGAAGCATCAATTTGGTCAAAACACAGCTCATTTCGAAAAAGCCTACCAAAATCAACAGCACGACCATATCATTCTCATGGATTCTGGGGAGGTTCTAGAGTTTTGTGACCCTCGTATTCAAAACATCAAAGCCACCTTGGAAGAAATTTTTGGCATCGAAATCATGCACCATAGCTTGAATTTTTACGGAAAGAAGAAGGAAAAATAATATTCCCTTTTCTAATTCTCCGTTAGCCATTACCTTTGCGCTTTACCAACAGATAGATGTACCTAAACAAAGCGGATATCCTTTTGGGGCTCCAATGGGGCGACGAAGGAAAAGGAAAAATTGTTGATGTCATTACTCCTTCTTACGACATCGTAGCTAGATTTCAAGGTGGCCCAAACGCTGGTCACACTCTCGAATTCAATGGCATTAAGCACGTTTTGCACACAATACCGTCTGGTATTTTTCATGACCATGTAAAAAACGTTATTGGCAATGGAGTTGTTATAGATCCCATTGTTTTTGCAAAAGAAATAAAGGCCCTCGCGGAAAGAGGTGTTGACGTAAAGTCTCGCTTGATGCTTTCCCGCAAAGCCCATCTTATTTTGCCTACCCACCGCATGCTTGATGCAGCAAGTGAGGCTGAAAAAGGAAAGGCAAAAATCGGCAGTACCTTGAAAGGAATAGGACCAACATACATGGACAAAACAGGCCGTAATGGCCTCAGAGTTGGAGACATCCTAGAACCAGAATTCAAAGAAAGGTACAATGCATTGGTTGAAAAGCATAAAAAGATGCTCGCCAACTATAACTACCAGTACGACATTACAGAGTTGGAAAACGAATGGATGTCAGGTATCGAAGTTTTACGATCATTGACCATCATTGATAGTGAACACTACCTCAATCAGGCGCTGCTTGATGGAAAGAAAATATTAGCCGAAGGTGCTCAAGGCTCACTCTTGGACATTGATTTTGGTAGCTATCCCTTTGTCACCTCTTCCAATACCGTAGCCGCAGGAGCTTGCACAGGTCTAGGACTAGCGCCCTCGCGCATCGGTGAAGTGCTCGGCATTTTCAAAGCTTATTGCACACGTGTAGGTAGCGGTCCTTTCCCGACCGAATTAGAAGACGAAACAGGCGAGCAAATGCGACAAATAGGAAAGGAATTTGGAAGTACCACTGGCCGCCCTCGCCGCTGTGGTTGGCTCGATATTCCCGCACTTAAATATGCCTGCATGATCAATGGTGTAACGGAGCTCATTATGATGAAAACTGACGTCCTAAGCGGCTTTGAAACGCTCAAAATCTGCACTCATTACAATTTGAACGGAGAAAAAATAGATTATCTCCCATATGATATCGACCCGTCCAAAGTGCAACCTATCTACAAAGAAGTAAAAGGCTGGAATTCTGACCTTACTGGCATGCGCTCACTCGACGAACTGCCCAAAGAGTTGATAGAGTACATTGAATTCGTAGAAATGACCTTGGGAATTCCCGTTACGTATGTTTCCGTAGGACCCGATCGCACACAAACAATCATCCGCGGAAAAGTTTCGGCATGATTTAGGTAAGAGGATAAATATGATATCATTATTGAAAATAGAAATAAAAAACCGAATGAACGTTCATTCGGTTTTTTTATCATTTCTCTTTTCATTAATATTTATAAGCAATTCCACCGCTCAACAAAACTCAAATAAGAAAATTGTCAAGCTTCTCGGCGCAGATGAAACCGTATTTGACAAAAGCTATTTGGATGCACAAAGGGTGCGTGGCAATGTGAGATTTGTATATGAAGGTACTTTCTTCTACTGTGATAGTGCTCATATTTTTAAAAATGACGACTTTGACGCATTTGGCAAAATTGTAATCACTAAGCCAGGATCCTTTCAACTTACAGGGGGCTTTTTACACGTAGATCAAAAGAAAAAAACAGCAGATATAACCTCCAACGTAGTGCTTCGCGACAATCAGATGACGCTTACCACCCAACAAATGACCTACTTTATTGATAAAGAAATAGCCAATTATTACGGAGGTGGAAAGATCGTTTCAACTGCGAATAAAAATGTGCTCACAAGTCAAACCGGAGCTTATAACACCAATACAGAAACTTTTTTCTTTAAGAAAAATGTGGTGCTTAAAAATCCAGATTATACCGTCTATTCGGACACGCTCAAATATGTAGATCCCACAGAAATCTCTTACTTCTTTGGCCCCACTCGTATTGTAGGTGACGACACAGAGATTTATTGTGAAAACGGCTGGTACGACAGTAAAAAAGATATTAGTCAATTTAATAAACACGCTTGGGTAAGGTCAGAAAAAACAATACTCAAAGGCGATTCTATTTATTACAACGGAGAAAAAAATTACGGTGAAGTATTTAGAAATGTTTCCATCCGTGACACTACCACTAGTGTAGTCATCACAGGTGAATATGGAATTCATCGAGAAAAAACTAAAGAAAGCCTCGTCACAGAACGCGCGCTACTGACGCAGATTTTCGATGATGGAGACACCTTGTATATGAATGCCGATACTCTCAAATCGCTGCCAGACTCTGCTGGAAAAGATGTACTCTATGCATTTAGATCCGTGAAGATTTTTAAGTCTGATGTTCAAGCGCTTTGCGACTCGCTGGTGTACGAAATGTCTGATAGCGCGCTGCATTTTTTCAAATCACCCGTGCTGTGGTCATCTGCCAATCAAATCACTGGCGACACCATTCATATCACGAATAAAAACAATAAGATCGACAAGCTATTCGTACGATCAAACTCCTTCATTGCATCCGTTGCCGATCCTAGCAAGTTCAACCAAATTAAGGGAAGAAATATGGATGCAAGTTTTTTGGAAAATGAACTCTCGGAAGTTCATGTCCAAGGCAATGGTCAAATGGTCTATTTCCCTGAGGAAAAAAAAGACAGTTTAAGCAAGCCACAGATTATCGGCCTCAACAAAGGAATTTGTTCCAACATACACATCAAGGTCAAAGATCAGGAAGTGAAACGCATCCGATTGGAGAGAGATTCTGATAGCAAATTCTCTCCACTCAAAATGGCAGATCAAAATAATTTTCTTCTCGAAGGACTTCTTTGGCGTCAAGAGGAAAGGCCGCGCCGCAAAGAAGATGTCATTCCTGCTTTAAACGGTAAATAATTCAAAGCTCTCCATCAACTCATTCACTTCGGCTCGAACTGAAGAAATTACTTTTTCGTCGCCTTTATTCATCAACACCTTATCTATAAGATGTGCAATCACTGGCATGTGTTCTTCTTTTAAACCACGTGTAGTGATAGCTGGAGTTCCGATTCTGATTCCGCTCGTTACAAATGGTGACTTATCATCGAATGGCACCATATTTTTATTCACTGTGATATCCGCCGCCACTAGCGCATTTTCTGCGTCCTTACCTGTGATTCCCTTGCTGCGAAGATCCACGAGGAAGCAGTGATTGTCGGTACCACCACTCACGATTCCATAACCTTTCTCAATCAGGCTGCTTGCAAGAGCGGATGCATTTTTCATCACCTGACGTCCGTATTCTTTGAATGAAGGATGAAGTGCTTCACCGAATGCCACAGCTTTTGCTCCGATTACATGCTCTAGCGGACCACCTTGCATTCCGGGGAATACCGCTGAATCCAACAATGAAGACATCATTCGCAATTCTCCTTTTGGTGTTTTCAACCCAAATGGATTTTCGAAATCATTTCCAATCATGATAATTCCACCTCTTGGTCCTCTCAGCGTCTTGTGAGTAGTAGAGGTTACGATGTGACAGTGTTGCATTGGATCGTTGAGCAAACCCGCGGCTATCAAACCTGCTGGGTGTGAAATATCGGCCATGAGCAGAGCTCCTATCTTATCTGCAATTGCTCTAAAGCGAGCATAGTCCCAGTCGCGGCTGTATGCACTAGCACCACAAATGAGAAGCTTTGGTTTTTCTTCTAAAGCAATGCGCTCTACCTCGTCCATATTGATGCGACCCGTTTCTTTGTCAACGCCATAAAAAACTGGACGGTATAATTTTCCGCTATAGTTTACAGGACTGCCATGAGTGAGGTGACCACCTTGAGCCAAATCCAAGCCCATAATTTTATCTCCGGGCTGCAATACAGCAAGCATCACGGAGCTGTTCGCGTTTGCACCGCTATGAGGTTGCACATTTGCCCATGCCGCGCCAAACAATTCTTTCAACCGATCTATCGCAAGCTGTTCAACTTGATCTACAATTTGACAACCACCATAATAACGCTTACCAGGAAGCCCTTCCGCATACTTATTAGTCAAAACAGATCCCATTGCTTCCATCACTTGGTTGCTTACAAAATTTTCTGAAGCAATCAATTCTATGCCGTGCAGTTGTCGCTGATGTTCTTTTTGAATAAGATCGAAGATGATTTGGTCGCGCATTGTAATATAATTTGAGGCTGCAAAAGTACTTGACAATAAGCTTCAACAAGATTATAGAGCATCAATTTTACTAACCTCGCTTGAACAGACGATGGGGAACACTAACAACGTATGGTTGATTGCTCAAGAAATACAAAGGGCAATTTGGAAGTGCCTTAACGTATGTTTGCGCCAACGAGTGTCAGGGTATCAAAATGTTTGGGCACTGTTTTAGCAATCAATAGTGTATGAGATTATTAATCCTCTTTTTTCTTCTTTGCGTCGCTTTACCTTGGCAGGCGCAGATTATCGATAATCGCAAAGGCAACGTCTTTGAGGATGAGAACTATTTCAATCAAGAGTTTCTGTGGCAAAACAAAATCAAGAGTATACACGGCAGTGTTTCCATCAAAAGACCTCAGCGTCCAATAGAACCAAGACCTGACATGTTTATCTACCGATTCAACGAGGTAGGATTGCTCACTCAATTGGATAAAGTAAGTTCAGTTCTCCACTTGGTAGATAGCATGACCATTGAATATAAAAGAAACGATCTGGGAGAAGTCGAGCTTCGCACAGAGAAGGGCAATCGCGGCTTTTTCACCAAGAAATTTATTTATGATAAAGACGGTCGCGTGGAAAGACTTGACTTCGGCAAGAGTGAAAACATCGCGACGGATGCAAAAGAATTGCAAGCTGGTAGCAGCATTGCAATCAATTCTGAAAGTTTCAAATATCTGAGCCAATCGGACTCTGTATTGCGCAAGTCTTGCTATAATAATTATGGATTGCTCTATGCGCATATCATTACTACACGCAACGCACTTGGCTACATGATTTCCGAGAAAGAGGAGTTGGTGATGAGCAATCGAAGCCGAACCAAAAACTATTTTTACAACGACAAAGGATGGCTCGAAAAGATAGAGTGGTCAGAGGGCGGCAATGAAGTTACTGCCCGACATGTCTTCTTTTACGACCCTTTGGGCAACTTGCTGAAGTTTGAAAAGTATAAAGGAACTACATTGGAACAAGAGATCGAGGTACTCTACACCGAAAAAATGCTGATTGAGGCTATTTTAGACCAAGATCTCTACACCAAGGCCATCACAATAACTAAGTTCACCTACGAGTTCTACTGATTCAATTAGTGACAAAAATGAAAAAAACTGCGATTTTCTTATTATTTATCATGTCGGTATTGACTACTGATGTGATGGCGCAAAAGCGACCTCCAAAAGAAAAGGATAAGCAAACCCGTGAAAACGCCGTAGATATCAAAGAAGAGCAAAGAAGACAAAAAGAATCGCAATACTTGGAACACCGAGAAAAGATTGAAGATTTACAAACGAAGGAAACCAAGAAAAGGATGAAAAAAAATCTCAAAAAAGCGCAAAAGCACTCGCAGGGTAAGTCAGTACCCTGGCATAAGAGGCTTTTTCGGAAAAGAAAATTCTGATTACCAGCATTATAAAACAACGAGCCCACTTCAGTGATGAGTGGGCTTTTTTGTGTTTAAACGGCCGCAGACTTGTATAGATTTACAAGAATATTCAAATCTGAATTCGATACGTTTGTTGCTAGGTGACGTATTTTTGAAGAGAATTTTAACGAATTGTAACCCTTTACAACGAACCAAAAGAACAAAAAAGATAAGAAACGCGACCATAAGATATTCGATATCAACTGATTTAAAACGATTTGGTTAATATCCGTTAAAACACAGAAGATTTCATATTTTAGCCGCCGTTTCATAAAAACCGCAGCAAAAGAATTACCTTAACCTGTCTGTTATGCAGAGAAAAGTTTACTTGTTATTAGCACTCATGTTATCCGCAGTTACTGGAGCCTTGGCTCAGTCTTCTGGCGGTACACTACGAGGTAAAGTCACGGACAAAGACACCAAAGAGCCCGTGCCTTTCGCAAACGTTGTTGTATTCCTCAACGGTAACTTGATTACTGGAGGTACGACCGATTTTGACGGTAAATACACCATCAAACCAATTGATCCTGGTACTTATGAAGTGCAGTTTTCAATGGTTGGTTATACGTCACAAACGATCAAAGGTGTTCCAATTTCCAATGGTAAAATTCAAGAAGCAAATGCGGAGCTCAGCTCCGGATCAGAGCTTCAGACCATCGAAATCGTGGACTACAAAGTGCCATTGATTGATAAAGATGGTGGTGCATCAGGTGGTACAGTAACACGTGAAGAAATTGCAAAAATGCCTAGCCGTGATATCGGTGGTCTTGCTACCACTGTAGCGGGTGTTAACTCGGCTGGTACTGGTGGTGGTATCTCCATCCGCGGTGCAAGAACGGGTTCTACTTGGGTATATATCGACGGTATCAAAGTTCGCGGTAGCACTGCACTTCCGAAGTCTTCTATTGAAGAGGTATCCGTAATTACGGGTGGTATTCCAGCTAGTATCGGTGACGCTACCGGTGGTGTCATCAACGTAGCTTTGAGAAGTGCTTCATCTAAATATACAGGAGGTCTAGAAGTAATCACCTCTGGCTTCAAGAGCGGTGATGGCGTAGTAGGCTTTGACAATTTCGGATACAACCTTATTGAAGGTTCGTTGTCTGGTCCGATTCTTTTCAAGAAGGATCAAGACGGTAAAAAAATCAGACCAATCCTCGGATTCTTCGTTTCAGGTAACTACACCGACGTAGTTGACCCGAACCCAGCATTTGGTGGTAACTTCAAGATTAAGGATGATGTACGTCAAGCCCTTATCGATGATCCTATTCGCCTTAATCCTCAAGGAAACGGTATCCTTTATAATGCCGACTTCTTGACTTCTGACGATTTCGAAAAAGTAAACACCAACCTCAATGCGCGCGACAGATCCGCAAACTTGGTAGCGAAGTTTGACTTCAACCTTTCTGAAAACATCACTTTCACTCTTGGTGGTACTGGTGCCTTCAGAAGAGCAAATCAATTTAGCTATTCCAATATGCTGATGAACTGGGACAACAACCAGCAAGCAACAGACCTAGACTGGAGAGCGTATGCACGTTTCAGTCAGCGTTTCAAGAATGCAGAAGGAAAAGAGTCGTCAGCCAACAACTTAAAGAATGTATTCTATACCTTCATGGTTGACTATAGCCGCAACTATAGATTGCGCCAAGACGACACTCACAGAGATGATGTATTCAAATACGGACACATCGGATACTTCGACCAGATCAGTGGTAATTCATACAGCTTCAACGGAAACTACTTCCGTCAGACAGGTGTGCAGGACTTGAACATCTTCTTTACACCATCTGATTTCAACCCAGAAACGGCTACCCTAACAAGTCAGTTCTTTAGCTTGCCTGTTAGCCAAGACATCTTGGATGTGATTACAGACAATAACGGAAATATCATTCGTGACCCAAATCAAATCTTCATCAATCAGCCATTGTCATTTAACCCATATGCCAACATTGAAAACATTCTTGCTGGTAATGGTTTGATCAATGGTTTTGGTCCTGATGCAACTTATAACCTTTGGTCATACATCGGAACACAAAACAACAACTACAGCGAAAGCTTGTCAACTCAGTTCCGTGTAAGTGGTCGTGGTTCTGCTGACATTGGTAACCACGCTATTGAAGTTGGTTTCGAATTTGAGCGTCGCAGTGATGCTGGGTATTCTTTAGCTCCAGTGGGCTTGTGGCAAATTGGCCGTCTTTACACCAATAGCCATATCCTCGAGTTGGACAATGCTCCAGGCACAGACTATGACTCAACCAATGTCATCGTAGATGGATTCTCTTATACTTATTTCGACAGATTACGCGGTGATGGACAGTTTGAATTCGACTATCGCTTGAGAGAAGCACTCGGTTTGGATCCAAATGGAACCGACCTCATCAACCTTGACAATATCAATCCAGAAGATTTGGATTTGTCAATGTTTGGTGCAGAAGATCTACTCAACCAAGGTAACAACCTCGTGAGCTATTTTGGTTACGACCACACTGGTAAGCGTGTGAGAGGTCGTCCAACCATTGATGACTTCTTCCAAGATCAATATAGAGTTGGTGACAGAACATATTTCAGCAGATCTATTGGCGCCTTCGAACCTATCTATACCAGCGGTTACATCATGGATAAGTTCGCATTTGATGACCTTATCTTCAACGTTGGTCTTCGTATTGACCGATTTGATGCTAACCAACCTGTATTGAAAGACCCTTACGTGGTAGGTGTTGGAACTACTGTTGGAGAGGCCGACTTCTCTCGCTTCAATGGTTATTCAGCTCCATCAAACATGGGTGATAACTATGTGGTATATGTGAACGACGTAAATAACCCAACTGCTGTAACGGGGTTCCGTAACGGTGATACTTGGTATAATGCACAAGGACAAATTGTAACTGACCCTCTCACTACAGTTGGAAGCGGTGGTAACTTGAACCCATTACTTCAAGGAGAGCCAGGCACACTTACTTCGTCAGCCTTCCGTGACTATGATCCAGCGGTGAATATTATGCCACGTATCGCATTCTCGTTCCCAATTTCTGATGAGGCATTGTTCTTCGCTCACTATGACATCTTAACTCAGCGTCCAACAGAAGCAAACAGATTCAATCCTATCGATTACTTCTACTTGGCTAACAGAAATGATTTGATCAATAACCCAAATCTTCGTCCTGAAAAAACAGTTGACTATGCGCTCGGTTTCCAACAGATTCTTTCAAGAAGCTCTTCAATCAAATTAGAAGCTTTCTATCGTGAGTTGCGAGATATGATTCAGGTAAGAAGCTATGTAGGTGCTTATCCTGTAACATACAGAACATTTGGCAACCTTGACTTCGGTACTGTAAAAGGTTTGACTCTTACTTACGATCTTAGAAAGACTGGTAATATTTGGATTAAGACATCATATACCCTCCAGTTTGCTGATGGTACTGGTTCTACTACGGCTACCCAGCTTGCGTTGATCAATAACGGACTTCCAAACTTGCGAACTGTAAATCCAGTGAACTTTGACCAACGCCACCGTATCATCACTACCCTCGACTACCGTTATGGAGAGGGTGCTGAATACAATGGTCCAGTTTGGTTTGGTAAGAAGATTTTTGAAAATACTGGTGCCAACTTTATCGCAAACCTAGGTTCTGGTACGCCATATACAGCGCAACAATTCGCTACGCCTATCACTGGTGAAGTTCCACCATCAACACGCGGTAGCTTGAATGGTGCTCGTCTTCCATGGCAATTCAATGTTGACTTGCAATTGGACAGAAACTTCACATTGGTTTTTGGCAAAACCGAAGAGAAGAAGCGTGTAACGAACCTCAACGTTTATCTCTGGGTAGTAAACTTACTTAACACTCGCAATATTAACGGTGTATATCGCTACACTGGTACTCCTGATGATGATGGATTCTTGTCTTCAGCTCGCTACACAGCGTTGATTGAAGCTCAGAACAACCCAGATTCATTCCGCAACTACTATTCTATGTTTGTGAACAATCCTTACAACTTGGCGGCACCTCGTCAGATTCGTCTAGGTGTAAGATTTGATTTTTAATGGTCCGTGTTAAGAGAAATGAAAATGAACTTTAATCGAGGAGAAATAATGAGCATCAAACAATTTAGTTTACTCGCACTCGTAATTATTTTATCAACTCAGGCTCATGCCATGCGCTACATGGGCGCAAATGGCAGCGGGATGCCCACAAATGATCCGCACAGAACGGCTCATCTGGGCACGCGTGCAGCCGCTTGTGCCCCTGCACAAGCACGCGCAGACCTTGAGTGGAACAACGTTCGCGCTAAAATCGAAACCGGTGGTTCGATGTGGCAAGACCGCGCGACCAGTCGTGCATCTTATGAAGTTCCGAAAGATGGTGGTGTTTCATCTATCTATTCAGGAGCACTTTGGATGGGTGGTACCTCTCCAGATGGTCAGTTAAAGCTTGCTGCCGTTACCTTCCGCGCGGATGGTAATGACTACTGGCCTGGACCGCTTACCAACGATGGAACTGCCGAAGTTTCTGACGCGGTTTGCGCAGAATATGACCAGTTCTTTGTGAGCTTCCGTCAAGATGCACAATTGCACAGAGCGTACTTTGACTGTATCGCCAGCGGTGAAGGTGACTGTGATAGCTACCAAACACCTGCCTATTTTAATAGCTACCCAGCGCAGGGTAATCCTGTACTCGGTCAAGATTTTTACCTAGCTCCGTTCTACGACTATGATGGAGACTTACTCTATGATCCATCACAGGGTGACTATCCTTGGTATGATTTCTTAAAAGAAATCGACTGTCGCACACGTACAAGAGAGAGTGTGGTTCCTTTGTTTGGGGACCAGACTTATTACTGGATTTTCAACGATAAAGGTAACGTTCACTCTGAGTCACTCGGTCAGCCTATTGGTATGGAAATTAGAGCGCAAGCTTTCGCATTCACTACCAACGATGAGATCAACAACATGACCTTCTACAACTATGTATTGATTAATCAGGGTTCTCAAACTTTGACCAATACATACTTTGGTAGCTGGGTTGACCCAGACCTAGGTAACTCAACTGACGACTATGTTGGTTGCGACGTTCAGCGCGGTCTTGGATATTGCTATAATGGTGATAATACCGATGAAGCAGGTCCTGGTACCAATGGTTATGGTGCAAATCCTCCAGCAGTTGGTGTTGACTTCTTCGAAGGTCCTTACCAAGATGCCGATGAAATCGATAACCCTTTGACCACAGATATTGCCGTGGCACAAGCTCAAGGCGGTATTCCTTACAAAGGTCTTGGCATTGGATACGGAGATGGTATTGTAGACAACGAGCGCTTCGGTATGAGAAGATTCGTTTATTACAACATCGGAACTAACCCTATCAATGGTGACCCTGATAACGCACCTGACTTCTATAACTACATGCGTGGTATTTGGAAGAATGGTCAAACAATGCTCTACGGTGGAACTGGTGTTGCTGGTAACAGTGGCGTAACTACCGTGGAAGCAGGATACATGTTCCCAAGAGATACCGACCCTGTACACTGGGGTACCAACGGAACTCCAATGCCTACATGGTCAGAAGAAACTTCGCTCAATCCTTCAGGTGACCGTCGCTTTATCCAATCGGCTGGTCCGTTCACCCTTGAGCCTGGTGATTACAACAACATCACCGTAGGTGTGGTTTGGGCACGCAGTTTCCAAGGTGATGCTAGAGCTTCTGTAAACCTTTTGAAAGATGCAGATGATAAGGCTCAAGCATTGTTCGATAACTGCTTCGAACTTGTATCTGGTCCAGACGCTCCAGACGTGACTGTACGTGAATTGGAAAATGAGCTTATTCTCATGCTTTCTAATGAAAATACCATTAGCAATAACTACTTAGAAGGATATTCAGAATTCGATGCTTCGATTCCCGAAGCGATCAACTCTCTAGGATTGACATTCACAGAGGAGCAACGCTCTTATGCTTTCGAAGGATATTTAGTGTATCAACTTGCGAACGCGGAAATTGGTCCTGAAGAATTAAATGACCCAACCAAGGCTCGTTTGATCTTCCAAACCGATGTGGCTAATGACGTTTCAGACATTATCAACTATGAGTTCCAAGCGGAAAGCGAATTGATTATTCCAACACTTAAAGTGAATGGCGCTAACGAAGGAATTACTCGTTCTATTCGCGTAACTACTGACGCATTCGCTCAAGGTCAAAACGCATTGATTAACCATAAGACGTATTACTTTATGGCAATTGCTTATGGTTACAATAACTACTTAGAGTATAACCCAGTTAGTCGTAATGGACAGAGCCGCGCATTCATTTCTTCTCGTAAGGCTGCATCCGGTGAAATCCCAGTTATTACTGGTATTCCTCGCGCCCCAATGAATGGCATTGTTCAAAACGCAAGCTATGGCCAAGGCATTCCTTTGACGCAAATCGAAGGACAAGGAAATGGAAATCTCTTCACTTTCCTCAATCCCCAGACAGAGGCTACTATTCTCGAAGATGGAATAGATACTGAGCCAACCTATGCTGCCGGTGCTAGCCCCGTGTCAGTGATTGTTATTGATCCGCTCAGAGTTCAAGATGCAGAATGGGAATTGCGTCTCACAGGTGATACTGACTTTAATGAAACCAATCCAGACTCATTATTCTGGCAGCTCACTAATTTGACAAACGGCGAGGTAATCCCTCATTACAAGTCATTCCGTGTGGCTAGTGAAGATGTAATTCTTGACTACGGTATCGCTGTGAATTGGGGTCAGTTTGTATCACCAATTGTTAGTGATGATTACCCTGCTGAAATTCCTGAGATTATTTTCTCTGGTATTTCATATGCAGATGAGAGTCGTCCTTGGTTGTTTGGTGTTCCCGATGAAGACGGTACTACCTCTTTCAACTGGATTCGCTCTGGATCTGACGGTGTAGATTCTGATGGTACCTTCGATGAAAACATCTATGCTGACTACAACCTCAATTACTTAAACAATCTCGGATTGGATTTGCCTGCTGCTGATCCAAACCAGATCTACGAAGATGTTGTCAATGGTACATGGGCTCCTTATGCACTCGCTTCTTATTCACAAGAGAATGAAGGTGCCTACGTAAATAATGCAGCTCCACTGTTGGGCTTGATTAGTATGACCAATTACAATAGATCGTCTACAAATCCAATGGGCTCCATCTGGCAAAGTACGCCGTTGGCAATTACCAACACTGCTCGACCATTGGCTCGTCTCGATCGTTTGAATAGCGTTGATATCGTATTCACTGCCGATAAATCAAAGTGGACTCGTTGTCCTGTACTTGAAATGCAATCCAACCCTTCCTTGGCACAAGGATTTGCGCCAACTGACCGATATGTGAAAAACCAATTACGCCGCGCACCTTCTGTTGATAAAAATGGAAGAAGAGCAGGTCAAGAAGGTTATAACGATGCAGAAGGAACATTAAACGGCCTTCAGCCAACAGGTATGGGTTGGTTCCCAGGATATGCTATCGATGTGCACACTGGTGAACGTCTCAATATGGCATTCGGTGAAGACTCATGGTTGGTAAGTGAAAATGGTCGTGACATGATCTGGAATCCTACCAGTAACTTCACAAGCCCTGATGGAACCCAAAACTTCTTCGGCGGTCAACACTGGATTTATGTATTCAGAAATGCACAGTTCGAACAAGTGACATCCAGCGGTCTCACTTTGATGCCACGTTATGATCAAGGTCAAACCTTCTATAACATTGCTACTGCAACCAACTTTAATGGTGCACTAACTGCAACGTCTAGCAACCTCAATAACTACAAGACTCTTTGGGCATCTTGCTCTTGGATTGGTTCTTCCATCAAGATTAACGAATCGGTTCCATTCTTGAGTGTTGAACAAGGCTTGATTCCAAATGAGGCTCGCGTAAGTATCCGTGTATCGCGCCCTTATAGAAGATGGTCTTCAACAAGCGCCACACTCAACAACCCTGATGCGAATGGAGCAATCAATGGTTGGAGAAACTTGTATCGCTTTAGCACCAAAGGCTTCAACCCAACCGTGCTAACTGGTGAGGCTTTGGAAGATGAGTTGAACGAAATTAACGTAGTGCCTAATCCATACTATGCTTTCAGCACGTATGAGACTAGTAAACTCGACAACAGAGTTAAGATTACTAATCTTCCTCAGGTATGTACTATTTCTATTTTCGATATGAATGGTACACGCATTCGTCAATTCAGAAAAGCTGATCCAACAACTTCTCTTGATTGGGATTTGAAAAATGAAAAGAATATTCCAATCGCGAGTGGCACTTATATCATCCACATAGAAGTACCAGGTGTTGGTGAAAAGATTTTGAAATGGTTCGGTGTAATGAGACCAGTAGACTTGGATCGTTTCTAATAATTAAACAAAAGATTTCAGAAAGAAAATATGCTTATGAAAAGGCTTTCAATCATAGTATTAGCAGCAATTACAACTTTAACGAGCTTTGCTGGTAATCCCGACCGTGCAGGTTCTGCTGGTGCTGGCCACCTTTTGGTTAACCCTTGGGCTCGAACCTCTGGCATGGCAGGTGCGTCGATGGCTTCTATCAACGGTATCGAGGCTTCATTCCTCAACGTTGCTGGACTTGCTTTCACCAGAAAGACTGAGGTGTTATTCACCAATACCAATTATCTCGTAGGAACTGGAATTCGTCTCAATGCTTTTGGTCTTGGCCAAAAGGTTGGTGAATCTGGTGCTCTTGGAATTTCAGTTGCCAATATGAATTTTGGCGACCTCGAAATTACTACCGAAGATCTTCCAGAAGGCGGTATCGGTACTTTTTCACCAAACTACACTAACATCGCTCTATCATATGCTAAAGGATTTTCCAATAGTATTTATGGAGGTATCACAGTTAGAATGATCTCTGAGGCCATTTACAATGTGCGCTCTCAAGGGTTCTCTTTCGACGCTGGTATTCGTTATGTAACAGGTGAAAGAGACAACGTTCGTTTTGGTATTGCACTTAGAAACGTTGGCCCTCCTATGAGATACAATGGTGACGGTTTGAGTATCGCTGCTACCATTCCCACCAATGGTACAAGTCTTACAGTAGAACAGCGCTCTGAAAGATTCGAATTACCTTCTTTGGTTAATGTAGGATTTGCTTATGATTTTCTTTTTGGTGACAAAATGAAACTCACTGCAGATGGTCAGTTCACTTCCAACTCCTTTACCCGCGACCAACTCGCCGTGGGAGCACAGTTCGGATTCCGCGAGCGTTTCTTCTTGAGAGGCGGTTATGGCACTGAAATCGGCGCTGGAGAAAAAGCAACTGTATTCACTGGTCCTAGCTTTGGTGGAACTATTCAAGTCCCATTTGGACAAAACGGTTCAAACATCGGTCTTGACTATAGCTACAGAGCTACCAATCCTTTCAATGGTGTGCATAGCATCGGTTTGCATATTACCCTTTAAGAAAATTTTATATCTTTGTTGTGTTGAGAACCCCAATCTTTGGGGTTCTCTCTTTTTTAGTAACATTCATTAAATTAAAAGACCATGGCATCACAAGTAGCATACTACACCGCCGAAGGACTTAAAAAGCTGAAAGAAGAATTGCATCAACTTAAAACCGTTGAGCGTCCAAAAATATCTGCTCAGATTGCTGAAGCAAGAGATAAGGGTGATCTATCGGAAAATGCCGAATATGATGCCGCAAAGGAAGCACAGGGCTTGCTAGAGGCACGCATTGCTAAAATGGAAGATTTGGTTGCCAACGCCAGACTTGTTGATGAGTCACAACTCGATAATTCTAAAGTTTTTATTTTATCAAAAGTAAAAATCAAAAACCTCAATAATAACGCTGTTCTCGAATACACTTTAGTGGCAGAGAATGAAGCCAATTTAGCAGAGAAAAAAATATCGGTCGATTCACCTATCGGCAAAGGATTGCTCGGCAAAAAAGTTGGTGACGTAGCAGAGGTACAAGTCCCTGCTGGTAAACTCAAACTTGAAATCATTGATATCAACCGTTAATGGCTACAATTTTTTCTAAAATAATTGCAGGTGAAATCCCTTGCTACAAGGTAGCTGAGAATGATAAATATCTTGCCTTTCTCGACATCCTCCCGGTAGCGAAGGGTCATTGTCTTGTAATTCCTAAGGAAGAAATAGACTACTACTTTGATATGGATAATGATGCTATTGCTGAAATTAACCTATTTGCTAAAGAGGTAGCACTAAAAATAAAAAAAGTAGTGCCTTGCCTCAAAGTTGGAGTCGCTGTGATTGGATTAGAAGTGCCACACGCACACATACACCTCATTCCTATGAATAGTATTGGTGATATTAACTTTCAAAAAGAAAGGGTTAAAATGTCTCCGGAAGAATTTTCTTCACTTGCAGAAGAAATTAAAAACGCCTGATTTACAGGCGTTTTTTTTACTTCATTTTTTGCATAGAGGCATATTCCTTGGCGAAATACGTGAGGATGATATCGGCCCCTGCTCGTTTTATACTTAAGAGCATTTCTGGCATCGCTTTATTATAATCTATCCATCCTTTTTCACCTGCGGCTTTCAGCATTGCATATTCACCACTTACGTTATAAGCACTCACTGGGAGTTCAGTATTCGCTTTCAACAACGCAATGACATCTAAATAACACAAGGCAGGCTTCACCATAATAAAATCCGCACCCTCTTCTGTATCCAAGACGAGCTCTCTCAAAGCTTCCATTTTATTGGCCGGATCCATTTGATAAGTCTTCTTATCCCCACTCTTTGGCGCGCTATCCAATGCCTCTCTAAATGGCCCATAATAGGCACTTGCATATTTTGCTGTGTATGACATAATACTCACATTGGTATACCCAGCTTCATCCAAAGCTTCACGAATCACCCCAACGCGACCATCCATCATATCACTTGGACCAATGATATCCACTCCCGCCTCTGCTTGCTTTACTGCCATCTTCGCCAAAATTAGCAATGTCTCATCATTCACTATTTCATCTTCTCGAACAAGACCATCGTGGCCATCACTGCTATAAGGATCCATGGCCACATCGCTCATTAAAACAATTTCTGGAAATCGTCTTTTAATTTCCCTAATGGCCTTCAGATAAAAATTATCATCACTCCAGCTATATGTTGCGTGGGTGTCTTTCAACTGATCATCCACAGCTGGAAATAAAACAAACGAGCGCAAACCAAGGGAAATACACTCCCCTATTTCTTCACAAAGAAGATCCAAACTCCACCGAAATATTCCCGGCATCGAGTTGATAGCGATCTTCTGATTGCTGCCATCCACCAAGAATAGCGGATACATTAAATCAGTAAGGGAAACTTGCGTTTCCCTTACCATATCTCTTATAACAGCAGACTTTCTATTTCTTCTAGGTCTGATATTCATTATTGAATTGCTGTTTCAATTTCTGACTTCAACTCGTCGAATTGCTTCTGGTTATCCTGAATAGCCTTCAAAATGTCCTGATCCTTTGCACCATCACCAAATGGATTCTCTGCTCCTTTAGCGATTTCTTCTACAGTAGGCAACATCTTCACGTTGCTCATCCAATCGCTCAACTTAGACTTGAGAGATTCGATATCGCTCAATTGAGACTTGATGCTCGTATATGTCGCTGTCTTTAATGAATCGGTCGCAAGGGTGCTATCTGCGCTAAGCTCAGTAATCTTTGCGCTCAACTCATTCATTTTTACATCAACAAGTGAATCCAAATTTCCTTTTGACTTCAACATGGTTTCTTGAATCGTGCGCGCTTGTTTGAGTTGCTCGCTTTCAGCACCTGCGCAAGCTACTAAAGCTGCTACAGCAAAAAAGAAAGAGAAAATTTTAATGGTTGTTTTCATTGCTATTTTTATTTGTTGGTTTCTGTTTCTTTGGAACCAGGTCAACCCCGGAAGTCCCCCAAGGATGACATTTTGAAATCCTCTTCAATCCTAACCACATTCCCTTCAAAGGCCCCCACTCCTCTATCGCTTCTTTAGCATACTCACTACACGTTGGGTAATGCCTGCAGTTGCTTCCAAGCAATGGAGATATCAACGCTTGATATATCCGAATAGGAAGAACAAAGAGTTTTTTCAAAGGTTCTATTTGCGGGGCAAAATTAAAAACTAAATAGACTCAGAATCAAAATTTATCTAAAAACAAATAACCCGAAATTAATGCTGCTGCAATCGAAAGGGTAATGTTCCAACCACTCATTGAGAAACGTGACCAACGAAGAACTAGCCATGAAAAGCCCAGAATAATCGATAGCACCAATAGCTGTCCCAGTTCCACCCCACAATTGAAATAAAACAATTGAGCTACCCAGTTGGAATTCCCCTCATACATCATTCGAAAATAGGACGAAAAGCCCATTCCATGTATTAGTCCGAATCCCGCAGTGACGGCATAACGCACCTTAATGTTTTGTGAGTCCTTGTAAAGGATATTTGAAATGGCAGTTATAAATATTGTTATGGGAATCAAGAGTTCAATTAAGTTCGAATTAAATCGAATAACTCCTGATGCTGCTAAAGCCAAAGTCAAACTGTGGCCAATAGTAAATGCAGTAACAAGAATCAACAACTTTCGCCAATCAACAAGAGTGAATGGGGCGCTTAATGCCAGAATAAAGAGCATATGGTCGTAGCCCTCTAAATCCGTGATGTGTTTGAATCCCTCAATAAGTTCTTCCATAAAGCATCAGAATTATTTATGCTTTTTGAACATCTTTTTCTTTTGCTTAAAATTCTTGTGCTTATTCTTTCTGAAATTATCTGATTCAAAATCCTGAAACTTGTTTCCTTGAATAGTTTTAACAGCATTTAATTCTATTGCTCCTTCTATTCTGATTTTACCACCGCTCAAAAGGGCTAAATCCTTGAGGATAACATCATCAGTCACGGTGTTTCGGTTCCAATTAAGCGAATTCTGCTTCATCAAATTCGCAATCGCGAGTGAGAATGCTTTTCGCTCTTCGCCCTCTTCCATAGCAAGGCATTTTTCAATCATCTTTTCTACATATCTACCGTAATGTCCAAATCTTACATCACCCTTAGGGTAAGACATGCGTGCAGGAGGTGCGTCTAACTCTTCTGGATTAGGAATGGGATAACTTGAGTCAACGTCGAGCTTGAAATTAGACATTATATAAAGGTGATCCCAAAGCTTGTGGTTGAAATCTTCTATGTCACGGAGATATGGAAATAATTGTCCCATCACCGACAGAATTGCTTTTGCACACTTGTTTCTCTCCTCCCTATCTTCAATGGTGGCAGCATATTCAACCATTTTCTGAATATTCCTTCCGTATTCAGGAATAATCAAATCAGGGCGATTGCTATTGTAAGGCTGAAATTTTAAAACTTCGTTTATTGTCTCCGACATACTTGGAGTAAAATTTAATTTTAAGACTGCGTTTTCTATAGACGCTATCGGCAAATATAGCGACAACCTTCTATATTACCTTCAATTTGGCAAACTTCAACAATAATTGCTTTTGACCTGCGGCCGGGAAAAAGATAGTAGCCTTCGCATCAGGATTCTCCCCTTCTATCTGTAGGACTTTTCCTTTACCGAACTTATCATGCATTACTTCTGCCCCAACAAAAATTTCACTTTGATCTGAAGGCGCATCAAACAATGGCGCTTGCGTAGTGCTTACCTTTTTAAAATTGGCGGGCGGTGCCGATGGTGCCTTTGGTTCTGGCGCAAAAATCTCTTTTTGACGAGGTTTCGGTCCGTTGAAATCTGACAAAGATCCACCTCCGAATCCTGAGCGTTCGCGAGTAAAGTCAATTCTGGATTGTGGTGCTCTCGTCGGCTCGACCCTTGGTAGTTCGAGATACTGCTCATCAATCTCTTCAATAAATCGTGATGGTTCGCAATAGCTCAATTGGCCCCAGCGATATCTGCTTAGGGCGTAACTCAACGTGGCTCGTTTTTCAGCTCGAGTTACAGCAACATAAAACAACCTTCGCTCTTCTTCCATTTCCTCCCTCGAATTGAGCGACAGCTGACTTGGAAACAAATTCTCCTCCATGCCAACAATATTCACATAAGGAAATTCCAGCCCTTTGGCGCCATGAATCGTCATCATGCTCACTTTATTGTTGTCCTCTTTATCGTCATTATCTGCATCGGTCAACAACGCAACATCAATCAAGAAGTCACTCAAAGAATTAATCGCGCCTGGATTCTGCAGATTCTCTCTATCACTGAATTCCTTCATACCATTGAGCAACTCCTGAACGTTGTCATATCTGGCCACACCCTCTGGTGTTCGATCCGCATATAAATCCTTTAACAACCCGCTATGGCTTGCGATATGATGACCGATGTCAAAAGCATTGAGTACATTTAATTGCACCTGAAAGCTCTTTATCATTGTGACAAATTCAGCCAACTTATTATACGACGCTCCATTGATGCCTACTTCGTTGGCGCGGTGCACCATATCCCACACGCTAATTTCTCGTTCAGCAGCACCAACTACTAATTTATCGATCGTCGTCTTTCCTATGCCCCTTGTTGGGTAATTGATAATTCGCTTTAATGCTTCTTCATCATTCGGATTGCATGCAAGGCGGAAATACGCGAGCAAATCCTTGATCTCTTTTCGCTGATAAAAACTCAATCCTCCATAGATTCGATAAGGAATGTTCAGTTTTCTCAAAGCCTCTTCAAACGCGCGGCTTTGGGCGTTTGTGCGATAAAGAATTGCAAAATCACTGAATTGAGCACCAGACTCTTGTTTTGTGGCAAATATTTGATTCGCTACAAAATTACCTTCGTCATTGTCCGTCAGCGCCTTGTGCACTTTTATAGGTTGACCAAATTCGTTCTCTGTCCAAACCTTCTTTTTTATTTGGTCTTTGTTCTTTGAAATAATACTATTTGCTGCTTCTACGATTACTTGAGTGCTTCGATAGTTTTGTTCGAGCTTGTACATGGCGAACTCTGGATAATCTCTTCGGAAGTTGAGAATATTCTGAATGTTAGCCCCGCGAAATGCGTAGATACTCTGAGCATCGTCGCCCACTACACATACATTTTCATGCACCGCGCCCAATTGCTTCACAATAAGATATTGAGCAAAGTTCGTATCTTGATACTCGTCTACGAGAATAAACTGGAACTTATGCTGATAGCGATGCAAAACATCAGGAAAATCGCGCAGTAGAACGTTTGTTTTAAATAACAAATCATCGAAATCCATCGCACCAGACTTGAACAAACGCATATCATATTTGGCATAAATCTCCCCCATTTTGGGTTTGCCAGTCTGTCTGTCCTCACTCACCAAATCAACATCCTTTAAATAATCGGCTGGTGAAATGAGATTATTTTTACAACTGCTAATTCTATTGTAGACAACTCCTGGTTTGTAAATTTTATCATCAAGATTCATTTCTTTGATGATGTCTTTCACCAAACTTTTAGCGTCAGTCGTGTCATAGATTGTGAAGTCTCGTGGATAGTTTATTTTATCACATTCAATTCTGAGGATACGTGCGAAGATGGAGTGGAACGTTCCCATCCAAATACTTTTTGCTTCGCTTTCGCCCACGAGTTTACCAATACGCTCCTTCATTTCGCGCGCCGCTTTGTTGGTAAAGGTCAAGGCAAGAATGTTGAATGGATCCACCCCTTGGCTTACCAAATGGGCAATTCTGTAGGCCAAAACTCTCGTTTTACCAGATCCTGCTCCAGCAATCACCATCATGGCACCATTCACGTGAGCTGCCGCCGCGCGCTGTGCCTCATTCAATTCTGATAATAAATCGTGCTTCACATCTGCGAAATTATGCTTATTCCTCAACTTAAAAAAAGTTGTTTGCCTATTTTCGTCCACAAATTATCAGGCGCGAAAATTGCGTTGGATATAAAAAACAAATACGATGTCAAAAATTCTCATTATAGATGACGAAGCCGCCATTCGTGGCGCATTGAAAGAAATTCTTGAATATGAATCATTCGAGGTAGACGAGGCCGAAGACGGACTTGCAGGCCTCAAAAAAGTAGAGAAGGAAACATACGATTTGATTTTTTGCGACATCAAAATGCCCAAAATGGACGGTATTGAGGTGCTGGAAAAGCTCAAAGAAAAAGAAATAGACACTCCAGTAATTATCATCACCGGACACGGGAGCGTTGAAACAGCCGTGGAGGCTTTGAAAAAAGGCGCATATGATTTTATTCAAAAACCACTAGATCTCAATCGCGTGCTTGTTACGGTAAGAAACGCTAGCAATCAAACTGCTCTCGTAAAAGAAACTAAATCGCTTCGAAAAAAAGTAAATAAAGTTCTTGGATCCAACATCGTGGGCGAAAGCAAGGCCATACAAGAAATAAAACAAATGATTGAGACAGTGGCGCCCACAGAGGCTCGCGTGCTCATCACAGGTGGAAATGGCTCAGGAAAAGAACTTGTAGCCCGCCAATTACATGAAAAGAGCGCCAGAAGCGCAAATGCATTCATTGAAGTAAACTGTGCCGCTATACCTTCTGAATTGATTGAAAGTGAATTGTTCGGCCATGAAAAAGGAGCGTTCACTAGCGCTATCAAAACACGTCAAGGAAAGTTTGAACTTGCAGACGGCGGAACATTATTTCTAGACGAGATCGGTGATATGTCGCTCTCCGCACAAGCTAAAGTTTTGCGTGCGCTCCAAGAAAGTAAGATCACCCGTGTGGGAGGCGACAAGGATTTCAAAGTAAATGTTCGCGTTTTCGCCGCTACTAACAAAGACTTAAAAAAAGAAATTGCTGCCGGAAACTTTAGAGAGGATTTGTATCACAGACTATCGGTTATAGTGATTCGCGTGCCTTCACTAAATGAGCGAAAAGATGATATTCCTCTTTTGGCAGATCATTTTTTGAATATCGTAGCCGACGACTACGCTCAACCAAAAAAAGAAATTACCGATGGTGCCATCAAAGCGTTGCAACAACTTGATTGGTCGGGCAACATTCGAGAATTTAGAAATGTCATAGAGCGTTTAGTGATTCTCTCACCAAAGGCCATTGATGAAAAAATGGTAAAGGCTTACGCCACTCCTCATTTTAGCTAATATAAATACTTTACAAATGAGCCTCAAGCTATGCTTGGGGCTTTTTTATTTTGGGATTAATCCAAAAAATAGAATTGGCCAAGAGTAAGGCAACGGACCCAGTAATCAAAAACGAAATATTCGGCGAGTGTTCTGGAGTTAGAAAAGTAATTGAAATTATCAATAAAGTATAGGCATAAAGTACGATACTAACCTGTCTGTGAGATAATCCAAAAGATAACAGTCTGTGGTGTATATGGTTTCTATCCGCTGAAAATGGTGAACGACCTTGGCTCATTCGAATGATAAAAACGCGAAGAGTGTCGATTAGTGGATAGGCTAAAACAGCCATACACAGCACTGGTTTGGACAAACTGGACATTGGTTGAGACATTTTAGAAGCGGGAAACTCAATGAGTTTCATTACCATCACATACATAACCACTCCGATGATAAGCGATCCTGAATCGCCCATGAAAATCTTTGCAGGTTGCCAATTGAAAATCAAAAAACCCAACAGAGAGCCCGCCAATCCCGCAGCTAACAAAGCCAATGGAAGGTCGCCAGTGATGAAAAACCAAACTGCAAAAGTTATACTTCCAATAAAGCTTGTTCCCCCAGCCAATCCATCAACTCCATCGATCAAATTGATTGCATTTACAATGACGATATATATAAAAAGCGACAAGGGCTTACTAACAGAATCAGGTATTTCATTAATACCCAGCAAGCCGCAAAAGTTGCTGAGGCGTATGTCTGCAAGAAAAACGAGAATAATACCAATAACAAAATGCACGAAAAGCTTTTTACTCGGGCTAACGCCTATAATATCATCTTTCAGGCCCAGAAAAAATAATATAAACATACATGCCACTAGATACTTGAACTCATTCAGCGCTGTAAGAATATCATAGTTTGCACCAAATTGCCCCGAATATTGAGAAGGAAACCAAAGAGAGTAACTTATGATTGTTCCAGCAAAAATCATTATCCCTCCTATAGTCGGAACGCTGCGTCTGTGGAGCTTTCGGGCATCCCCAGGCTCGTCGACAAGATGCTTAAGCTTTGCCACCTTGATTAGAGCTGGCATTGCTATCACAACCATGAAAAATGCTGTTACAAAAGAAAAAATCAAATCTTTCACGTCACTCCTAATTTTAACTCGATGATTAGCTAAGGTTGAACAAATGTACTAAAAGTCAAAATATCGCGCGTGTAGATTGGTTCTAATTGTCGCATAATACCAAGTGTACTCCCTATCAAACTGACGATGACTTGCTCCCAAAACAAATTCCAAGTTCGTCTTCAAATTCAATTGCAGCCCTGCTTCCAGCTCCGCCTGACGCAAATCATACTCAGAAAAACGCGATTCCATCCAGTTCACTTTTGCCCTTGACAAAAACTTACCATAGCGATATTCCGTAATTAGCACCCACTCCTCCACGCTTCGACCGCCAGGATGACCTATGAATTGATTAAAATGAGTCAAGTCCTGAAATCTATTATCCAAGTCTACTTTTAGAGAAACTTTATTGTACTCCGCCTGAAGGTAGAGCCCTTTTATTAGGACATCAAAAAATTTCACTCCACCTTGAAAGGCAAGTGAGGCGCTGGTGAAATCATCTATCATTGATTGTGCGTAGAATGAGATTCCTTGCGGTAAAGAAACACGCAAGTTTGCCCCGATAAACGTATTTTGACGCGGCGAATTTGCCTCCGTTATTGAAGAAAGGCCAATCAATGGTACATAATAATTCCAAGGCAACGAATAGGTAGCAACATTATCTGCTCGTTGCCACATGCTTCCTTCAAATAAACCGACCTCCAAATTTGGTATCGGAAGAAAACTCAGATAGTGCGCACTAAACCCTTTCCTTCTAAACAATGATTCGGGAACGTCTCCAAGGGGAAGCCTTTCCATATTTTGCATTGTTCCAAACGTGTTTGAATAGAGTATTTTCTTATTAAAGAAATATGCTGTACTGCGAACGTAAGGATAGCTGAATAACCCATCCGTTAAAATCAAACTTCGGTATCCGTGACCAATAAATTGCTGACCATATCCTAATTCCAAAGCCCAATTATCACTGGCTTTGAAAGTCATATTTCCAAAGCTCATATTATGGTCATACTGTTTAAATTTAAAATCCTTCACGCGACCATAACCTGGAAACACATCATTAGAATCCACAAAAGTTCTTTGATATGATGGCGCTTTTCGCTGCATTTCATAGAAACCCGTTTGAAAAGAGAATCGCTCCCCAATTTCTCCCATCACTAAGACGCCGCGATTATTTACATACAGATTATTGTCTGTTTCAGTCAGAGCCGATTTTGGAAATTCGGCGCCCAAAAGCAACTCACCAATAGGATCTGCCGAAAGTCGATAACCTTTTCCCTTTGCTTCAAGCAGATGGCTTCTCATTAAATATAGCAAGGGCTCGAAATAATAGCTCACAGTATCTTTCTCCACAAAGGTAATTGAACTATCGCTCAAGAAAAACTCATGAAGTGGCCGGTGAGCCAAGTGAATCGACTGATTATTTTTTATTGAAAATTTCTCAAGTTCTCGGTAAGCTCTGCCGGTACTTGGTAACAGATTTTGTGCTTGAATTGCACCCACCATTCCAAACCAGAATAGGACTAATATTAAAACCGAACGAACGTTCATTCGGTTGGAAGATTTAATTCTTTAAAATCCTCATATACCTTTTCAATTCCTTCTGCTAAATCAATTTTGTGCTTCCATCCAAAGCTTTGAATCCTGGATACATCCATGAGTTTTCGGGGAGTACCATTTGGCTTTGATGCATCCCAAATTATTTCTCCATCAAACCCTACTTTCTCTTTCACCAATTCTGCCAGAGCCTTAATGGACAAGTCTACCCCCGTTCCAACATTTACAAACAGCTTTTCATCATAATGCTGCATCAAATGGAAGCAAGCTGCGGCTAAGTCATCAACATGCAAAAACTCCCTTAATGGACTGCCATCGCCCCACAACACGACTTCCTTTCGCCCAGTCACCTTTGCATTGTGAAACTTTCGAATCATCGCAGGAAGTACATGTGAATTTTGTAAATTATAATTATCGTTGGGGCCATAAAGATTGGTAGGCATCGCACTGATAAAATTGCACCCGTACTGATCACGATAGGCTTCACATAGTTTTATACCACTGATTTTTGCGATTGCATAGGGCTCATTGGTAGCTTCCAACAACCCAGTAAGTAAACTCTCCTCTTTCAAAGGCTGCGCGGCCAATTTTGGATAAATACAGGAAGAACCTAAAAACAAGAGCTTTTCAACCCCTGTCATATAAGACGCATGAATGATGTTTGCTTCAATCATGAGATTCTCGTAAATAAAGTCTGCACGATAAGTATTGTTTGCCAATATGCCACCCACCTTTGCAGCAGCCAAGAATACAAACTGCGGTTTTTCATTTTGAAAAAAATCATTCACCGCTTGCTGATTGCGGAGATCCAAATCAGAGGACGTGCGTGTGATGATGTTGGTAAAACCCTCATTTCTTAAAAAGCGTTCAATAGCGCTTCCCACCATCCCACGGTGACCCGCGATGTAGACTTTTGCGTCTTTATTCATGATGCAAACCTAAGTTTTTATGACTTAACATCCAAAGCATCTCTAAGCCCGTTTCCAACCATCATAAAACTCAGCACTAATAACATAATCATGAGTCCCGGGACTATCGCAAGATATGCCAAATCAGTAGTTATAAAGGCGTAATGCTCTCTTATCATATTTCCCCAGCTCGGAACTGGAATCTGAGCACCAAGCCCTAGGAAACTCAATCCCGCTTCTATCAGAATTGCCGAGGCGAAGTTTGCAGCGCTAATTACAATTATTGGAGACCAGATATTTGGTAAGATATGTCGAAACATTATCCTCAAGTCGCTAAATCCCAATGCGCGTGCAGCCTCGATGTATTCTTTTTCTCTAACGCTCAAAACTTGACCCCTGGTAATCCGCGCCACCTCAACCCACATCGTCAAACCCACCGCTAGAAATACCTTCCACAAGCCAGTGCCAAACGCGAAAGTGATAGCCATGACCAACAATAAAGTTGGTACTGCCCAAACAACATTCGTAAACCACATTATTAAATTGTCCACCCATCCGCGATAATAACCCGCTACCAACCCTAGTAATAAACCTACTAATAAAGAAACAAAAACAGCCACTACCCCTACACCTAGGGATATCTTGACCCCTGCAAGGAGTCTAGAAAGTAGATCTCTTCCATACTTGTCGGTGCCTAGATAAAACTTCTTGTGGGCAATTGAAATCTCGCCTTCTGGGCAATCTATCCAATCTTTTGATCCATAGGCACGGTACGCGACCGGTCTAGAAGACATATTGTATCGAACCTCAGATACAGCCACGCAAAATCTCTCGTCATCTACTCCTCCATTCAACCACGTGGCAAATCCATGTTCAGGCGCCCCTCCAAAATAAAGAATATCCACTTCAAAGCCCGGTGCTTGCTTTGAAATTTCAAGATGCTGGGCATTGGCATTTATGGACTTATCGGGACGTAGCAATACACCAAAAATACTTACCATCATCATTGCAACGATAAATAGAAGCCCAGCGAGCGCGGTGAAATTACCACGGAACTTATACCATGCGCGCCTACCTTGGGTTTTTATGTTGATATTTTCCTTCCTTTCCATTCAGGAGTTACAAAAAGCGAAAGTAATGGAATTATAAATGCATAAATAGGATAAACCAATGCTAAAATGAATACATCTATAAAAGAACTATTCAACCCAGCAACTCTAGAAGATACTTTCAAAAGCAGAAAATCAATAAAAAACTTTACACCAAAGAAAATCCCCAACCAACCGAATGAACATTCGGTTGTTGCGCAAGCAACAGCCAGTGCCCAAAACGCGAGTTGAATAACAACTACTACTCCACCAAAAAATAGAATATGAAAGCTCTTTAGGTTCTTTGTCTTTCCAGCCCAACGAATTCGCTGTCGAATGAACGTTCTTAATCTCTCTTCGGGCTCCATTTGTGCCAACAAACGCCTATCGAAATGATACATCCATGAATCGTCTTTTTCCAGACTTTCCATCAAAAACATATCATCACCACTGGATACATCGAAGCGCAATTTGGACTCATTTTTTAAATAAAAGTTTTTTCTAAAAAGTAAATGCGCGCCATTGCACATGAGTGGTTTGCCAGTTAGTGCAGAACCTCCGGTGGCCGCAAACAATGACAAAAACTCAGTGTATTGAAACCGCTTAAACCAACCGCTTCTTTCCGCAACTACCAAAGGAAGAATGATAAAATCTCGCTTAAATTTAGTCGCATCTAGAACACCTTCTAGCCAATCTTCTTTGATGAGAATATCAGCATCTAGGGTCAACATATAATCGAATTTAGCGGCATGCACACCTTGTTGAACAGCTCTCTTTTTTCCGTTATCAACCGCATTTATACACTTTATTTTCTCATCAGTCCATTGTCGTAATAGCAATTCAGATCCATCCGTCGAATGATCATTTATAAAGATCAATTCGACATCAGAGCTGGCTTTGACTTGATGAATGAGCATTTCAATATTCTTTTCGAAATTTCTTTTTTCATTTCTAAAAGGAATTATGATAGAAACGCCATTAGAGAATCCTTCAACTTTCGGAAATGAAAATTGATTCCAACGAATTATCCAAGTCACCACCGTGTACAGGTAGTAAACAAAAGCGGCCAATAAAATACCAATGAGAATATATAGCGCGTACATTAGCACCAAAGAAAAGAAATCTCTTTCACGTGAGCGCAAACGAACGAATCATTCTTGGTATCGACCCCGGCACTACTATACTCGGATATGGCATTATCGAGGTCAAGGGCAAGCAAATGAAGCTATTGGCCATTGGAGTGATACGTCTTGAAAAAATTGAAGATCATCATTTGAAGCTCCAAAAAATCTTCGAACGTTGCATTGAACTTATTGATGGTTTTCACCCTGACGAATTGGCGATTGAAGCTCCATTCTTTGGAAAAAACGTGCAGTCGATGCTCAAGCTAGGGCGTGCGCAGGGTGTCGCCATTGCTGCTGCTTTGAGCAGACAATTGCCGGTAGTAGAATATGCCCCCAGAAAAATTAAGCAAAGTATTACGGGTAATGGTGCTGCGTCAAAAGAACAGGTGGCAGCAATGCTTCAACAAATTCTAAAAATTTCAGATGAAAATATGCCTGATAAGCTTGACGCTACCGATGGCTTGGCGGCTGCGGTTTGTCACTTTTATCAGACCAATTCACCTCTCGCTGGTGTTGGAAAAGCAAAAGATTGGTCTTCTTTTTTGAAGAACAATCCTGACCGCATCCGGTAATTAGAAACAACTTTCAATTACTGTGGTAATGAGCTCCTTCTTCGATATACCCACCACCGCCGCTTGCTGAGGAATTATACTCTGCTCAGTGAAGCCCGGCACTGTATTGATTTCAACAACAAATGTTTCCTCACCTCTAATGAGAAAATCAATGCGAATCATTCCGCGACAATCGAGTTTCTTATAAATATCCTCGCATGTAGATTGAATCTTTTGAGTTAGCGTATCACTAATTCGTGCTGGTGTGATCTCTTCTGAAGCGCCTTGATATTTTGCTTCAAAATCAAAAAATTCTTTTTTACTTACTATTTCGGTGATGGGTAGAGCCATTATTTTCCCTTTGTACTGAATTACCCCACAAGTAACTTCCGTTCCAGCCACAAACTCTTCTATTATCACCTCATTATCCTCTCTAAAAGCCTTATCCAATGCGAGATGCAACTCCTCTGCTAAATTTACACGAGACGTTCCAATACTACTTCCTCCACAATTAGGTTTGACAAAACATGGCAAACCAAGATTTTGCGTAATAAACGAAACACTGTAAGGCTCATGCTTTTTCAAAACCATTGACTTCGCAACAGTGTATCCCAAATTCCCCAACAGTCGTGTGGTGGCTTTTTTATTAAAGGTTAAAGCCATATTGTGAACGCTACCCGTAGTGTGTGGAATGCCGAGCATCGCGAAATATCCTTGTAG
Source organism: Flavobacteriales bacterium (assembly GCA_046309775.1). GTDB lineage: Bacteria > Bacteroidota > Bacteroidia > Flavobacteriales_D > Sanyastnellaceae > JAIXWP01. Next base: position 55,471 of record JBKCOM010000162.1, read on the forward strand.
CAAACCATCTTCACCGGGAGTGCCATGAACGATTATAAATGCGCCATCAAATCTTAGTTTGCCGTTTGATGCAGCTATTGAAAAGTCATTCTTATCAACCTCGTACTCTTTTGAATCTATAAGCGCATACCAACGTTCGCGCGTAATCACCACTTGGGTTGGGCTGTATAAACTTCTGTCAATATTGTTGAGTACCATAGCCGCACTCTTCATTGATACTGCTGCTTCTCCGCTATAACCGCCACAAACAACTGCTATCTTTTTCATGTAGTCTAGATATGACTCAAAAGTGAGCATATTTTAGAAATATTTTACCGGCTGAAAAAAGCTCTTTCCACACATCATTGTTTAATGCTGAGCCACAATTTTATCTATCATTGCAGCTAAATAACAAGATCATGAAAGGGTTCATTATAAAATTGGCAATCTTCTTTTCATTGCCGCTTTCTATTTTTTCACAAAGCCCCTATCAATTCACCACAACGCAAATTGTGAAAGGCATGGACGTGGAGGATCAATGCGCAACTGGCACTTGCTGGAGTTTTGCTACTATCTCATTTATCGAAGCAGAAATCATGCGCAAGGGAAAAACTCCAGTGGACCTCAGTGAAATGTTCAATGTGCGTTATACATATCCAGCAAAGGCTGAGAGCTTTGTTCGTTTCCAAGGCAAACAACAGTTTGGTCCCGGCGGCCTTAGCCAAGATGTGATTACGGTAATCAAGAAATTTGGTATCGTTCCTGAAATGGCATACACTGGCTTGCCTTCGGATAAAAAGCTTCATGATCACAGCTCGCTAGATGCGATTCTTGGTGGCACCGTGAAGACCGTATTGGATAACAAACTCAACACTACCTCTGAAGATTGGATGATTGCTATTAATGGAATCCTTGATGCTTACCTCGGCCCAGTGCCACAACAGTTTGATTGGAATGGCAAAAAATACACCCCTATTGAGTTTCGCGATGCAATGGGAATAAATGCAGATGACTACATCAACCTTACTTCTTTTTCTCACCACCCCTACTACTCTAGTTTTGTGCTCGAGGTTCCAGACAATTGGATGAAGGGAAACTTTTACAACGTAACGCTAGACGAGTTGCAACAAATTGCTGATAATGCTCTTGAAAATGGGTATACCATCGCTTGGGATGCTGACGTGAGCGAGGATGGTTTTTCTTTCCAAAATGGAATGGCCATCGTGCCTGAGGGTAAAGTGTCCAAAGATGAATTATTTAAAAAATACATCGCAGAGAAAAAAATCAATCAAGAAATTCGTCAAAAGGCTTTTGATAATTTCGAAACTACCGATGATCACTTGATGCACATTACAGGCAAGGCTAAAGACCAAAATGGCAACGTATACTACATCACCAAAAACTCTTGGGGTACTGGCAATAACTACGGGGGCTATCAATACGTATCTTCCTCTTATTTCCGATATAAAACAGTAAGCCTTGTTGTTCACAAAGACGCTATTCCAGCTGCTATTCGTACTAAACTAAATCTGTAATATGCCTGCAGGCAAGGAAAAAAGTTCAACGAAAAAAAGAAGTTGGGGCAGACGTATCTGGCGCTTTTGCTGGAAATCTGTAATGTGGTTTTTCATTATCACAATTTCATGGGTAATTCTCTACCGCTGGGTGGATCCACCTACCACTTATCTTCAGTTAAGAGAAAGATGGTCGCGACCTGATGGTGTCGAGTTTAGGCATGAATGGGTGGATAGCGAAAACATATCACTCAACATGAAGCTCGCTGTGGTAGCAAGCGAAGACAACAATTTCATGAAGCACAATGGGCTTGATTGGGGAGCGATTGAAAAGGCAAAAAAATATAATGCTACACACAAAAAAAAGCGCGGCGCGAGCACCATTTCACAACAAGTAGCCAAAAATGTATTCCTATGGCCGGGGCGCAACTGGATTCGCAAGGGCTTTGAAGTCTATTTCACTTACCTCATAGAATTCTTTTGGAGCAAAGACCGTATCATGGAAGTCTATTTGAATGTTATTGAAATGGGACCTTACAAATTTGGCGTAGGTGCAGCAGCCCAAGATTATTTCAAAACATCCGCCGCTAAATTGACGAAAGATCAAGCGGCGCTCATTGCGGCTTGCCTGCCAAATCCCAAAAAATTCAATCCTGGGAAACCTTCGAACTATATGCGAAAAAGACAAGGGGCTATCGTGCGTCTTATGCGACTTATCGGCGATAGTTACTTTGAACGATATAAAGACGGAGTGCCAGAAGATCAACTCGAAAAAGAAAGGGAAGACCTTAACCCAGAGGATTAAAATCCGATAGAAAACCCAGTTCTAAAAGTGAGTGGCGGAAAAGGTGAACGTGGGTCGCCTATTAAATCAGTCATTATCATAATAAAAAAACCTCCTCCTTCTCTCGTGCCTTCTTGATATCCAAGACCAACAAGAGCCATTGGAAAGTTAAAATTACTTTCAAGAGTATTTTCACGAAATCTCACAAAAACCTGTGTGATCTCCGCTTGCGCTATTATGAAATCTAGCGGTCGCAATCTGACGAAACTGGTGGGGCCAAACGTTTGAAGATTGCGCCCAGCATTGCCCACAAAATTGTAATCAAAGCCAACACCTGCACCCAACCAAGGAAGCACTTTCACACCAATTTGAGGATTCACATTTACAACGGTAATATTTCCAAAAGCCAAGCCCAAGCCACCGCCATAAAATAAATTCTCATTCCAAACCCATGGCCGTTTTTCAGGTTTCGATGGGGTAACATAATCATCATCCGTTCTCTGCGCACACACAGAGAAACATACTAAAAAGAAAAACAAACCTATTGAAATCCCTTTCATTCAGCTAAGATAGAGTTTCATACAAAATCATCCATCACTGTTTTATAAATTTCAGTCCACAAGAGCCTCCATTAGGAAGACCCTGAATAATATAAACGCCATCGGGAAGTCCTCCTACATTAAACATAAACGTACTCGCATCCAAAACAAAAGAATCAGGCAATAAACACAGCTGACCTAAACCATTAAATACACTTATTTCAACATCTTGACAATCCCGACACCGCAAATAAAGTACGTCGTGACAGGGATTAGGAGCTAAGCTGTAATTACAATCCAAATCATTTTTCATTTCGATTGGAGAGGCTTTATAACTCACCCATGGGCGGGCTTGCTTTATCGCCAATTTATTGTTTGCTGTTATTTTAAACTCAACATCCATCGCAAAACTCTCGTTTCCTTCGGCATTATAAAGAATTTCGAATCTGTCATGTATCACCTTCATATACTGCCTCAGCGAATCAAGTTGCAAAGAATTCATCAATAAACTATCAGTATCCAGTAAACTGGAGTATTGTATAATTACCAAATCCTCTTCGGTGGAGGGAATTTTCTTTATCAAAAGCTCTTCTGGCCTTGTCGTATTAGGATTTGTTATCAACTCCTCGCCTAACTGAGAATTTAAGTAAAAATTATCATCTGTACTGTAAACTGGATCTGATGTAACTCCCACGCCGTTGACTACTTCGCTATCATAGTTGGGATGACAAAGCACACCCATAGCTGAAGAAAAATGATCGACACGATTAAACTCTCTTTCGTCAAAAGCTCTTAAATTCCATAAACTCGCATAGACTTGTCTTATTGTTTTAGAAATATGCCCTTCATCTGGATGGTGGGTTTTTGAATCATATAACCCCGCTCCACTGTATTCGGGTAGGTCTTCATTATTCGTGCTAGAACGACACCTCACACTGACTCCATTCTCAAACTGCGCATGCATTTGGCTTAAACTATCTATCATCCATGAAGGCATCGGTGCATTTTTTATCAAAGTTCTTAGTTGACTTAGCGCTGATTCCCTATATGCTCTATTCGTCAAAAATTCCGAATGCGAAATCATTTGTTGAACATTTTCAAAAAAATGATTGTACTCCATAAATTCCTTGTAATAGTAGAATGGAATTCCAAACCCATTCGGTATCGTGCCTTCCACAAAACCAAAACTTCGCATTTCTGCAACGTTCGCTGTTTTTGCGCCGAAACCATCAAACATTCCAAACGATATTTCATTTAATGGTAAAATCTGTCGATATGATAAATTAAGCGGCGGTAATTGCACTTGTGTCGGACGTTTTGAAGAATACCATTCATTCACCTCTTCCAACGTAGCCTCACGTATTTCAAAGTTGCTTTGATTGGTTTTAAAATAAACATAGTGACCTAGCAATGCCAGAATGCTATCATTTTCTAAAGGATTCCGAATAAATGCATTTGGGATATTGTCTTGAATGGCTCTCAAATTGACGTGCGAGAGCGCTGTTTGCATAACCGAGGATATTATACCGCCAACATGCGGAAGCACATTTGGCAATGCCTCATAAACAACGATGTCTCTTTCATTTGGAAGCTCGCTGGGGCTCATCCAACGCAAGTAGCCATAACCCTCTGCCTGATGCAGGCCTATATAATTAACGCCTGCAAAAGCATCCGACTCGAATAGTACTGGCACTCTCGAGTTTTGAAAGTGCTCAGATTGCTCTTCAAAACTTATCTCCTCGTGCGATAAGACATAATAAGATAAATTATTATTTAAAAACGACATATTTGCAGCCAATAACTCATGCGTGCGCTCCACTGTATTGAAATCTTGAAAATTGGTCGAACTGAAATTGAATAAATACGTCCCCAATAAACCGCTATTTGAAACAGCTTGTGGATGAAAGATAATCTGACCCTTCTTCACCGAACTAGCGGCTTGATCTATCCCCAAATAAGCAGCGAAATCCGCATGAAGAGGATATTGATTGCAATTAATAAAATAGAGTTTGGGCTCATCTGTATCAAAATCAAGAATTATAAACTTAGTAAAAGTCACACCAGTCAAGTAGTAAGCCCAAGGCGTGGTGTTTTGATTCGTCGCAAGAATATTGAAATCTTCTTCACTCTTCATTTCCACTGATCCATGTTCTATATCGATAGATGGAGCTGCATTTAATGGAGACTCACCGGAATTCTCAGCCATCTCTGCGATGTCATTTAATCCATCACCGTCAGTATCATTAGGATTTGCAATATCATATTCTAAAACACGATAACGACTTAAAGGCAACGCTCCTAAAGATTCCGAGAGCGTCACAGACTCCGCACCTCCCAGAGCAATAGATGTAGTTTGAAAGAGGTTTGGGTTCTCTGCATCTGCGACCTGAAGACAATAATAATGAGTTGGAGTAGAATTCACTTCTATTTCCACGATGCCCAGCGGGTTGATGGAATAGCTGCTAATGTCCACTACCTGTGCAACAATTGATTTAGCTAATAAAAATGTAAGAGTGCAAAAAACAGAAAGTTCAATTTTTACCATTCATAAGCATTCAGTTTGCTTAGTCGAAGATACGATAAAGCTCCAAAAAAAAACTCCGCCAATTAAAATAATTGACGGAGTAAGTTTGATTTCAAAATATTCCTCGCTTTGCTTGCAGACTTAGCGAGCCACAATCACAGGAACCTGATTACTCAAATCCTTCGACTGCATGCGACAAATATAGTTACCTGCGCTCAAATTCAATGGACCCAATATTAATTTATTCAACCCACTTGGAAATAATTCATCCATTATTTGAAAGACAACTCTCCCGCTCATGTCCAAAACATCGACCCTTACCTGTTGAGCAGTTGGCAGACGAAACTCGATTACACTATTCTCATTAATTGGATTTGGATAAACCATCATCTTCTCATCGGATACAGGGGCTTCCTCAATATTATTGGGAGCTGAAAAACCTACTAAACGAACAGTATTATTTCCGCTGTTTGGTATTGCCAAAGTATCAATGCTCTGAGCGTAACATATATCAGCTGGGCTCGACAAACCTGATACTGTTATTGTTTCACTTGCAGAAAAATCATTTGTAAATCTTGTAATCCTCGCGACAGGAGACCAAGAACTAACATAATAATTCCCATAGCTATCATTATCAATACCATCGCAATTGCCTAATGATGTAGTAGTAATTGTAGAAACAGAATTGTTGCTTAAATCAACCGCCTTGATTGCCGCATTGCTTCCCCAATTTACAAAAATCAAACGGTTGTTTTCTCCGTCATACACAATGCCATTTGGGGTTGATGTGGTATTGGCTACAATCTGAGTAACTACAAGATTAGATAAATCGCTAACATCTATCTGATGAATTTTTTTCAGTGAAAAATCAGTGACCCAAATTCTCGAAACACCATCGCTGGCCATTCCATTCAAGAAACTCGCTCCCGAAATATTTGCGGTCGCTATCAAACTTCCATCACTTACATTGTATCCTTTTATTTGGTTATTGGAAATTGCCCAAAGCACGTCATTCATGACTTCCATGCCATAAGAAGCTCCAGCGCCATTACCCAATGTGCCATCTGCATCTTCATTATCATCAATAAATACAATAGAGCTCCCATTGGTGACTAAAAAGCGTTGAGTAACAGGATCGAATTCTACTGATTCAACACCAGTCAAATTTTGAGAAAATACAGCTAAAGCTGCAGTGGAAAAGAGAAATGTAAAAATAAATTTCATAGTGAAGATTTTTTCAAAGATGCAACAAGATTGACAAATACAATCATAAACTACATTTGCCCCATGAAAAATATTTATTCAAAGGACTTTACTCTTGGAATCCTTGGAGGAGGACAATTGGGAAGAATGTTTATACAAGAGGCCATCAACTATGATGTTCGCGTTCATGTATTAGATCCTGCTGCGGACGCTCCGTGCGCAGCTATTGCGAATAAATTTAGCGTAGGCAATTTTGCTGACTATGATGCAGTCTACAATTTCGGAAAAGATAAGGATATCCTTACCATTGAAATCGAGCACGTGAACGTGGAAGCATTGAAAGCACTCGAAAAGGAAGGTGTCCGCGTATATCCCCAACCTCATGTCTTAGAGATCATCAAAGACAAAGGGCTTCAAAAATCATTTTATCGGGATCATCAAATCCCAACCGCTCCCTTTAAACTGGTAGAAACAAAAGCGGAAGCCATTGCTGAATTGAAAAATGGACCTTGGATGCAAAAGATGCGACAAGGGGGTTACGACGGCAAAGGTGTCACGCCTTTGCGAAACGAAAGCGATTCAGAAAGAGTGTTCGACGTGCCGTCAGTGCTCGAAGAAATGGTGGACTTTGCAAAAGAGATTTCAGTAATCGTGGCGCGCAATTCAAAAGGAGAGATTAAATCATTTCCTGTTGTGGAGATGGAGTTCAATGCTGAAGCAAACCTTGTTGAGTTCCTCTTCTCCCCTGCTGAGATTTCAAAAGAAATAGAAGCCTCTGCTCAGACAATTGCACGCGAAGTGGCAGACAAACTTCAAATTGTTGGAATTCTAGCCGTTGAAATGTTTGTTACCAAAGACGGCCAAGTTCTAGTGAACGAAGTGGCGCCTCGCCCCCACAACAGCGGTCACCAAACGATAGAAGGAAATATTACCTCACAATACGAACAACACCTTCGAGCAATCTGCGGGCTGCCCTTGGGAAATACAGATATCACAATGCCTAGTGTGATGGTAAATCTTTTAGGAGAAAAAGGCTACTCAGGGCCAGTGAAGTATCAAGGAATCGAAGAAGTGATGGCACACAGAGGTGTTTACATCCATCTTTATGGAAAAACCGAAACTAAACCTTTCCGAAAAATGGGGCATTGCACTGTGGTGGATGAAAATATCAAGGTTGCGAAAGAGCGCGCCCGCGCCATACTCAAGACACTCAAAGTGGTGTCATGATTTTTTAGCATAATATTCTTCTCTTACTTTCTCCGCAATTTGAACGCAACGCTTAATGCGGGTATCGATGCTTTTTGCACTGCCAATGTAGTAGAGCCAACCGCGACGCCTACCTGGTGTGAGCGCCTCAAACATCATTTTGATTTCATCATCCTGTTTCAAATACTCTTCCCACTCTTCGGGAACAGGAAAACCATACTCGCTCTCGTCTTTGACGATTCTCGCCACGGCCCGGCTCCCCTCCTTCACCTTGCATAGCTTCGCTTTTTCTTTACTCAACGTGATAATATAACCCAGCTCTTTTATCGGACGCAACGCACAAGAAAACTCATACCCATTGATAGTACATAGCACTCGCGTACTCTTGCCGCCCGCCAGTTCATTGCCTTGCCAATAATCAACCACGAAATAAAGCGCCAAGTACTCTTTGCTGTAATCCTCAATCACAATGTCAAGCTCTAACTCGCTTTTCTTCTTCTTTGCCATAAAACGAAAGTAGCAAGTCCTTTCAATAGTGAATAAATTTTGAAGATTATTTTTTCATATCTCCTAGTCTAAATTGTAGCTTCGCATTCGACATGAAACAATACCACGACCTACTGCAACACCTCCTTGATGTGGGAGTATATAAAAGTGACCGCACCGGAACCGGAACTTACAGTGTTTTCGGACATCAGATGCGCTTTGACCTCAATGAAGGTTTTCCACTTTTAACCACAAAAAAACTTCACACCAAAAGCATCATCCATGAATTGCTTTGGTTTTTGAAGGGGGATACCAATATCTCATATCTCAAGGAAAATGGTGTTTCCATTTGGGACGAATGGGCAGATGAAAATGGCAACCTAGGCCCCGTTTATGGCTACCAATGGCGATCTTGGCCTAATCCAGACGGAAGTGCTACTGACCAGATTTCAAAACTAATCGACGGCCTCAAGCGCAATCCCGATTCTCGTCGTCATATTGTTTCGGCCTGGAATCCTTCTTTCATCGATCAAATGGCGCTTCCTCCTTGTCATTGTTTGTTTCAGTTTTACGTCGCCGATGGAAAACTTAGTTGCCAACTCTATCAAAGAAGCTGCGATACTTTCCTCGGAGTCCCCTTCAACATTGCCAGTTATGCACTTCTTACGATGATGGTGGCACAAGTTTGTGATTTGAAATTAGGAGAATTTGTGTGGACGGGTGGTGATGTTCATTTATATAGCAATCACGTAGAGCAAGCCAAGCTTCAATTGAGCCGTGATATTCGCCCACTTCCTACAATGACAATCAACCCGGATGTGAAAAATATTTTCGAATTCAAATATGAGGATTTCACATTGGAGAATTACGACCCGCATCCACACATCAAAGCCGCAGTAGCAGTCTAAACATGGAGATAAGTATCATCGTTGCCATGGGCAGCAATAGGGAGATTGGAAAAAACAATGATTTGCTTTGGAATCTCCCAGTGGACATGCGTTTTTTCAAAGAAACCACCCTCGGGCGTACGGTCATCATGGGTAGAAAAAACTATGAGAGCATTCCGCCCAAATATCGCCCTCTGCCCAATCGCACCAATATCGTTGTTTCCAGAAACCCCGATTACGAAGCACCAGAGTGCTACGTTTGTCCAACGTTAGAAAACGCGATTGAGCTCGCTGCAGAACTAGGAGAGGAACGTCTCTTCATAATCGGCGGCGCACAGATCTATGACCTCGCGTTAAAAGATGTTGATTTAGATCATCTTTTTATCACTCATGTTGAGGCCTTTTTCCCAGATGCAGAGGCCTTTTTCCCAGAAGTAGATTTTTCAAAATGGTCTAAAACCATTATCCAGACTGAGGAAGCAGGAATTGAAAATGCATATCGCTTTCAAATCTGCCGCTACGACAAGGCCTGACAATTATCAGTAGCTTAATTAGAAAAATTCTAAATAAGGTTTCGGTGACAATCGTATGACATTAGAGCATGCATCCAATCTGAATTTTGTATGCAACAACACAAGGATACCGAAAAGTGAACGAATTACGCGTCATAGCCATTACTCATAAGAATTTCAGCCTCGAAGAAATTGGTCATTTTCATATTGCCCAAGAGCACCGATTTGAAGTTTTACAACGTGTGAAGGAAAACATGGCAATGCCCGAGATTATGTATCTCAGCACTTGCAATCGGGTCGAAATAATCTTCTCAAAAGAACACTATATCTGCCCAGGTCAAACGGCTCTTATTCTCGAAGCAATGTTTCCAAACGTTTCTATTGAAACCATAAAAAACATAGCACACCGAGCTGAAAGACATAATGGTGTTGAATCTATCGAGCACCTTCTGCGTGTAGCATCAAGTCTTGAATCACTTGTGATTGGTGAGAGAGAAATCATCACACAGCTACGAAAGTCTTATGAAGAATGTGCGCAGCAAAATTTGACAGGCGATCAACTTCGCTTAGTAATCAATCAATGCGTTAAAACCGCTAAAGAAGTATTCACATACACCGATCTTTCAAAAAAGCCTGTTTCTGTTGTCTCCCTCGCTTGGAAAAAATTCGTAGAAGCGGGAATCAAAAAGACAGACCGCGTTATACTTATTGGTGCTGGTCAAATTATCCGAAACTTCTCGAAGTTCCTTTTTGAAAATGATTATCACAATATCATTGTTGCCAACCGCACCAAATCAAATGCAGAAGCATTAGCAAATGCCACTTCTGGCGTTGGAATATCATTAGAAGAACTCGCGAATTACAAGGATGGTTTTGAAGCGCTTGTGACATGCACGGGTGCAGAAGGGATCATTCTGACAGAGCAATTGTATCAAACTATTTCTGGTGTCACTGATAATCGTCAACTCATCATTGACCTAGCGATTCCACAAGACGTAACTCCAACAGTTGCAGCGCTAGATCGCGTGCAATATGTTGATATGGTAAGCATTCAAAAAATTGCTTCCGAAAATATTTCTTATAGAGAACAAGCCATCAGCGAATGCGAACCGATCATTCATTCGGGTATAAAAGAATGCGAGCGCGCTTTCAATGAAAGACGCGTAGAACAAGCTATGCGCAGCATTCCTGATATGATTCGTGAAATCAAATCAAGTGCACTTGGCCACGTATTCGCAAAAGACCTCGAAAAATTAGACGACTCCTCCAAAGAAATTCTCGAAAAAATTCTTTTATACATGGAGAAGAAATACATCTCCGTGCCCATGAAGATGGCTAGAGAAGTTTTGTTGGACGAAGTAAAGAAAAACTAAAATGTCAAACCTGATTAGAATAGGAACCAGAGGCAGTGAACTCGCGTTGTGGCAAGCTAACTTTGTAAAATCTGAATTAGAAAAGCAAGGAATACAGGTTGAATTAGTAATCATCAAAACTCAAGGTGATCAAATACAGCATTTGAGTTTGGACAAGCTCGAAGGTAAAGGATTTTTCACAAAAGAAATTGAGCAGGCGCTTTTACAAAACGAGGTAGATATAGCGGTACACTCCCACAAAGACCTAGAAACCGAACAACCATTCGGTTTGACAATTGCCGCTGTAAGCGCTCGCGCCGCCGCATCTGAACTATTGCTTATTCATCCTAACGCCATCGACAAATCGAAGAAATGGTCATTCAAAGAAGGTGCTGTTGTGGGCACTTCAAGTTCACGTCGTAAGTCTCAAGTACTACATCATCGCCCAGACATCACCCTCAAAGATATCAGAGGTAATGTTCCGACTAGGGTTAATAAACTGCGCCAGGGTGAATTCGATGCCATCTTATTGGCGAAAGCTGGCGTGGATAGACTAGCGCTTGATCTATCTGATGTGCTTGCCATTGAACTACCAGCCACTGAATTTGTTCCTGCACCAGCACAAGGCGTGCTCGCCTTGCAATGTCGTTCCAATGATCAGCGCGTCATCGATATCCTTGCTCATCTAAACCACAAAGATGTGCAGCGTACCATATCCATCGAACGTGGCGTGCTCAACAAAATGAAAGGCGGTTGTCACTTGCCCCTAGGTGTATTTGCCGAAGAAAAAAATCATGAATACACTGTGAGGGTGAGTTACGCAAAAACCTGGGATGCCCCAGTTCGATATATCACTTTCAAATCAGATCACTTTGAAAAATTAGCAGATCAGATTGTTGATTCACTCATGAATTGATCATGGCCAAAATCCTGATGACCCGACCAAAGGGTTCCTCACCAAACTTGCTTCAAAAGCTGGAAGCGGCAGGCCATGAATTATTGGAATTTTCTTTTATAAAAACAGAAATTACCCCATTCGATCCCGCTCATATTCAAGAGGATTGGATTTTCTTTTCTTCTAAGAACGCAGTTAAATCATGTATTTCTGCCGGGGTAAACCTAGAGAATTACAAGCTCGCAAGTGTGGGGGCAAGCACTTCCAAAATATTAGATCCTTCTCTCAATATCTTATTTGAAGCAAACTCCACAGATGTCGATTCGGAAGCCAAGAGATTTGCTTCAACCGTCGGCGGTGCATCTGTTTGCTTTCCCTGTTCAAACCGATCCCTGCTCACGTTTGCGAAGTACATTCCTTCGTCTCAAGCAAAGGTGATTGAAGCTTATACCACCTCTATCCAAGCTATTGGAGCGCCTATGACGAATGTGATATTATTTTCCAGTCCCTCGAATGTAGAAGGGTTTCTGAAACTCAACATCATAATGCCTTCTCAAAAAATCATAGCTTTTGGTCCTAGCACTGCCAACTATCTGAAATCACAAGGCATTGCTGTTTTTAAAATACTTGATTCTACTGAAGAAGAGACAATTTTTAGCACAATAATCGAGGCAATTGATAGTTTATAAGGCCGCCTTCCTATTTTTATACCGATGAAAATTCGCCTCTACCTTTTTCTGGTTAGCATTATATATTCAGTTAGCTCTTCTGCTCAAAACACTGCAGAAAGTGATTTGACGCCCAAATATTCCAATGAATTCCTTACCATTGGTGTCGGAGCCCGCTCACTTGGAATGTCGCTAGCTCAGGTCGCTTCCGTTGGAGATATCACCGCTGGATACTGGAATCCCGCGGGACTTCTCAACATGAAAGGCGATATACAAGCAGCGGCGATGCACTCAGAATATTTCGCTGGAATAGCGAAATATGATTACGCAGCAATCGGCAAGCAACTCGACTCAGTATCTGCCGCCTCTATTTCTTTTATCCGATTCGGTGTAGACGATATTCCCAATACCACAGAGCTAATCGATGCAGGTGGAAATATCGACTACAATCGTATCACCACGTTTAGCGCTGCTGACTACGCTTTTATCTTCTCCTATGCCCATCGTGGATTGCCTTTTCTTAGATCTGCAAGTAATTTCTCCGCTGCAAACGAACAAGAGGGTTTTCAATGGGGTGCAAGCGCAAAAATCATTTATCGTCAAATCGGAGATTTTGCCAATGCTTGGGGCTTTGGTATCGATGCGGGTGTGCAATACCATAAAAACGGATGGCACTTCGGAGCTTCGGCTCGTGACGTCACAAGCACGTTCAATGCGTGGAGTTTTTCTTTAGATGAAAGAACGAAAGAAGTCTTTGAACAAACGAATAACGACCTACCGGAAAACGGACTGGAGTTGACCTTGCCGCGTTTCATTCTCGGTGCCGCAAAATCATTTCAGTTTAATAAAGTGAGCCTCCTCACCGAAATAAACGCTACTGCCACCACCGACGGCAGAAGGAATACATTGATTTCAAGTCAACCATTTAGCATCGATCCTTCTTTGGGATTTGAAGTTGGGTATATGAACACTGTATTTTTTAGAGGTGGAATGGGCAATATTCAACGTGTTACAAATTTCGACAATTCTGAAAGCATCGTCATCCAACCCAACATTGGCGTTGGTTTGCGCATCCGTCAATTTTTTATTGATTACGCTTTATCCGATATCGGAAACGTTTCAGACGTGCTCTACAGCAACGTCTTTTCATTGCGCTACGAATTCCTTAAGAAATAGATTTTTCTTTACTCCACACTTGTTGCATAAAATACCATGCACAAGCAAACCAAAGAATGGCGAGGACTAAATGAAGTGGCTGCGCTGGCGCTGGTAAAGCACCGTAGGCTAATATTATTCCCAACACAATCTCTGCAGCGGTAATAGCAAAAATGCCTTTGAGTGCAAATGGGACTCTAACTAAAGATTTACTTCTAATGAGCATCCAGCCGACAAGCACGGCAACAAGAATCGAAAAACTTCTGTGAACTTTGAATATGCTTGGCAACGCATCAATCCAGGTACTTCTATCTTTATTTACCTCAGAAATCACATCTACCGCTTCGCGCACTTGTGTTCCAAGTAAAACCTGAGCGAATGCAACGACCATTACCACTGCACTCATTATTTTCCAGTAATTCGAATAATTACTCACTTCCACCTTGTTCTGTCGGTGACGATAAATTATCATTAGTAATAATGCTACGATGACCACAGAACCAAACATGTGTAAAGTAATTTGTCCTTCATGTAAGCCGCTATCCACCACCGTTTTGCCAAGCCACGCCTCGAAGCCCAACATAAAAAGCGTGAGAGAGCTAAGAATAAACGTGATCAAATCACGACGACGCAATAATCCTACGATAGACAAAATAAAAAGTATCAATGTCGGCAGCCCAGATAAGGCGCCAATCAATCGATTGATATATTCAATCCATGAATGCACTGGATTGTAAATGGAGTAGTCATGAACGTCATACATTTCCCAATTTTCACCTTGAAAATCTCCTGACGCCGTAATGTTGTCCTTGGCCACCCAAAAGCGATTTTCACGAAGGACCATCATTCCCTTTTTGAAGAATTTGCCTTGCTCGTATGTAAGTTCATCTACATGCGTTGGTGGTATGTAATGCCCAAAACATTTCGGCCAATCAGGACAACCCATGCCGCTCCCGCTCATACGAACGATGCTACCTGCTAAAATTACGAGGAAAATTAAAATGAGCGCTATACGCGCCGTCAGGAATATACTTTTCGACTTCTCCATACCTGACAAAAGTAACCCCGAACGCGAATGAATGTTCGAAGTTTATCGAATGATTTTGATCAGAGTTATCTCACGAAACTCGTGAAGGTCTCAAGAAGTTTGATGAGCTGAAAAATCTTTCCAAAATCATTGGAGCTAACACCTGCATCGCCAGAGGTACGTGAGGTTTGAATACCTTTATAATCGACAAGTTCGACACCTTTTACCTGATACATTCCGTCAGCGATTTTGGTGACACACTGAATCATTTCTTTTTCAGAAATCTTAGCAGGATCGAATTCAACGCTTACCACATTCTGGGTGCGGCCCTCGGCAAAGTCTAACTCTGTCAGCTTCACACCTTCAAGCGCTCTCAACTCTTGCTGAATTTTGCCTCCACAACCAGCAGAACAAGTCATGCCTTCGATTGCCAGATTTGCTACAGTCTTATTCACCTCACTATCCATGGATTTGCGAACTACGGGCACATCTGCTGCCGATTGTTCTGCAGCAGGTCCAGAACATCCCACAACAAGAAGAATAAGTGCTAATGAGAATAATGAACGAAGTGCTTTCATGACTTTAGATTTTGAAATACAAAAGTATAGGGTTTACTCAAAAAATATCCTCGAGAACCGTTAATTTTGTAAAAAATTCCGCTTTATCATTCGACCTAAACATCTTTTTGCGCTGCTACTGCTTTCCATTACGTGGGGAAGTTCATTTTACCTAATGAAACATGCCATGAAGCCTGATGGAGTCCAGCAAGCGTTCAGATCTGACCAAGTAGCAGCACTTCGATTGAGCATAGCAGCTTTAGCGCTCTTACCGTTTTCAATTCAAGGGTTGCGCCACATCAAAAAAGAAAATATAAAATGGATTGCTCTTGTTGGCCTCATTGGAAGCGGCATTCCAGCGTTTTTATTTACCACCTCTCAGACCCATCTCGACAGCAGTGTGGCAGGTATTCTAAATTCCCTGACCCCGCTCTTCACCCTGTTAGTGGGAGTTGTTCTTTTCAAAAGAGTTACCGAGCCACGTCAGGCTGTGGGAGTGCTTATCGGTCTGGGCGGCGCAGCAGCCCTCATTTCTTTAAAGGGTTTTGAAGCAGATTCTCAATGGGGCTATGGATTGCTCATTGCCATGGCCACTTTCAGTTACGGGTTAAGTGTCAACGTGGTACAGAGCAAGCTTAAAGAAGTAAAGTCTCTGCACATTACCGCTATCTCGCTGCTCATTGCAGGCGTACCTTGCGGAATTTATGCTGTGTACAGTGGCGTGCCTCAGGTGATTACAGAAAATCCTCAAGGCATTTCCGGGTTGACGTATGTTGGAACGCTTGCTCTTTTGGGCACCGCTATGGCCAATATGTTGTATTTCTGGCTTACGAAGGAGACGTCTGCGCTTTTTGCTTCTTCAGTCACCTATTTGATGCCCTTGGTAGCCGTGGCCTGGGGACTTGGAGATGGCGAACAGCTCGGAATTCTTCATCTTTTCTGCGGTTTGATCATCCTTTCTGGGGTTTGGCTGGTGAGCTACAAAAAGAAATCAACAGCCTGAATGCTGATAAATTTGGAGTTTCGATAGAAAGTGCTATCTTTGCACCCCTTAAAAAGTTTTTTTAACCCATAAATCTCAAGCAACATGTACGCAATTGTAGAGATAGCAGGGCATCAGTACAAAGTACAGAAAGACCAGCAGATCTTTGTAAACCGTCTGCAGAATGAAGAGGGATCGAAAGTAGATTTCGATCGTGTACTCTTGATCGACGACGGTGGAAAGGTGACTGTAGGCGCCCCAGCTATAGAAGGTAAAAAGGTGACCGCCAGCGTAGTGAAACACCTCAAAGGAGACAAAGTATTAGTCTTCAAAAAGAAGCGCAGAAAAGGATACCAGAAGAAAAACGGTTTCCGTGCTTACTTAACAGAAATCAAAATCGACAAAATCGGTTAATTGAACACCTATTAATACCTAAAAGAAATGGCACACAAGAAAGGTGAAGGTAAAGTAAAAAACGGTCGCGAATCGGAAAGTAAGCGCCTCGGAGTGAAAATCTACGGTGGTCAGGCTTGTATCGCTGGTAATATTATCGTGCGTCAGCGCGGTACTCGCCACAATGCAGGTGTGAACGTTGGTATGGGTAAAGACCATACACTTTTCGCTCTTGTTGATGGAACTGTTGAATTCCGTAAAAAGAAAGATAACAAGTCGTTCGTAACGGTTATTCCTGCACAGGCATAACCGGGGGTACCGGCTCAATCGATACTTAAAACTCCCGGCCCACGCCTTACGTGGTTCGGGAGTTTTTTTTTATTAAAAAAAACTTACTCCATGCTGCAAACCGCATTTATCCGAGAGAATAAAGAAAAAGTGCTAGCAGGCCTTGCTAAGCGCAATAAAGATTTTAGCCCCCAAATAGAAGAGGTACTAACCCTTGACGAGAAGCGCAGAAAAACTCAAAATGAGTTGGACAGCCTTCTTGCCGAAGCAAATCGCATTGCGAAGGAAATTGGTGACCTCTTCAAGGCTGGTAAAAAAGATGAAGCCGATGGCCTCAAGGCTCAAACGGCTGACATAAAAGAGAAATCAAAAGCCCTCGAAGCCCAACTCACAGAACTTGAAGAAGCACAAAAACAAGTGCTTTATCAAATCCCTAACGTTCCATACGAGCAAGTGGTATTTGGTAAATCTGCAGAGGAAAACGTAGAAGTATTCAGCTGGGGAAGCGCTCCAGATTTGTCTGCCTCAAAAAAACCGCACTGGGAGCTCGCAGCAGAGCATAAACTCATCGACTTTGAACTCGGAGTGAAAATTACCGGTGCTGGATTCCCCGTCTATATTGGTGCTGGTGCTCGTCTTCAACGCGCATTGATCAATTTCTTTTTAGACGAGGCGCGCAACGCAGGTTACGTTGAATACCAACCACCACACATGGTGAATGAAGCCAGTGGATATGGAACTGGTCAATTGCCCGACAAAGAAGGACAGATGTATTACGTAAAGGAAGATGATTTATACTTGATTCCAACCGCGGAAGTGCCCCTCACCAACCTTTACCGCGACGTAATTTTAAAAGAAGATGAGTTACCTATATTGATGACGGGCTACACCCCATGTTTCCGTAGAGAAGCCGGAAGCTATGGTAAAGACGTGCGCGGACTAAATCGCCTACACCAATTTGACAAAGTAGAAATCGTGCAACTCGCCCACCCATCTAAAAGTTATGAAATTTTAGAGACCATGGTCGATCATGTAAAAGGTATCCTTCAAAAGCTTGGACTTCAGTTCCGCATTGTTCGTCTATGCGGTGGTGATATGGGATTCACATCAGCCATGACCTACGACTTCGAGGTATACTCTGCCGCTCAAGAACGCTGGTTGGAAGTGAGCTCTACCTCCAACTTTGAAACCTTTCAGGCAAATCGTTTGAAGTGCCGATTCAAAGGCGCTGACGGTAAGACTCAACTTGTGCATACACTCAATGGCTCAGCGCTCGCTTTGCCGCGAATATTAGCAGCACTTTTAGAAAACAATCAAACTGCAGAAGGAATCAAGATACCAGCAGCACTTGTTCCGTATACTGGTTTTGAATTTATTGGTAAAAATTAACCGATCTTCAATTTTTGCAAAAGGCCAAACCACCTACCTTAGCATTATGCGAAAGTCAATGATAAAACTCACAATCGCCATGTCATGCATGGCGATTGTTTTGTTCTCATGTTCGAATCTATCCGACCACTCTTCCGATGTGCCCAAGGTAGATTCTATGCTCGTCAAGCTCGACTCATCGATCGCTATGATGAAAAATCTGCTGCTCGAACCTCTTGATTCTTATCAAGACACCGTCTTGGCAAAAACGGCATATATTCAGGAAAACTTTAGAGGAACGATGAATGATGTTCAGGCGGAAGCCATTAGCAAGTATCGTTATACTGTTTCTTCTTTCCCACAGGCTAGTGAGCACCTTATGGATGCACTTTCACAATGTTTGACATCCAAAAACCAAATCAATGAGCTGAAAAATGTGATTGTCAATAAAGCAACCAAAGATGCTCTGGGCAATGAGATTACCGACATGTACATCAGTGAAGCCTTGAAACAAGAAACCATAGATTGTGAAGCTTCTTTGCAAAGCGCCAAAGTATATTCGGAACTATATTTGAGAGCAATAAAAAATTACAACGATACCAAAACGTTCGTGGATTCGTTAGTGCAACAAATACCCCCCCGTAAACAATGATGCTCCATCAGACAATCATACTCGCCCGCAAAACTTCATTACTTAAACGCTTACTTTTTCTTCTCCCCATTCTTATCTGCAGCTTGCAATCTGCAGCTCAACAAGACATCGAATTAGCTGAATACTACTACGAGAATGGACAATTCGAGCAAGCCAGACTATACTACGATAAAGTTTATAAGACAAATAAGACCAATAAAGTTTATACCAACTATCTCAATACTCTTATTGCCCTCAATGACTTTGAAGAGGCCGAGAAACTGGTGAAGAAAAAAATCAAAACAGAAAACGAAGACGGCACTGCATATGTTCAGCTAGGAGATTTGTACAATAAATTCAATAAAAAAGAAGAAGCAAAATCGCAATTCGAAAAAGCAATATCTTCATTTACCCCTACACGGAATAATACGCTGCGGCTTGCTGGAGAGTTTACTCGGGTCAATGAGCACGCCTACGCACTTAGAACCTATGAGAAAGGCAAAAAGAATAACTCGGAAGGATATTCTTATTCATTTGAGATCGCTAATGTTTACGGTAATCTTGGGCGCTTTGATGAGATGATAGAATCACTTCTCGACCTTATTCTTGAATCACCAAGTTATCTTCAAACAGTACAAAACTCTCTTGAGCGCAATCTTCAACTCCAAGAGAATTTCGAAAATCAAGAATTGCTCAAAGGAAAACTCTTAAAGAGAAATCAGAAGTATCCTGAAAATGTGGAATACAGCGAGATGCTCATCTGGCTTTTTATGCAAAAGAAAGAATTTAGTCTTGCGCTCACACAGGTGATTGCGCTTGATAAACGCTTAAGTGAATCGGGTTACCGTGTTTACACACTTGCAGAATTGGCCGCGGGTAATAAAGAATATGGCACTGCCAAGAAGGCACTCGACTATTTGATATCAAAAGGCCCGGCAACAGAATACTATTTCATGGCGCGCACAGAAAAACTGCAAGTCATGAATCAAGAACTTAATGAAAGTCCTACATTCAATAAGGCAGCCTACGAGACACTCGCACTAGAATATGAAACTACCATTTCTGAGCTTGGAAAAAAAATCGAGACAGCCACAATGCTTAAAGATCTCGCTCACATCTATGCTTTCTTTATTGATAAATCAGATGCTGCGGTAGCCTTGTTGAGAGAGACACTCGAAATTCCTGGGCTATACGGAAAAGTGCAGGCTTCAGTGAAACTAGAACTTGCTGATGTTTTCGTTTTCCGAAATGAAATTTGGGATGCCTCTTTGCTTTATTCTCAAGTAGAATTAGACTTCAAAGAAGACCCATTGGGAGCAGAAGCTCGCTATCGCAATGCTCGTATATCCTATTTCACAGGAGATTTTGAATGGGCACAAGGTCAGCTAGACGCTCTCAAAGCAAGCACAACAAAACTCATTAGCAATGATGCAATAGACTTATCATTGGTGATTACTGATAATTTTAATATGGACACCATCACCGCGCCCATGGAGATGTATGCCAGAGCTGATTTGCTTTTGTTTCAAAATAAATTCGATCAAGTAAGCCTCACGCTCGACTCTATTTCTAAAGAATATCCTGCTCACAGTCTTACCGACGAAATATTAATGATGCGCGCCAAAATGGCGAAGAGACTCGGAAATATACCACTTGCAATTGAGCTTTATACAAAAGTGATTGACTTTCACTTTAAGGATATAACAGCGGATAACGCTCTTTTCGAATTAGCAGAAATCCATGAGAAAATTCTCATGGACTCTACTAAAGCGATGACCTATTACGAAAAACTAATAACTGACTATCCCGGAAGTTTATTTGTTGTAGAAGCTAGAAAACGTTTCCGTGCATTGCGTGGTGATCAAATCGAATGATCATTCGGTTTTTTCCTTTCCTAGTTAATTTCAATATTTCCGAAACTAACATTCACTTTTACAAAGGCATCACCACTACCAAAGCTGCCTGTGACGCGCTGATCGAACATGCCTTCATGCCTATCTCTATCACGAAGTGTTGCATTGATATCAATGTCTCCATAAGACACAAAAGCTTCTAAGCGTCCACCAGCCCCATCCACAAAAGTCAAATCCACATTCCCATAATCGCAGCTCACATCGAGCTTTGAACAAGTCTTGGAGATTTTTTGAACCTTAATATTTCCAAAGTCATTCTGAATATTAGACTCGCCATTTACATACTCCACCTTCACATTTCCGTATTCTGAAATAATCTTTCCTCCTCCAAAATAGGCAACATAAGTATTACCAAAATCTACTTCGATATCATTAGACGTATGTTTTAGGTCTGCAGCCACTAAATTGCCATAATCCAGTTTCAGATCTAGGATACCCGCAATAGAGGAAATGTTGAGGTTGCCAAAATCTACATTGCCATTCACTCCACCAGATTTGGGCATCTTGATCTCGACTGTAATGTCATAACTTTCATTGCCCCACTTTCTACTATTGTTTGACCCTGGATTGATAACGAGTTCTGGCGCGCTTTGACTCTCAGTGATTTTTACTGAATTAAAAATCTCCTCTGCTCTCGATTCGGAGCGCACGTCTGCATTCACTTTAACCATGATATAAACCTCCTCGCTATCCCATGTGGTAATAGTGGTACTGGCAAATGAAGTGTTTAGCTTCATGGTCACATTGTTGTTCACCTTGAACTTTCGCGAAATCTCCTTGTAATACTCGGACGACCGCGCACTGATGCTGAAAAAAACAGGTATTACTGCTGCAAGGAGTAAATTAAGTTGCGGAACTTTCATTGGTGTTATTATTAGATTGATTCTTTAATTCTATGTACGACTTCAGTTGATGGATAATTTGTAACCGGTATTGAAAATTCTCCATCATACCTCTTATTATATTTTCATTCTGTACATTCATTTGATATAGTGTATCCAAGCGGTGATACTCGTTTTCAAGCTCTTGGAGTTTCGTCAAAAACTCTGTCACTTTCTCGTCTTTATACTCGAGTGTTTTGGTATCCAAGACGTTGTTTGCTTGAAAATATTCCTTTGCCTTTTTCACTTCCTGCGGATAATCCACTTTTGCTAATCGTTCACCGCCCGGGTCTTTCAGTACAAAAAAGTACACTCCGATGGCGATGACAACAGCAGCCGCAGCTCCCACAAGGGCGGTCACTCTAAAATTGAAGGTGATCACTTTAGCTTTTTTGCCTTCACGCAATCTTTGCTCAAAACGATCTTCATGTCCTTCAGCAATGGGAGCTTCGCTCGCCATTTGCTCTAATGCTTTTAAGATGTCTTCTTCTCTATTCATTTTTCTACACCTATTTCTTTTCTCAACTTCGTTAATGCTCTGCTATACTGGCTTCTACTGGTAGAAGCACCTATGCCGAGCTGATCTCCTATTTCCTGATGACTCATTTTCTCCATAATATGAAGCTGAATGATCATTTGATATCCCTGAGGTAGTTTGCCAATATGCTTGGCGAGTTGTTCCGTAGGTATATCATAGCGTTCATCTTTCTCCTCTATTTGATCCTTGATATTTTCATTAAACTCTGGAAAGAGAATGGTAAAATTCTTCTTTCTTCTCACCCGTGATATGGCTTCTCTCACACAAATCATCTTTTGCCACGCCACGTACTTCTCTGGGGCAGTCAAGTCTGCCAACTTGTTAAAGCCCTTAATATAAGCCTCCTGCATTATATCTTCTGCATCCTCTCGATTGCGCATGATCAAATAGACAGAAGGATAAATAATTCTCCAAGACAGGCGGTACGCCTCGGATTGAGCGTGGCGGTCGCCGCTTTTGCAACGTTGAACTATTTCTGCCCAGTTGGTCTGCACTAATCGGTTGGTTTGGTAGTATGACGCCAAAGATTATAAAACGCTGCATTCGATTCTAAGATTTGTGTAACATATGTTACAGATATCCCAACTTCGTATGCTGACTTTTGAGAAAAAATATAACATGGAAGCAATTATCAGCATGCCTCGAATAGGCGATCAAGCACCCGATTTTCAAGCCATCACCACTACAGGACCGATGACTTTCTCTGAATACAACAAAGGAAGTTGGGTCATCCTCTTTTCTCACCCAGCAGACTTCACGCCTGTGTGTACCACAGAAATGAGCGGCTTTGCAATGGAAAAAGAATTTTTTCAGAAAAAGAATACAAAACTTCTTGGGTTGAGCATCGACAGCATTCACTCGCACATCGCGTGGGTAAATGCCGTCCATGAAAAAACTAATGTTCTTTTCGAATTCCCCATCATAGCCGACCTTGACATGAAAGTGTCTAAGCTCTACGGAATG
>JBKCOM010000163.1:0-8094 GCA_046309775.1 Flavobacteriales bacterium
GTACATTGCCGCGGACGTTACTCAATTCCACAGCCTTTTGCTTGAATTCTTTGCTGTAATTTTTTCTTTCTTGTTTCATGATGTTAAGGTATTAAAATCCTCCTTAACTTAGTGTCCGGACAAACGTAGCAAATCCATATCTCTCTGATGAAGAAAAAGTAATAACGAAAGGAACATCATATTCTCAAGATCAGAATATTACACATTTATATCAATTCCCATATCCGGGAATTTATAAGGTCAGAGTTGCAGTAAGACCTTCCAGTGCTTTGAAAGGGATTAGAACAACGTATTATTCAAATTGGGAAACATTAAAAGTGGTATTATAACATTGCTAAATGGACTAGGTTGAGAAAAAGAATGGATTATCCTACAAAAGCTTTTGTCGCACTGGACGAAGTGCTCAGCTTTGAGCACTCAATCTTCTGACACATGTTATCGCAAGCTTAGCGAGGGAGTCTACCTTGATAATTTAAAAATTGGAACCTGGGTATATTATGAGGATGGGGGGTGCTACATTTCTGTTGAAAAGACTGAGATTTATAAAGGCGATGGATCCATTGTGGAAATGAAATATTGGAATAAAGTAACAACTGAGTACTCAACAGACTCAATGCTTGTTTTTTCCGAGGTTTACCCGAATGAAGGAAATATCTGTATCGAATGTATAGGAAAGAAAAAGTGTATCGCGACTTTCGAAAATGATGTGTTGGTTGAGTTCGACTTCTCATCACTTGATTTTGAACAGTACAAGATGGTTATGGGATTTTATAATAGGAAAATGAAAGTAATTGAGTTTAACAACCAAAACTAATTATAAAACGACTTCCTCAATATGACGGATAAGGACGATAGAATAAAGCACCTACTAGAAAAGTTGGAGCTACTCCTGAAAAGACAAGAAGACTTTTCACGAGAAATCAATGACCTGAGGACGGAAATCCATCGGCTGAGAACCTATGAAAACAATCAATCAAAACAAAAGGATCATGTAGATGCCGACAGGCCTATAGAATCCGCTGACTTTGAATTCAAAGAAGAGGCTTTTACAGATACTAGTAAAACCACTCATGATAGGACACAACAAGAACAGCAAGAACCAAATTTTATTCGAGGAAACAACGTTGTAAGAGGAAGGTCGAATCTAGAAAGATTTATTGGGGAGAACTTAATCAACAAAATTGGGATTGCAATAACTGTTATCGGCGTTGCAATTGGAGCAAAGTATTCCATTGAGAATAATCTAATAAGTCCATTGACAAGAATTATTCTTGGTTATTTGTTTGGACTTACCTTGTTTGGATTT
Organism: Flavobacteriales bacterium; assembly: GCA_046309775.1. Taxonomy (GTDB): domain Bacteria; phylum Bacteroidota; class Bacteroidia; order Flavobacteriales_D; family Sanyastnellaceae; genus JAIXWP01. Next base: position 1,307 of record JBKCOM010000163.1, read on the forward strand.
GGTATTAGATTAAAGGCGAAATATGAAAATTATAGCGCTGTACTTGTTAGCGGTGCTATGGCTATTATGTATTTCATGACATACACAGCCTACAGTCTTTATGATTTGATTCCACAAATATTGGCTTTTGTTCTAATGCTAATATTCACTGTGTTCACCGTCATTGCGGCTTTAAATTACAATAGACAAGTCATCGCACATATAGGTTTGGTGGGTGCGTATGCCGTTCCTTTCTTACTAAGTGATGGTTCTGGTAAGGCCGTGGTCCTCTTTTCCTATATATTAATTATAAATATTGGGATATTAGTAATAGCTTTCAAGAGATATTGGAAGGTACTGCACTATGCTGCGTTTGGTTTTACCTGGCTCATCTTCTTGTCATGGCATATTGTTGATTACAAGATGTCGGAAGATTTTGTTCTGTCTTTAGTATTTTCATCAATATTCTTTGTCATTTTTTATATAACGTTCCTCGCTTACAAGGTTCTTAGACGAGAAGAGTTTTTAGTGGATGATGTTGTTCTTTTATTACTCAATTCGTTTTTGTTTTATGCCTACGGCTACGGCATCCTGGATGACCATCACATTGGAAAATATCTACTAGGATTATTTACATTATTGAATGCATTAGTTCATTTTTTAATAAGCGTAATTATTTATCGTCAAAGACTTTCGGACAAGAATATTCATTATTTAGTGACAGGCTTGGTGCTTGTATTCCTTACAATATTATTTCCTGTTCAATTTAATGGCAATTGGGTTACTTTGTTATGGACAGGAGAAGCTACACTTCTATTTTGGATAGGAAGAATGAAGAGTATTCCGTTTTATGAAAGAATTTCCTATCCATTAATGTTTATGGCTTTTTTCAGTTTTATAGGAGATTGGAATTACGTTTATGGTGCATATGATCCAATGGATCCTTCAACTGGCATCGCGACACTGTTCAACATTTATTTTCTCACGTCAATATTGTTTATTGCAGCTTTTGGTTTTATCAATGTACTGGTGTATAAAAAACCTCTTCCTGAACACCTACAATCGGAGAAACTGATTCAGAAAGTTATTTCATTTTCCATTCCGGCGATTTTGATTTTTGCCATTTATTACACGTTTAGAATGGAGATTGCGAGTTATTGGAATCAATTATATATTGATTCCATGATTGAAGTAAAGTCCACGGAGTCGGAGTATCCAAACATTTACTGGAATTATGATTTTAAATGGTTTGAGAAAGTTTGGCTATTAAACTATTCTCTTTTATTCGTTTCTATTCTCACGTTTATAAATCATTATAAGCTTAAAAATCAGAGACTGGGGTTCGTCAATCTGGGCATAAGTTTGATTTCTCTATTGGTGTTTTTAACTCAAGGGCTGTATGTTTTGAGTGAACTTCGTGAGAGTTATATGGAGCAAACATTAGCTCAATTTTACCACAAAGGAGCGGTTAATTTGTGGATAAGATACTTATCGTTTTCATTTGTAGCACTGGCACTGTATGCTATTTATGACTACATCAAACGAAATTATTCTCAGCGTTTTGTTAAGAGGATGTTTGAACTTATTTTACATACTAGTACGCTGTGGATTGCGAGCAGTGAAATAATTCATTGGGCTGATATTTTCAAATCGGAACAAGCATATAAGCTGGGATTAAGCATTCTGTGGGGTGTGTATTCCCTTTTCTTGATTTCTTTTGGAATTTGGAAGAAGAATCAGCCTTTACGAATCGGAGCGATTGTTTTATTTGGAGTCACTTTGGTTAAATTATTTTTCTATGATATTTCGCACCTTAATACTATTTCGAAGACCATAGTTTTTGTGGCCTTGGGTGTATTACTATTGGTAATATCATATTTATATCACCGATTTAAACACCTAATATCACATTACGAAGCCGATCATTGATGTACTTCGTATTCTTATCAAACTTCAAAGTGGTGCTTTGCAATACAATTCAACATTCTAAATTCTGAATTCTGAATTCCGAATTCGGAATCCCTTGTTCCGTCCACTACTCGGCAAAAAATATTCAATGATGTACAAAATACTGTACATAATTGCGTACATTTGTTTTAAATTTCACGGACATGAAAGCAATATCAATCTCAACACTGAGAAAGGGAATGAAGGAGTATTTTGATTATGTTTCAAAATCAATGGAAGTAATCATTGTGCCTAGAAATAAGGAGGAGGAGGCAATTGTGATAATGTCAATTCAAGAGTACAATTCGCTCAAAGAAACAGAATACCTTCTCTCAACGAAGGCCAACCAGAAGAAACTCCACAAATCGATTAGCCAAATAACCGAAGGCAAGACTGTCAAATTTAAGCTTTAGTATTCGAACAACTGGCCTTATGAATATTGAATTCACAGAGATTGCTTGGGAGGATTTTGCATATTGGGTGGAGAATGATGAGAGCATTGTGATTAAGATCAAGGAGCTTATTACAGAGATAAGTAAAGATCCTTTTAAAGGCATTGGTAAACCAGAACCATTAAAATTTGGGTTGAAGGGTTTTTGGTCTCGAAGGATTACTGGTGAACATAGACTAGTCTATCAAATCAGTGGTACAAAAAAGAAGGATCAGAAGTGTACTATCATTCAATGTCGCTTCCATTACGACGACAAATAGTCAATTAATTCGCAAGAACTAATTCTCAATTCAGAATTCCGAATTCAGAATTCTGAATAGTTCTTGTTCCTCGTTCCCGTTCTAATTCACCGGTTTGAGCTCGAACTCTTCCGTGCGGTAGATTTTACAGAAGCGATTTTCGAAACCCGATTCACTGCCAGTTTTGAAGTATTCAAAGCCTGTTCCCACAAGGCCATTTACTTTTATATTGGAAAAATTATTTGGGAAATCGCGTCCATAGTTCACCAAGCCTGTGCCGTAGTAAAGCATCATATCGTAACCTAACACCGCAAAGTTCGAGGGCTCGGTCTTGAATTTTTTTCTAAATGTTTCAATCCAATTTTGATCAAACTCCTCATTGTAATCCAAGTAAAGTGACTTTGGAAACGCAACATTGTATTTGTTGCGATTGTCTGCTGAGATGGCTTCGTAGGTTTCCCATTTGTCGAGGCCGTAGACAATGGAGTTTGTGTTTTTAATCGCTTCAAATACTGCCGCAATCACCTTCTTATCCATAGTAGGAACGACCAAAACATTTCGTTTTGATTTTGAAAGCAATTCAAGCAAAGCTTTATTGAGACTGCCGTTGTCAGTTACCATTAACACGGTATCGCCTTTTGTGGCTTTGTATGAAGCCTGAAACAACTGCACTTGACGTGCATCATCAAGTTCTTTGGAATTAACCAATATTACTTGGTCAGCACCATGATTTTGCGCCACCCAACGTCCCATACTTTCCCAAACCGTTGCATCACTTGGTACGGCTTTGCTGATGTTTTGTGTATTCAACAGTGATTTATTGCTCAATGGGAAGGGGAGTACCACGTGTGCTCCTGTTTGATTGCTCAAATTACATACTTCCACAACTGCATCTTTGAACGCCGGTCCAATGATTAAATCAGCTTTGGTGTTTGCCTTTACTTCAACTGCTTCTTTGGCGGATGTTTTATTATCAATGACATCATTAACAATAATATCTGCATTGAATCCAATTTTTTTCAAACTGTCTGCAGCTAGTTGAATACCCCGGTATATCTGGAGTGCAGCGTCGCGATAAAGTCGGTCTTTTTCTGTTAAGAGTGAATCGGCTTGATCAGCATAAAAGGGAAGCATGAGGCTGATCGTGTATTTATCTTTTTTTCCTCCGCCTATGATTGCGATCGGCTTGTCAATATTTTTTGGTTTGTCTTCTGTTGGTGGACTATCAACCGAATGATCATTCGGTAGTGCGCGTGTAGGAATGTTTAGAACCTGTCCTTCTTTGAGCGCCTCACTCATTCCAGGATTGGCATTCATAATCGCATCTACAGGTACTTCGTATTGTCTCGAAATAGCAAAGAGTGTTTCTCCAGGAAGTACTTTGTGTTTTACGAATTGATCAATTTTCTCAGGTTTCGTTGCGGGAGCTGCTGGGGTAGAGGAGGGGATATTGATGACTTGTCCTTTTTTCAGTCCGTTTTCCACGCCGGGATTTGCGGCGATGATGTCATTCACATCCACTTTATAATCTCGTGCAATAGAAAAAAGCGTTTCTCTTTTTTGTACTTCATGTGTGATGTAATTTTTCCCACTCACTGTTACTTGTGAAGGGCCCTTAACGCCACTTTTATCTTTGGGAACTTTAATTGTAGCTCCTTCTTGGATGCTTGTTTCAGCGCCAGGATTTGCAGAGAGTATCTCATTGATATCACACTTATAGAGCTTGCCCAATGAGTAAAGGGTTTGTCCTTTTTCTACCGTATGCATGTAGTAGGATTTACCTTCAATGATTTCTACGGGAGCAGTAATTTGTGCATTGGTTTTACAAGAAGAAAATGCGAGTACCAAACCCAAGGCACAACACAACAGTGTAGATTCGAAATACTTCATGATATTGTTTTTCATTATTCCCATTCAATAGTTGCGGGTGGTTTAGAACTGATGTCGTACACAACTCTATTCACGCCCTTCACTTTATTGATAATGTCATTGGATACTTTGGCCAAAAACTCGTGTGGTAATCTACTCCAATCAGCGGTCATTCCATCGGTGCTATTCACCGCGCGCAATGCAACTGCTTGTTCGTATGTTCTTTCATCGCCCATCACGCCTACACTTTGAACGGGGAGCAAGATGGCTCCTGCTTGCCACACCTCATTGTATAGATTGTTTTCTTTAAGACCATTGATCCAAATGGCGTCCACTTCTTGCAAGATACGTACCTTTTCTTCGGTAATCTCTCCGAGTATGCGAATACCCAGACCAGGTCCAGGAAACGGATGACGATCGAGGATTGAATTTTTAATTTCTAACGAACGTCCCACTCTGCGTACTTCGTCTTTGAATAACAGACGAAGTGGCTCTACCACTTTTAACTTCATATAGTCAGGAAGTCCGCCAACATTGTGGTGACTCTTGATGGTTTGTGATGGACCTCCGCTCACACTTACGCTTTCTATGACATCAGGATAAATGGTTCCTTGACCGAGCCAACGTGCTTCAGAATAATGCTTCGATTCTTCATCAAACACTTCGATGAATACGCGACCAATGGCTTTTCGTTTTGCTTCTGGCTCTGACAGGCCTTTGAGCGCATCGTAGAATCTGCCTTTTGCATCGACACCTTTTACATTCAAGCCCATGTCCTTGTAGCTATGCAGTACATCTTCGAATTCATTTTTTCGAAGGAGACCATTATCTACAAAGATGCAAATCAAACGGTCGCCAATCGCGCGGTGGATAAGCATTGCAGCGACAGAGCTATCCACACCGCCTGATAATCCCATGATTACTTGATCATTGCCAAGCTGTGCTTTCAATTGTACCACCGTTTCATCTACGAATTGCGAAGGCGTCCAATCTTGGCTGCAACCACAAATACCGACCGTGAAATTTTCAAGCAATAGTTTTCCGTCGGTGCTATGATAAACTTCTGGGTGAAATTGCACTCCGAAAATATTTTTATTTCCAAATTGATATCCTGCGAATTCTACGTCCGCTGTGCTGCAAATCACGCGAGCATCGGGACCAGCGCTCTTGATGGTATCCCCGTGCGACATCCAAACTTGCGATTGAACGGGAATATTCTTGAGCAAAGGATTATTCGATTCGAGGGAGACAAGATTGGCACGTCCATATTCTCGATGCGTGGAGCGCATCACTTCGCCACCATGAGTTTCGGCGAGCAGTTGAGCGCCATAACAAATACCGAGAACGGGTAGTTTGGAAGTGTACTGCGATACATCCGGTTTTGGCGCACCTTCTTGCTTCACGCTGAAAGGACTCCCTGAAAGGATGATGCCTTTCACATGTGGGCCTACTTCTGGTGCCTTATTCCAAGGATGAATTTCACAGTAGATGTTTAGTTCGCGGACACGGCGTGCGATAAGTTGAGTTACCTGAGATCCGAAATCAAGGATGAGTATGGTTTCGTGCATGGGTGCGAAATTAGTCATTCCTAAGCATACATTTGTTGCAAAAGGTGGAATATGATATTGACAAACCTAGATGGTAAAAAGATTGTGCTGGCTTCCAAGAGTCCGAGACGCAAACAGTTGTTGGAAAGCATTGATATACCTTATGAAGTGCGCACATTGGACGTACCCGAGGATTTTCCCCCAGCGCTACAAGCGGGCGAGATTCCATTGTTTTTATCTAAGTTAAAAGCGAGTGCATTCAAAGAAACCATGGCCGAGAATGAAATCGTCATCACGGCCGATACTGTGGTATGGATCAATGGTCACGTGTTGAACAAGCCGGAAGACAAGGACGAAGCCTTTGCCATGATTAGCGAATTGAGCGGAGCCAAGCACATTGTTTACACAGCTGTCACCATTATGAGTTCTTCTAAAGTCACCTCTTTTGTGGATGAAACCGAAGTGGAGTTCAGGAAATTGGAGCCCATTGAAATTGAGTATTACCTTGAAAAATATCAGCCTTATGATAAAGCGGGCGCTTATGGTGTACAAGAATTCATCGGGTCCATTGGAATTAAGTCGCTGAAAGGCAGCTATTTCAACGTTATGGGACTACCGATTCACCGGGTCTATGAAATTTTAAAAGAATATTAGTAGAAAGTGCTTGTAAATTTCCACAATATTCCTACATTTGCCCCCTCAAATTTTTTGAGCCCAACCGGAAAGGTGGGTGAGTGGCTGAAACCAACAGTTTGC
>JBKCOM010000164.1:0-2413 GCA_046309775.1 Flavobacteriales bacterium
CTTATTTAGGATATCAGGCCAACGCCGAGCTGACGCCGGGCGTACACGCTTACAAAGTGAGCACGAAAGATTGGAAGCCTGGACAATATTACATCCTCGTAAAAGGCGAGCACGTGCATGTGCAGCATGAGTTTGTGTTGAAGGAGTAACAGGAACGGGAATTTGGAGTTTGGAGTTTGGAATTTGGAATTCAGAATTCGGAATTCGGAATTAGAAAGTCCCTCCGTTCCCATTGGGACTAGTCGCTTCGTCCCTCAGTACCTCCGTCGCTCCTAGGAGGTTTGATGTCGCGGCTGAAATAGCCTATTTTTACCCCAAAGCTAAATTTCAGCCTCATGTTCGAACAAACCTTTAAAAATATTGATGATATCCTGCGTAAATCTGGTGGTTCACAGACTGAGTTGGATTATGTAGAACAAACATCTTGGGTACTATTTCTTAAATATCTTGATGACTTAGAGAAAGACAAAGCTACCGCGGCAGAACTCACGGGCAAAACATATACCCCCATCATTCAAAAGGATTTTCAATGGACGGCTTGGGCAATGCCAAAGGATAAAAATGGAAAGTTCGACCACCAAAGAGCTCTTACAGGAGACGACCTCACAGCTTTCGTGAATAATGAACTATTTCCATATCTCAGAAAGTTTAAGACTGCTGACGCCAACCCCGATACCATCGAGTATAAGATTGGTGAAATATTCAATGAGCTCAGCAACAAGGTGAAAAGCGGTTACGGCTTACGGGAAATCATCAATCTCATTGATCAATTGCGCTTTCGCACTCACGCTGAGAAGCACGAGATGAGCCACCTCTACGAAGATAAAATTAAAAACATGGGTAATGCTGGGCGTAATGGCGGAGAATACTACACTCCCCGACCGCTCATTACTACGATTGTAAAAGTATTGAACCCAAAAATTGGCGATAGAATATATGATGGTGCTTGCGGAAGCGCTGGCTTCTTGTGTGAAGCATTCAACTATTTAAATAAAAAAGGACTTTCAACCAAAGACTGGGAGATTCTTCAGAAAAAAACATTTTACGGTAAAGAAAAAGCTACGCTTGCCTATATCATTGGAATTATGAATATGATTTTGCACGGTGTAGAGGCGCCCAACATTATTCACACCAATACACTTGCAGAAAATCTTGCCGATATACAAGATAAAGATCGCTACGATGTGGTATTGGCCAATCCGCCGTTTGGTGGTAAAGAACGCGCCGAGGTGCAACAAAACTTCCCTATTAAAACAGGCGAAACAGCGTCGCTTTTTTTGCAGCACTTTATTAAAATATTGAAGGCGGGCGGCAAGGCAGGTGTCGTAATTAAAAACACCTTTTTGAGCAATACCGATAATGCCACTGTTGCGATTCGTAAAAACCTATTAGAAAACTGTAACCTGCACACCGTATTGGATTTGCCGGGAGGCACATTTACAGGTGCGGGAGTAAAAACAGTGGTCTTGTTTTTTGAAAAAGGAAAAGCCACACAAAAAGTGTGGTACTACCAATTGAACCTTGAACGCAATTTGGGCAAAACCAATCCGCTCAATGAAACCGATTTGGCGGAGTTCGTTGAACTTCAAAAAACCTTTGCTGACAGCCCAAACTCGTGGACTTTAAATGTAAAAGACATTGACCAAAGTACCTTTGATTTGAGCGTAAAGAATCCGAATAAAAAGGAAGAAGCAGCCCTGCGCTCACCGCAGGCCATTCTGCAAGAAATGAAAACATTGGACAAGGAAAGTGCTGAAATTCTTAAATCAATTATGGAGTTGATATGAAGCAGGGCTGGGAAATAAAGAAGTTGGGGGAAGTCTTGCTCAAGACCGAATTGGTTGACCCCACCCAAAACCCTGACAAGGAATTTACCTACCTTGATGTTTCTAGTGTAAATAAGGAAACAAAAGTAATTGAAGGTGCAACTGTTTTACTCGGAAAAAACGCCCCTAGTAGAGCAAGGAAATTGGTGAAACTGAATGACGTAATTTTTGCCACAGTAAGACCAACACACTCTAGAGTTGCTTTAATTACAGAAGAATATGATAGTCAGATTTGTAGCACAGGATACTTCGTTTTGCGCCCAAGAGAAGATATTAACCACAAGTATCTATTCTATTTTTTACTGACAGATCATTTCAATCAGCAAATGGAGAAACTCCAAAAAGGCGCAAGTTATCCAGCAGTAACTGATACGGAAGTAAAAAATATTCAAATTAAATATCCCAAATCCCTCCCCGAGCAGCAGCGCATTGTTTCTGTGTTGGATAAGTGTTTTGCAGCGATAGACAAAGCTAAAGCCAACGCCGAGCGCAACCTCAAAAACGCGAAGGAGCTTTTTGAGAGTTATTTGCAGGGGGTTTTTGAGAATGGGAATTGGGAGAGGAAAACACTCAAGGAGCTAACAACT
>JBKCOM010000165.1:0-8918 GCA_046309775.1 Flavobacteriales bacterium
TTCTTTTTTTCAATGATGTCGAAAAAATACTGATTATTTTGCAACACAAGAAAGCCTTGATCAAAACACCCTAAATCTTTTTCAGTATATGCGCATATTGCTTGATAAATACGACTACGTACTTTTAGACATCATATACACTTACAAAAAGAATAATAAGAATCAACTTATCAAACTCTCTCAATTGGAAGCCAACTATTGGACTCGAATTGAGCGTGAAGATGCGGGGGATAATTACACAGCTCAGTTGGGTGAGCGCATCGCGAATCTTTACCTCAACGGTTATATCCTCAATAAAGCTGGGGTGGGATACAATCTCACGCGCAAGGGCAAGGAAGAGTTGATGGAAGAAAAGTTGGTAAAGGCTTAATCCTCTAATTGTCTTTTCAGAGCAATCATTTTGAGCGCTGTAATCGCAGCCTCGATTCCTTTATTTCCTAGAGAACCGCCACTGCGAGCACGCGACTGTTCTATATTATTGTCGGTGAGCACGCCGAAGATTGTGGGCTTGTTATACTTGAGCGCTACATCTTTGATGCCTTGAGCCACACCATTACAAACGAAATCAAAGTGAGGCGTTTCACCACGGATTACACTTCCTAAGCAAATCACAGCTTCTACATTTGTATTTTCAAAAAGGAGTTGCGCACCAGACGGCAATTCGAAGCTACCGGGCACATATACTATTTTGATGTAATCAAGAGTTGCTCCTGCGTCTGTGAGTGCCTCCATGGCGCCTCTGAGCAGGTTGTCGGTGATCTCAGTGTTCCATTCAGAAACAACAATCCCGATGCGCATTGACTGAGCATCGGGAAGTTGAGATTTATCGTAATAAGATAGATTGCTACTGGACATATTATAATTCCTTCGCGCGGAGCATTGCTAACAAGCGTGTTGCCTCAGCCCATTCTTGAGATTTGTTGTCATAATTATCGACAGCATCTTTAAGAAGAGACTTTGCTCTATCGTCGCGACCAAGTTCCATATTGACCTTTGCAGCCTTCAAAATGAATTGAGGAGCGAGGTAATTGCGGCTTGAAGAAGAACCAGCACGCTTTGCGGCCTTTTCTAACCAAGCAGCACCTTCTTCATTGTTGCCGAGCATGACATACATATCACCCACGTTTCCGATTGCGATTACGCCGAGAGATTCATCATCAAAATCGGCCTTCTTGAAATGCTCCAAAGCCTTTTCGTATTCGCCCATGTCGCGGTAGTTGACGCCACACCAGAAGTGAGCTACCTTACCAGACTTTGTTCCATCATACTTCTCGGCAATTTCTTCAAAGCCAGCGAAATCAGGACCGCCATTGAGTGCCAAAGAAGCACTGTCAATTTCTTGATATTGAATAGCCTTCCAAATAGAGTTGGCAGCTTCCTTCTCTTTTGGAGCTTTGATTAAAAACTCATACGCGAAAAAACCAGCGATCGCAGCTACAATCACTCCACCACCAATCATTAAAGGCTTGCGATTTTTATCAAAGAAAGACTCCGCCTTTCCGTAAACTTCTCCAACATCAACGATATTATCTGTGTTTTGCTTGGCCATAGGTCAAATTTTAGGGTGCGAAAGTAATACATTTCCGCAAATTGAGCAAAAAGCAATCTCATTACAAATCAGAAACTTAGCAATAATGCTCCACTCCGACCCTTGTGAGGCCGCAGATTTTGTATATTCGAAACCAATATTTCCGAAGACAGCCGTTTACGGGAAGGAAATCATTATTTTTTAGAATGCACATTTTTCTTCGATTTTTTCTTGCTCCTCTGCTCCTATTAAGCTTATCAAATCAGGCTTTTTCACAAAAAAAATATCAAAGTCTTTTGTGGAAAGTGACGGGCAACGGACTTCAAAAGCCCTCCTACCTCTATGGAACGATGCACGTCAGTGAAAAAATGGTATTTCAACTTGGGGACCCATTTTTCAATGCCATTGAATCGGTGGATGTGGTGGCGCTCGAACTCGAACCTGATGCTTGGTTGCAATCGATGTTTGCGGGCAATGGCTTCAGAAACTTCGAGGATGATGAAGACTATTATTCTGGCCGCTCCAATCAGTTGGAAGGCTTCTTCACTTTCGACACCGATTTGCAATCAAAAATAAAAGACGTCATAGCATACGAGCCGCCACTGCTCAACTATATGCTCTTTCGATTTGACGATTATAGCGAGAGCGCAGACTTTGAGGAAAACACTTGGCTCGACATGTATATCTATCAGACCGGGCGCAAACTGGGCAAGCGCAGCATAGGTTTGGAAACATACGAGCAAAGCACATTGTATGGAAAGCTCGCCCGCAAAGCGGAGAATAATGAAAAGATACAAAAGAGTTTTGACAGCGAAGACCGCAAAAAAATGCGCGAGCTCCAAAGTCAAATTGAGCCCGCATACCGCCGCCAAGACCTCGACCTGGTAGACAGCATTAATACCAAAACCAATAGTCCTGCCTTCAATAAGTTTATCCTTGTAGAACGGAATCGCATCTTTGTGAATACTATTGATTCGCTCTTCAAGGCGGGATCTTCCGTATTTGCCGCAATGGGATGCGCGCACCTTCCCGGACAAGAAGGCGTGATTGAGATGTTGCGCAGCATGGGGTATACTGTGGAGCCCGTGGACAAAGGCACACGCGACGCGAAGCGCAGAGAAAAACTCGATAAGATTATTTACAAAAGACCTTATTCGACCTTTACCTCCCAAGATGCGACCTTAAGTTTTGATACCCCTGCAAAAGTGTATCCCTTTGCTTCTGGCACCGAAGCATCGGCTTGGTTGGCGATGGATATCCCCAATGGCGCCAACTTTAGCGTGTATCGTTTTAAAAACTATGCAGGCTATACTGGAAAGTCTAATGAATACCTCATTGCATCCGTTGACAGCATTCTTTACGAAGCCATACCCGGTGATATTATTTCTTTGAAAAAAACCACATTCCAAAATTTTCCTGCCTTCGACATCGTAAACAAAACGCGCAGAGGAGACGTGCAGAGAAGAAGGATCATTTTCGCTCCCGAAGAAATTTATGTGCTAAAGCTCACCGCACTGAAGGATAAAATATCCAATAAATACGGAGAAGAATTTTTTAATTCTTTCAAAATAAACTACGACCTGAAAGTCAGCGATAACCGAATTTGGAAAACGGATGACCTGAGTTTGAGTGCCAAAATACCCGGAGACCTCACCTCATATAAAGGTGAAAGTGAATACGACCTCACCAGCGATATTGAAGTCACCTCTTACGATAAAAAAACCGGCGCATATTATATCCTCTGGCGCTTCACCAACGGCGATCCGAGTTTTTTGGATGAAGTCAATTATATCAATCAGAGCATTGCCCAACAATATGTAGACGACAATGAAATGGAGCGCATCAGTGAGGAATTCGCTACCATTAGCGGATTTCCAGCAGTTGTCGGAAAATATAAGAACAAAGAAGGCAAAACTTTTTTCGGAGCATTTACCAATCAAAACCTCAACAAATACGCATTGGTCGTAAAAACAGAAGACGAGAGCATTGCCAAGAATTATTTCAACAGCGTCAGCTTTAGCAAACCGACTTATAGTACTTTTTACAATTACACCGACACCCTGCTCAATTTTTCCATGAAGATTCCATACGACCTGAACGATAGGCATAAAAAGATGGATTATGGCTTCAATTGGGACTCAGACGATGACATCAATGAAGCCGAGGGCGTGCGCAAAACCATTCGTATCATTCCTCCTGGAAGTCCGGAGAGTATTTTAGTGAGAATGACCCGATACAGCAAGTATTATCAAGCAAAAGACACTACTACATTTTTAAAAGAAATAAAAGAAAGAATATCCGAATATGGTGATTTGAAAGTGACTGAAAAATCATTTACAAGAACCAAAGAAGGATTCATCGCCGATTTCTATGTCACCGACACTAGCTCCCACCGGGCAACCATTCAACGTTTGCAGCTTCACAAAAACACACAGTATCGCTTGATTGCAAGCATTGATACCATTCTTGGAGAAAGTGAATTTATAAAAACAGGCTTTTCAAGCTTTGTTCCATTCGATGATCCTTTCAACCGCAGTATTTTTGATAATGGTGGAGTCCAATATTTAAAAGACCTCGCCTCCACAGATTCTACAACACAAAAAAATGCCATACTGCTGTTGGATGATGTTTGGATACATGAGTCCAACGCACCAGAACTCCGACGACTGCTCACGAATCTTCCTAATACAGAGGAGAAAAAAGACAAAGAAGAAATAAAAAACACATTACTCCTTGAACTTTGGAGAGATACATCTGCTGCCAATATTGAATGGCTCGCCAATCAATATTATGCAAATGCTGATAGTGCGACATACCAAAATAAAATCTTGCAGAATTTAGGATGGATGGATACGCGTGAAGCGACCCTCAAGATGAAAAAACTGATGATGGACGAACCGCCCATCGGCGGAAAATCGAGCGTATCGTCACCACTTGTCTCTTTGAAAGATAGCCTTGAACTGGCAAGACTCATCTATCCCGAAGCATTTGCGCTTTCTTCTATTGACGAATTCAAATTCGCCAATTATGGGCTCATAGCAATGCTTGTCGATAGCAATAAAATTGACAAGAAACTGGTAGAAGCCGAATTGGATCTTATTCTACTAGAAGCTAAAAATGAACTCAAACGGGTGAATGGTACGGATGAAAAGTCTTACAACTTCTCTACAAATGCACTGATGAATTACTGCAGCATCTTGCATCCGTTCAGAAACAAACCAGACGTTAAAGCCTTTTTTGATAAAATATATAAATCCAAGAAGCGCCAACTGCTCATTGAATATGTCTCATTTAATGTAGATCACAAAATTGAGACACCTGATAGTATTCTCAATTTCATCACCGACGAGCGCGAATACATTTTGAAACTCTATTTGAAATTGGTAGATAAAAAACAAGAACAAAAAATGCCTTCACGCTATCTTGTGGCTGATACCTTATTGGCATTGCATATCGAGAAAAAATACGAAGGCAAATATGACCAAAAAGGAAAGGTTGAATTTGTAGAAATCCTTTCGAGCCGTGAAGAAGTGATAAAAAACAAGCCCTACACTGTTTATTACGTAAAGTTTAAAAGAAAAAGAGAAATAGACTGGCGCGGAACAGTCATCATTGTACCGAAATCCTCAACTTTGTGGGCGGCAAAACCTTGGGAAGCAAACGGTACCGCAGTGCTCGACAGCAAAGAAAGCGAACAGAAAAAAATGGACAAGCTTTACCGCGAAGTCATTAGGGCTAATAGGAAAAACCGCTACGGAGAGAACGTGTACGACTTTAACTCATACAACACCTGGAATGAATAGTTTGGAGGAGAAAAATAGGGGATTGAAATTAGAGCGATTGACATTGTATCAATTCAAGAACTACGAATCGTTGGAAATCACCTTCGACAAGTCGGTTGTTTGTTTTCTGGGAAATAATGGAGAAGGCAAAACGAATCTCCTCGATGCCATTCACTATTTGAGTTTTAGTAAATCTTACTTTAACACCATCGACGGACAAAACATTCGTCAAGGTGAAGAACAAGCGAGTGTTTCGGGCGAGTTCGAACGACAGGGGCAGCCAGAGGTGATACACTGCGCTATACGCAAGTCGCAACGCAAAATTTTCAAGCGCAATCACAAAGAGTATGATCGCCTTTCGGAGCACATCGGACTTTTCCCATCGGTGATGATTACCCCTTATGACATTGAGCTGATACTCGAAGGGAGTGAAGTGCGCCGCAAATTCATCGACGCTACCATTTCACAATATTCGGCTGCGTATCTGGAAAATCTGATGCAATACAATCAGGCATTGCAGCAGCGCAATAATTTGCTCAAAACCATGAATCGCTCCGGTAGTTTTTCAAGTGAACTGTTGGAGCCGTGGGATTATCGTTTGTCGATGCACGCGGACATTATCAATCGCGAACGCGCAGCCTTTATTGAAGCATTCAGTCCTGTATTTTTGGAAGTATATCAAAAAATATCTGGAGGCAAAGAAGTAGTGAGAATTGCGCTCGACGCCGAATATGCCAGTGTGCCGCTAAGTGAAAAACTAGCGCAATGCCGCGAGCGCGACCGTGTGCTGGAGCGCACAACCATCGGACCACACAAAGACGATTTGAATTTTGAGTTGAATGGACTTTCATTGAAAAAGTTTGCCTCGCAAGGGCAGCAGAAATCTTTTTTGATAGCGCTCAAGCTCGCCCAGTATTTGATTTTAAAGAAAAATACCCAACTCGTTCCGATATTATTATTGGATGATTTGTATGACAAAGTAGATGAAACGCGCGTCATGAATTTGTTGCAGTGGCTGATCGAACATCATTCCGGACAAGTATTCATAACAGACACCCACGTGGATCGCATACCTGCATTGTTGCAGCGTTTGAACGCCGGTTACAATGCCTTTATCATCTCACAAAATTCTTACAGCACCACGGAGGTAGCACATGAGTTCTAGAAAATTCAACGACGCCTCCATCAAAGACCTCATCAAACTCATGATGAGCAACGCTGGATTGGAAAAGAAGTACAACGAGTTGGAGATCGTGAAGTGTTACCACGACGTGATGGGCACGATGATCTCCAAGCGCACCTTAGATGTGAAAGTGGAAGAACGTAAACTGATTTTAAAGATCGACTCGGGCGTCTTGCGCGAGGAGTTGTCGCTCAACAAGAAGCGCATCATCGACCTCGTGAACGAGCGCTTCGGAGCGGTGGTGGTGGAAGCCGTGGAGATAAAGTGAGGAAGATTGGGAGAATGGGAGATTGGGAGAATGGTTAATCTACTTAAAAACACCGTCCCCGTTCTTAAACATAGCTGTTAGCATACCGATTAAAAAGCTTGCAACATAATAGAAAGTTATTACTAAAACTGGATGAATTCCTTTCCCTTTCATTCTTTCTTTTTCTTCATATCGTTCAATAATAGTTTTATATCTTCCTTTATAAGAATAATAGAAAATCAATAAAAGAACTAAGCCAAGCGAAAAGATGTATTTATACTTTTTTTCAAACACAAAACCGCCCGAGTATCCCAAGGCTTCTGCTAACATTGCAATAGTATAAATATTAAACATAAAACAAGCCCCAACCCAAATAACACCAGCTAAAACAGGTATATCTTCAAAATTTCTTGAGCGTTTCCCAAGCTGATAGCTTTTAAAAAATAAATAATCGTAAATCATAAGCTAATTATTATTGTTTTTCTACCCAATTATAAAAATCATCACCCCAAAGATAATCTGCAACACCAATTCCAATGGCCAAACCCCAACCAAAAACTGGAATGAAAGCTGCACCTGTCGCCAAACCATATACAGCAGCTCTAGCTCCTGCACTCTTATATTTACCTTCACTCCAATCTTGACTAATTTCATAACCCGTAGCTACGATATTCGCTGCACCTAAAACTTTTCCACCGAGGCGAGTATAATTTAATACTCTAGAAGTAGTATTAATATTAACAAAAGGAGTACGAACAGTTATGGGTTTATTCACTCTATAAATTTCATGACGAGGCATATATGAACCCCTGTTTTTCAAGATATTATACGCACCATTACCCACAGGCCCCATTAAATCAGAAGAAAGCTCTACATCATCAATAAACCTATTAAAACTATACCACTCTGGACTTTGAACCTTATAATCTACAATCTCAACAGTTTCTAAAGTTCTTGTTCCACCGGCTCCGTTCAATGCAGACATACCACCTATTTCCGAGAAATAATAATGTACTCCATCTATCCATCCAAAACCTTCTTGGAATAAATATTTGACCGCACGGGCACCATCAAAATTACTTGAAAACATTCCAAATTCCTCGAAATCCTGAATGCTGTTTATATTTTCGTCCCAATAAACATTCCCATTTTCATCTTCGATCCAACCATCACTCAATCCATTTGGGTCTACGAATGAGATGGGATTACCTGCCATTGATTGATATAAGTTGTGATGCTGCGCCACGGGATCTGGTACAACCCATCTGCCAATAACAGGATCGAACATCCTCGCGCCAAAATCATAAAAATCCAAACCATATTCAGACCATTCCCCTTGTTGAAAATCCTTACCTTGAAAGCCCGAATTTCTATGTTCCTGATTTGGAATTTTACTCCATGTTAAACCATAAGGGTAGTAATGATTCTCTTGCTTTATGATCCCGTCTTTTCGAACAATTCTTAAATCGTTGAAATATACCTTTTTCGATGATTGATTCGTAACGTATGTATAGAAATATCCCTCCTTAGGCATTGATCTCTCATTCATTTCCAGGATCTTTTTTAAATTCGGATCACCGACCTGCACAACTCCAGAAAATCTTGAGTCTATCATTAATTTGCTATCAAAAAAAACATAAACCAAAAAGCTTTGAGGCTTATCAGCATCTAGTTCTGCCCCATGAGAGTTAAGGAAATCAGCTATTGCAGTGCTTTGCGGTGAGGCCCCATTAGAAAATGTCGTTAAAAAAGCTCCAGATTCTGCAGGAAACAAGACCTGTGACTGCCCCAAAATATTTACTAACATAGAGGCAAAAATTTGAAGTAATGATTGACCTGTGGTAACTGAGTTTTCCAAATTATTGTAGTAACTTTCAACTGTTACCTCAATTTTTTGACTTTTCGAAACTCTTGTTAAATGACTAGGACCAAGAACAACACCACCACTATGAAGTTGAATAACCTTCTTATTGAATAAATCTATATCTGGCCAATCAGAAGGGGTTGTAATGAGTCCATCACCCAAATTCTCAAATTGATATGGATTTGCTACGTTTGTCCGGACACTAAGTTAAGGAGGATTTTAATACCTTAACATCATGAAACAAGAAAGAAAAAATTACAGCAAAGAATTCAAGCAAAAGGCTGTGGAATTGAGTAACGTCCGCGGCAATGTAC
>JBKCOM010000166.1:0-39755 GCA_046309775.1 Flavobacteriales bacterium
GAGAACTGGGAGAAAGAAGGCGTAGAACTTTATTTGTACAAAAGCAAAACAGAAGTTTTCAATGCCGTGTATCAACGCGGAAAGCGCAACGAAGCGGTGGTATGGTTGGAAGACAACGTGCGTACCGACGGATTGAGCAACAACTTCTCGAAAGTATATCGCTACTTGATCAATTCTAAATTGATCACCAACAAAACGCTTAAAGAATCTTTGATCATCGCGGACAACCGCGAAAATGAAGGTCTTAATTTTTCTCAGAAAAATAAAAAAGACATCAACGATCTCTTGCGCATCAATGAAGAAATCAGAACCATCAAGTCTGTTCAAAAAGACTTCGAAGAGTTTCGCGAAGTAGTAAATCTCTACAAAGCGAAAAATAGAATCGTGAGCGATTTGGTATATGCTTTTGACAAGCAATATCAAGGCGTAATCAACGAACTTGACAGCAGCAGATTAGAAAAAGAAAAGACGTTCCAATCGACGCTTGTGACGGTGAATGAGAAGTTCAAACCCAAGCAGGAAGAGCTCAACAGAGAGATTGGTAAGAAAGAAACGGAGATCGAAATTCGCGAGAAGGAATTCATTCAACTTCAAACGCAAATTGATATCATCAATAGTTTTGAAGACAAAAAATTCCTCGAAGAATCTTTGATCAACCTCGATGCGAAACGCCGCGAAACGGAAGTGCGCATCACCATGGTGGAGAACCAAAATCTCAACGGCAAGCAACTCGAAGGAAAGCTCAACAAGCTCGACAACGAATGCAATCGCCTCGAGGCTCAAATCAAAAACTACGACAATCAGTTGATTCAAAAAATCACTGATAATGACGATACGAGAAAAGTGCTCAACACTATTTTCTCAGCAGAATTCGCTTCAATGCCCGACAAATTGGTGAAGAAAAAAATCACCAAAGCAGACGGTTCATTGAAAATTTTCGATGGTGAAATTGAAATCCCAAAGAAAATGGAATTGCGCGACGTGCCTTCTGTTAAAGTGTTGAAGGATGAACTCGCAGAGTTGAAAAAAGAAAAGGCAGAGTTGGAAAAACTCTGGGCCGTTTCTCTTCACATCGACAAGACGCGCAAGGAACTTCAAAAGGTTCATGACGACATCGAAGCGGTGAAAGAGAAACTCCGTAAGATCGACAGCAAGCCTGAACTAGAGCAGACAGCAAGCGAACTCGGCACTGAACTTCGCGCGCTTAAAAATGATCGTGACCGTCTCGAAGACGAGTTGAAAAAACTCAAAAAAGAGATTGCTGAAAAAACAAATCTCTTGGACAGCCTTCGCGAAGAGACACGCAAAGCGGAAGAGCGCATCATCGAATTGAAATTGCGCAAACAAGAAATCGAGCAATTCGGTATCACTCCTACCGAGTATGAAACCAATGAATCGCTCGATGAGATTTATGCAAAGATTCGTCTTGCAAATACTGACCGCGAAACGCTCAAAGGTTCGAAAGACCGCAGCTTTGATCAGTTGCGCTTCAAAACAAATTCTGCAATCGCTGATGAAACAGAATTCATCAAGTATGTGGAAGATGAAATCGCTTGTATCAATGATAAGGAGCGCAGTATCGAAGGTTTGTTGGGAAGTATCTCTACACAATTTGCAAACCCAGCATACAACCTTCGCAAACGCTACGAAGAATTCAAAACCTTTGTGTACAACCGTTTCAACGAAAGCCTTGCACGCACTCGCATCTCCAACATCGAATCGCTCAAGATCGAATTGGTAGACAACAAGCGCGTATTGTACGAATTGGAGCGCATCGCGTCGATTGAAAACTTGTCGTCACAACTTGCTTTTGAATTCGAGACAGGTGAAGACTTGAAAATCTTGAACCAATACCTCGATGGTGGCAAGTCAGTAGATTTCACAGATCTATTTGACATCGAACTTCACCTCAACGTGAAAGGTACCATCAAGCGTGTGGACTTGAAAGAACAAGTAGAATCAGATGGTACCGACCGTATGATTCGTTTGGTGATTGTAATGAGCATCATCAATCGTTTGGCTGTAAGTAGTGAGGATAATAAGATTGCACTCTTCATTGACGAGATTGGAACCATTGACGAACATAACCGTCCGCAGCTGGTTCAATTCTGTAAAGAGCACAACTTCATTCCAATCTTTGCCGCTCCGCAGCCTTATGATGGATTTAGCAAGTACTACTTTATCTTCAGAAGTAAAGGAAAGATCAACCTCAACGACAAGCAGCATGCTGTGCGTCGCGAAGAGTTGAAGATCAATTCGAACTAGATTACCACCTAATATTTAAAATTCCGCTCTCATTGCTTAACCGATGGGGGCGGTTTTTTTTTATCCCAACATCACGCCTGTCATCGAAATCGAACCCATCGTGGTGAAATCGTTGAAAAAAGTGACTCGCTCGTCTTTTTGTTTCATGCCCAAGACATACAATAGCGGTCTGTAATGTTCTGGTGTTGGAATGCTCAATTGAAGCGCCTTTGAAACGCTTCGATAATTTGTCAATTGATTATAATTCTATGTGGTGACTGCGTGAATTTGTTGATCTCAATCGCATTCATAGGACTGCCATGTCCGAAGAAAATGGCAGGCATCAGCGGCGTATCCGGCATATCCGACGTCGCATTATAAAGTTCGTTCAATTTCATCGCCGATACTCCAATTGGAGCAAGTGTTAGTAGTTGTAAAAATCGCTTTCGATTCATGCTGAAATGTGATATTCAAAAGTGAACTAAATCTACCGCAAATAACTTGATTTAGGTTAAGAAAACAACCCTCGAGAGTTATCCCCAAATGATTAACAAGCCTTGTGAAAGAGCGGATAACCAAATAGATTTGTAGGTGAAGTTAACCCTATTATCCAATTTTATGAACCAAGTAGAAATGAGCGAATTAAACTTCGCTGATCTCACCGATATGTACCGCAAAATCGCCGCAAACATTGAAGCGGAATTGCCGGAAGTAAAAGTGAAATACACACTAATTGAAGAATAACTGCAATGATTAAGGCAGAACCACGGACCATATTAAGCTTTATACACACGTACTTCGACGTTATTCGAGATTTATTCGATTATCAAAGTACCGATGGTATCATCACGCGTGAAGTGTATGACATGATTTGTCAGAAGCACGGACATTTGATGAATGCCCGCTTGCGCGAATACCGCGTGATTCGTCCAATAGGATCGGATTACGAAATGCGCGATGTGTATTTCAAACTGATGGAATTCCTGTTGTTTGAATTCAAGCCGCTTCTGCCTGAGACCATTGAAAAATACAAAGGTTCGATTGGCGATCTCTTCATGAAGATTCGCAAATACGAATCGCAAGAAAGAGACATTCTTCAAGAGCGCATCAAAAACCTTTCGCACCAAATCCGCGAATTTGTGGATTTAGTGGAGCGCAATGCGTTTCGTCTCCTCGCTGAAACGCGCGACCTCAAATCGAACATCGAACGTGTTGACTACCGCGATAAAGTGCACAAAGCATCTTTCTGGATCGACTATTACATCTTGCCGCTCAACAAGATTCTCGACGTGAATCACTCGGAATCTGTGACGAGCAAATTGATGGAGATCAGTGAATATGCGAATCGCAGACGTCTTGATTTTGGTGATGAAACAACACGCGCTGAGTTTGAAAAACTCTACGTGCAATTGATTCAAACCAACACCGATTTGTTGCGTCAATCGAAAATTTTGACCAACGAACTTCTTCCGCTTCTCGAGCGCATCCGCACCGAATCGCTCATCCTCACTGGATGGATCGAATTCTTGCGCAATCCTTATAAGATGGACACACCTCCATTGCTCAAGGGAAGCCGCAACATGCCTTACGCGAAAGACATGCTCTACAAGGTGCGCGAATTCTTCGAACAGTTTGCACAACCTGAAGTGGTGATGTATGAAGAAGGCGTGGCCGATTTCGACAAATGGATTTTTGATCGCGAAGCATTTATGACCAAGCTCCAAAGTCAAATGCCCGTCAACGACTTCTTCGGTTGGTGTTACAACACCTTGAAAGCCGACTTTGAGAATATCGAAACAGAAAAATTCTTCGCCCTCACAGGCCTCCTGTTCGACGAAGGATTGCAAATCGATTTCCCCAATAAAAATGAGCGCGTGGATATCAAAACCACCACCTCTCACCTATCCGTTCCTAAGTTAAAAGTAGAACCCGCAATTAAGTTTTAATCATGGTATATCCTCAGCATCACAGACAAATCGTAGAAGAATTGATGAATGGTAAATTCGTTTTGAGCAACGAAGAGCACTTTAATTCTTTGAAAGAAAATGAGAAATTCTTTGCAGAGTTTTTCAAAGTGTCTTTTGATTTGGATTTGGTATTCAAATCAGACTACGCCTATCTTTTGAGCAAGGAAACCAGCGAAAACTTTTCGCGCGACGTGAGCATCTTCATCGCAGTGCTCAGTTATGAGCTCGACAAAGACGGAAGAAATTTTTTGGAAGCGTTAGAATTTAATGAATTCACCACCGAAGAAATCGACCGTTATTTCGACAACAGTTCTTTCATCGATTTGATCGAAAGCAACAAAGCCCTCAAAGACCCCGACGGCCGCCGCACCTTGGTCAACGGTATGGCCAGAAGAAATATCGTCCACAAAAATTTCGAAGACCGTTTCATCTTCACCCAAGCCTACAAAGTATTCGTCGACTTCGCAAAAGAATTGGCGTTGAAGAGGATGAGTGGGGTGGAGGCGTAGGAGTAGGAAGTAGGAAGTAGGGAGTAGGAAGTAGGAAGTAGGAAGTAGGAAGTAGGAAGTAGGAAGTAGGAAGTAGGAAGTAGGGAGTAGGGAGTAGGGAGTAGGGAGTAGGAAGTATGGGTAGGGATTTTTACCAGACGTTTTTGGTGGGCTTTGAGGGGGTGAGATTTTTTATTAGGGTATAGAGCATTCTGGAAATTTCTGCTGCCAAATCCATCATTTCGATATAAATCTGTTCAGATACATGTTTTTCCTTTTTAAATAAGTCGATACAGGCCACACTTTCAAATAATGAGCCTCTGGCAATAATAAAAAAATGCCTTCTATCCGAAGGTGTAATTCTTCCAAGTCCTTCAGCGATATTGAGTACCACACTATGAGCTGACCTCAACAATTGATCAATGGCAAAAAGCATTGGTTTTCCGTGGGATACGATGCTTTTGTTGTTCATGTAATATTCTTGAGATTTCTTATAAATCTCTAATCCTTGAAAATCGAACCAAGTCCTTTCCATAATATTTAACAAAAAAATATATTCCACAAATCTACCTCCCTCCCATCCAAGTAGTTCCGTATAAATTATTCCACTTATTCGAATAATTTATTCTCCCTACTCCTACTCCTAATCCTACCCCTACTCCTACTCCTACTCCTCCACCTACTCCTACTCCTCCTCCCTACTCATCCTCCTCCTCCCTACTCATCCTCCTAATCCTACCCCTATTCCTACTCATCCTCCTACTCATTTTCCTACTTTAGTTTTTTTTCACTACATTTGCCCCCGCTTTTCGGGGCGAGTTGAACTTTTCATTTTTTGGTACCGCTACTAGCCGGGTTGTTCTTTTGAAAATGATGGTTGTGATTCTATCTGAAAAGGATTAACAATCAATACATTAAAAAATGAACGAATTTGAAATGCTCGGGCTGAGTCAGCCCGTGCTCAAGGCTGTGTCTGAACTTGGCTTCACATCGCCCACCCCCATCCAACAACAAGCTATTCCCGTTTTGCTCGCTGAGCAGAGCGACCTCGTGGCCCTCGCGCAAACAGGTACTGGAAAAACAGCGGCGTTTGGTCTTCCACTTATCGAGTTGATCGACGAAGGAAACCGCAACACCCAAGCCCTTATCCTTTGTCCAACACGCGAACTTTGCGTGCAAATCACCAAGGACCTTCAAAATTTTGCAAAACACACCGCTGGTCTTCATGTAGTGGCCATCTATGGTGGTGCTAGCATCGAAGGACAAATCAGAGATGTGAGAAAAGGACCACAAATCATCGTTGGTACGCCTGGTCGTATGGTGGACATGCTCGATAGAGGCGTGATCAACCTTTCTACCGTGGAATTTGTAGTCCTCGACGAAGCAGATGAAATGTTGCACATGGGATTCAAAGAAGATTTGGATACCATCCTCAGCACTACACCAGAAGAAAAGTCAACATGGTTGTTCTCAGCCACCATGCCAGACGAAGTATTGCGCATCTCGAAGAGTTATATGTCAGACCCTGTAGAAATCACCGTTGGTGGCAAGAACACAGGTAATGAGAACATCGAACACCAATACTATGTAGTGCATCAGCGCGACAAGTATCTCGCATTGAAGCGCATCGCCGATTACAATCCTGATATTTTCGCCATTGTATTCTGTCGCACCAAAGCCGAGACGCAGTCTGTGGCTGAAATGCTTATCAAAGACGGATACAACGCCGACGCATTGCACGGTGACCTGTCGCAAGCACAGCGCGACCACGTGATGAAGCGTTATAGAAACAGAGCGTTGAACATGCTCGTGGCTACAGACGTTGCAGCGCGCGGTATCGACGTGAACGACGTGACACACGTTATCAACTATAATCTACCTGATGAAATCGAAAACTACACACACCGTTCAGGCCGTACAGCTCGTGCCGGTAAGAAAGGAGTATCGATCATCATCATCAATATGAAAGAGCTTTATAAGATTAAGCAGATTGAGAAAATTATAAAGCAGCCATTTACGAAAGCGGCCATTCCTACCCCATTTGAAGTATGTGAAAAGCAATTGTTCCATTTGGTGCACAACGTACACAACGTAGCATTGAATGAAAAAGCGATTGAAGCTTACCTACCGAAAGTGTATGAAGAGTTTGCTGATTTGACCAAAGAAGAAGTGATCAAGCGCTTTGTGAGCGTGGAGTTCAATCGCTTCTTGGAATACTACCGCAACGCACCGGATCTCAATGTAGATGACAAGCGTGGTGGAGATCGCAACAATGCAGCAGCATCTGGCGTGGTAAAATTGTATGTGAACCTAGGAATGATTGACGAATTCAATTTTGGATCCATCAAGCAATACGTTGCTGAAACCGCTGGTATTAGCGAGCACGACGTGACCTGGGCAGATTTGAAAAACACCTTCTCATTGATAGAAGTGCGTGCCGGAGCCGTGGACAAAGTGTTGGAAGCGTTTAAGAATGAATCTTACCGTGGAAGACAAGTGCGCATGGAATCGAGAGGCAACAAAGACGCGGGCATTCCGAGAACACGTCTTAGAGGCGACAAGAAGCGCGGCGGCGGCTATGGCGGCGGCGGCAACAGTTACGGCGGTGGCAATAGCTACGGCGGTGGCGACCGCTTCAAAGGCGGCAGCGACCGCGGTCCGAAGAGAGAGAAGTCTTACGGCGGCGGCGGCAGCAGCAGCAGCGGTGGTGATGCAGGCTTGAAAGGTGATTTCAAGAAAGGCAAAAAGAAAGACACCGCCTACGCCTCTGGCGGCTTCAGCGGAAAGAGTTTTTCTAAGAAGAAATAATTCATAGAGTTTAATTAATTAAAATCGCTGCTTCCAGTTGAAGCGGCGATTTTTTTTTTAATCCTACTTCCTACTCATCCTCCTACTCCTACCCATCCTCCTACTCCTATCCATCCTCCTACTCCTGCTCTTTTTCCCGCTTCGCTCAAAAAAGGATTTCCGCTACTATCCCTAGCGCAATTGCCACGGTCTGGGGGGATTGACATCACTTCGAATTGTGTATTTAAAAGTCTTAATACACGTATAAATACGCATAAACGATTACAAAAAGCGAAATACCTTCGGCGCTTGTTCCTCAAAATCACCGCCCCCACCATAAACTGACCATCGCTTAACAGCACTGAACAAGAATAACTAAGCCCGAAACAGATGATTTGGATATTTAATTAGAATGTGTACTTTTAAGGCAACCATCCGCACTTGGAGGTGTGGGGAGCAAGTGGTTAGTGGTCATGCTAAGGCGACATTGCAGCCGTTAACCTGACAGCTAAAAATTAAACAGAAGAGCAACAAATTTTGACAGTTATACAACGACATACAAGCAACTTGACCATGGGACAGTTCTGACTAACAAGCCGACACTCAAGCCAACGCAATAAAAAAATTAAAACACCGCCACCGCACAAAAAAAAATTGAATTTCTATTGCCACCGCACATTTGGCACATTTGCTTTTGCCGCTAACGCACAAGCCAACCCAGAGGCAAAAGCAAAAGAGCCAAATTTCCACCCCTCTATTTTCTCTACATTTGAACGATGACCTATATAGAATGGAACGAACATATTGCCAAACTATTTTTCAAACCTGACAACGCAGGTAAGGACATTCTGTTTTATCTAACAAAGCATGACTTAATAAAATATTCAAGACCAATTTTTAGCGGAACATCTGACGAAGAAATTTGGGCTGACTTCATTCATGCAATTAAATTTGACCGGCAAGAGGCAAATGATTTTAGAGTTCCTTACTCTCCTATCAGCCGACCACTCCAACTATTTTCAAATTGGAATAAGACAGACACACCGCCATTCATTGCATATCTGATTCTCTACATCATTCCTCTGACAGAAACTTATGAAGAACATTTTAACGCTACCAACTACTATGGAAAAGTGAATGTGTTTTTTCGGAAGTATGAAATTCTAAACTCATTCACAGAGGAAACTATTTGGACAGGAAATTTTCAAAGCATCTCACACCTTTGGAACGCACTTGAAGAATGGGCAGTGATAACTAAGAATTGCGACCTTGGAGTCTTTGAATTAAAAAAGTTTGGCAACCAAAATTGGATTCATGTTGGCAAACCATTTTCCCAATGTGTTTTGCCACCGAGTGCAATAAAAAAACTACCGGAACTATTTTTTGAAGCTGGTTTAATTCCTGATTCTGTTTATTCAAAAGAAGAATTGCGAAAAATTCTTTTAAGGCACGGCTCAAAAATTCTTTGGCTAAAAGAAAGTGTGATTGAACTAATCAGAAAAAGTGATTCAAACGAGTTAGGACAATCAATAGTTGAAATTGTAAAACGGGAATACAAGAAGTGGACAGGCGAAGCACACCAAGACGAAGATGATGGAGTAACGCAACGAACAAGGAGGAACTACACAGTAGCCCCTTTGTTTTTACAATTCAAAGTGAATGACAACGATGGACAAATTCTATTTTCATACAGAACTTATTCTTCCAATGATTACCCCGAAGATTTGAAGTTTGACGAGTATGAAAATTTATATGAAACAAATGGTTGGAGCAAAACTTTGAACATTGACTTCAAAGAACCGATTGAACTTCGTGATGATTTCAATAAGTGGGTTGCAAGATTTCCGCTAAGAGAAGTAAGGTTGTTTGTCAGTGCCGGAACATTTCAGTTAAGCACAGGTTACTGGATTGAAACGGAAACGCTTTCAAAAACAGACCCGATGTTTTTGCTTTGCAAAACAGAAAAGAAGCAATCAATAATTGATTGGAGTAGAACTTTCCGCAATGGAAATTTCAGAGAAGAAGATTTTGAAGGACTACCAGAAAATTATTCTCTTTTCAAAATTCTAAATCCAAGCAAGAGCCATCCCGATATTCCTTTGCTTACACTCTTTACCGAAAAGAGAATTGAATTAGCCGGAGGACTGAAAATAAATTTCAGAACTTTCTGCAATGACTTTTTGCCAGAAGTAGAAATAACAAATTCAGACGGCAACGAAAAAGTTTATCTCCAATACAGAAACACAGAGGAAAAAATATTTTTAATAAAGAAGCAATCAAACAGCAACCGTTGGTTGCTTCCTGATGATACTTTATTGAACCTTGACTTCTTTATTAAAGTTGAAGCAGAAAATTTTGCCGGAAATGAAATTGCTTACAACCTTGTCAGTTCAAAAGATTCGGCTCTCAAAGTTGATGGAGTTCAACTTCCCAAAAGAGATTCATTCGGAAGGAATGCAAACAATTATGCACAGCAATATTGTTTAGGCAGCAACATCATAAATCCAACAAGAGCAAGTCAAAGAACTTATTGTGCATGGGCAAACCTTTTCATTACATTGAATGAAGAACTTGCAGAACAAATAACAACCGCACCATTCAACAACCATTGCGGAAATATGCTTGGCAGTTTTCTCACTCTCAAAAATGTTTTGACAACAGAGGAGTTCTACCGAGCATTTGAATTCTACTATTCAAAAGAGTTTGCAGAAAGACAAGCAACAGGAAATTCTAATTTGTCAAAGATAAAAAAAGCAGCTCTCAATTTTTACGACTACATCGGATTTCTTGATTACGAGTATGAAACAAAAAAAATTGTGGTGAACCCACCACAATTAATTTTCATTCCTTCCCATCAAGGCAGAAAAGTTTTACTCATTGGTGGTAGGGATGCTTCGCTTGTAAATTCAATAATCACAACAGCACCGAAACATAACCTACAAGTTGAAATCAGAAAACAGTTTTCATCAAATGAAAAACTTTTGTTGCCTGATGTAATTACAATCAGAGCATTTGGCAAAAGAACCGAAGGTTCAGGAGAACGGAACATAACTGCATTTGCCAATGAAATGAAAATCAAATTCAGTCAACAAGATTTCGTTCAAATTGCTTTGCAATTGTTTTCAGCAGAGATAAAAGAGTATGAAAGAGAACTTCTCACTAACAACGAAACTTCACAAGAGGATTACGGTTGGGCAAGAAGAATTTTCAATCCTGAAAATTTGAGTTACGAAAGAAATGAATCACCAACTTTTGATAAATCATTTTCATTGATTGAATACAAACTCAACGAATACACTTACTACAACAAACTTTGGAAAGACGGCAAATGCTATTCAGTAGATAAGAACTGGGGAAAGTATCTTGCTCTTAAACAATTCAACAAGCATTTTATTTTGTTTGATGATAGCCGGAAGAAAGTTGCAATTCCATTGGAAACACCATTGCCAAGATTACTTTCAGAATCAATCATGCTTCTTAGCGGATTAGCACCTGACTTTCGAGAAATTGACGGAAGATATTACAGGGTTTATGAAAATATTCCCGGCATATTCACACAAAATTTATTTCATAAATTAGGACAAGAACCAAACAACAAAGATCTATAATGAAAGACCCTATTGGCTCATTTGAAACGATAAAGGAAAACTTTATCCGCTATGTTGAAACAGCATTCGGGACAAAGTTTGAAGGCATAGAAAGTGAACGCTACGCTTTACTCAATTACGATAAAGTTCTTTACCGCAAACCGTGGATTGAACCATTACCCGATTATGTTTCAAGCAACAAACGCATTGATGATTTAACGTTTGCTGATTTAGGCAACGCATTAAACGCAAACGAAGCAGCAACTTTCAGAGAACTTGTAAAGACTGGTTTGTTTCCATCAACAATAAAATTGCATTCGCATCAAGCAGAAATGTTGAGGCAAGCAATGGAAGGAAATAATTGCATCATCACATCAGGAACAGGTTCAGGAAAAACAGAATCTTTTTTGTTGCCACTGTTTGCACAGCTTGCAAAAGAGTTTGCCAATTGGCAAACTCCTCATGCAAAGTCAGCAACAGTAAATACATGGTGGAAGGAAAGAGCAGACGGAGGACTTACAACAAATCAAACTGTAAACACAGCCGACTTTACTTTGAGTGATGCAGCAAGACAAAGACAACACGAAAGAAGAAAAGCCGGAGTAAGAGCATTGATTCTTTATCCGATGAATGCTTTGGTAGAAGACCAAATGAGCCGATTAAGAAAAGCTCTTGATTCAGATGATACAAGACAATGGCTAAACACAAATGCAAACGGCAACTCAATTTATTTTGGAAGATACAACGGGAGTTCACCCGTTGCAGGTGAGTTGAAAAAACTCACTGACAACGGAACAGTAATCAATAAAAAAAAAGTTACACAGTTGGTTGAAGTGTTGCGACAAATAGAAATTGATTCGGACAGAGTTGAACAATACATTCAGGCAACAGGGAAAACCGGAAGCGAAGCGAAAGAATTAAAATCTTTTTTTCAACGCTTAGACGGTTCAGAAATGAGAAGCAGATTTGATATGCAAGTTGCACCACCTGATATTCTCATTACAAACTATTCCATGTTGAGCATAATGTTAATGAGGGATATTGACAAAGGAATTTTTGACGAGACAAGAGAATGGTTGGCTTGCGAAGATTTACAGGAGGCAGAAAGAGCAGCAGCAAAACCAAATCGGATTTTTCATTTAATCATTGACGAGTTACACTTGTATAGAGGCACACAAGGAACAGAGGTAGCATACCTACTCAAACTTGTGCTTGACCGTTTGGGCTTGCACCCACATCATGAGCAGTTACGCATACTTGCATCAAGTGCATCGCTTGAAGGTGGAGACGATGACAGCAAAAATTTTGTTTGTGATTTTTTCGGCGTGAGCCAAGCACATTTTGACAACAAGTTCAAACTGATTGAAGGAGTATATAATCCTGTAACTCCATTTCCTGAAACCGGAAGAAAACTTCCGGTGAATCCATTCAAAGAAATTGCGGAGCAATTTTCTTTGGCGAAAGGAAATATTTCAAACACAACTTTCATTGCAACTTGCGAAACAGCAGCAACACAAATTACAACTGCATTCAACATAACACAGGCAGAAACAGGAATTGAAAAATTACTTGCAGTAATTACAAACCCTGCATTGCAACTCAAAGAAAGATTGTATTCGCCTTGCGATAATTACAAAGCAGTTTGTTCAATCAAAGCAACTGGTGATGATTCAACAGGAAAATATTTTGCGGAAACAGTTTTTGAAAACACAACCAACAAAGAAGATTTACAAAATGCTTTGAGAGGTTTACTCATAGCAAGAGCAATGTTTGATGAACCGGAATTTCAAGCAGTTGCTTCTTCAATTCCTGATGATAGAAAATTACCACGATTCAGGTTTCATTACTTCTTTAGGAACATAGAAGGAATTTGGGCATCAGTAAAAGCAGATGATATTGACAACGCCACTTTTGCAGACGGAGAACGAACAGCTGGAAAACTTTATTCAACAACAAAAATAAATTCTGAAAGAGGAAACAGAATTTTAGAATTACTCTATTGTGATAATTGCGGAACAACTTTATTTGGTGGAAGTAGATTGGTTACAAGAAATGAATCCGGCAATCATTCTTTTGAATTGCTTCCAATCAGTCCGAACATTGAAGGCATCCCGGAAAAGACACCAGCAAAACTTGTTGAGAAAAGAAGTTTCCAAGAGTTCGCAGTTTTTTGGGCTTGCGGAAATCAAGAGTTCACAAAGCATGACCGTGAACATGGAATTCCGGTTGACTATTGGAGACAAACAACAGTGAACGGATTTAATCAAGGCGACTATGAAGCGAATTGGATTCCAGCTTCACTCAATTGCATTTCAGGCGACATTGATTTTTCACACGACAAAGCAAATGCTGAAAGTAACTTTTGGATAAAAGGTTTCTACTTCACAATTACACAGAACGGTTCAAACAGAGATATTGCATTTCCTGATGCAAGCGGAAACATTGACACAAGAGAAACACACAAAGCATTGCCATGCGTTTGTCCATGTTGCGGTTTAAATAATCAAAAGAGAAGGCAAGACACACCAAAAAGAAAATTCACTTCTATCAGAGGTTTCAGAACAGGTTTCGCCAAGACAACACAAATTTTTGCAAAGGAACTTATGTATCAGTTGCCGGACAACGAAGCAGAAAGGAAGTTGGTTGTGTTTTCTGACAGCCGAGAAGATGCAGCACAAATTGCAAACGGTATTGAGAGAAATCACTTCACAGATTTGTTGAGAGAAATTTTAGTGAGTGAACTTTACACAAATTTGATGTTGCGTTTTCAAATCATAAATGCGTTTGATAGTGGCGATACACCAAGGCAAGCAGAACTCCGATTGAAGTCAGCAGTCATTTTTGATGAAGTAGAATACTTGTTTGAGAAATCAAACTACACCGGAACAAATACAAACCGGTTGAGAGAAAAAGAAGATGCAATTTCAAAGTTAAATGAGTTCCGTTCATTGCTGATAAATGTTAGAGAGTTGGTTCACATCACAAATTCAGTAAACCTTGCACCACTCATAAAACATTTTGTTGAGTTGGGAATAAACCCGGGAGGCAACGATATTTCATTGCAATCAAAACCACTCAACGGAAGATTTGTTCCTTGGTATGAATTGATAAATTTTGAGAGAGAAGAATGGAATGCCGGAATCAGTGATGAGTTCATTGCAGAAATGAGAGATGGAACTTTTACAAATCTTGCATCAATGTTTTTTGGTTCTCTCTTTTATTCATTTGAATCTTCCGCATTGGGTTATGTAAGTATCAATCCTGAAATGCAAGTTATCACAGATCAAGCAAACGCAGTTGCAATTCCAAGAGAGGAGTTTTTGCAAATCGTAAATTCTACAATCAGAATTTTAGGGGACAAATGGAAACACAACAAGGTTGATGATGCAAGTCCTTTCAACTTCACGGCATACAGAGAATTGCCAGGACAAGTAAAAAAATATATTCGTGCAATTGCTTCACGATTATCAAAACAAGAAACTGAAATTGGTGATGCAGTTTTCACAACGCTTTCAACAAGTGGTTTACTTGCAGGTGATACAGGAATTCAAATTGAAAATCTTTATATAAAAGTTGCACGGGCAACCGACCAAGTTTGGACAAGCCCACGGGGAAGCAGACCACACTTGCACTTTAGCGGAGGCATCTGCACATATTCAGTTACGCCATTGCAACCGCAAGCGGACAGCGTATGTGATGATATATGGGAAGAAAATTATCTCTCATACAATGCAATCAAAGTACAACGCCAACCAATCCGTTTGCATTGCGAAGAATTAACCGGACAAACAGACGACCAGTTTGAAAGGCAAAGACATTTCAGAAATATCATTTTGCCGGATGAAGGAATGAGGCAAGTAAAAACAATTGACTTGTTGAGTGTAACAACAACACTTGAAGTTGGTGTTGACATTGGAGCATTGCAAGCAGTGATGTTGGGAAATATGCCACCGCAAAGATTCAACTACCAACAAAGAGTTGGACGAGCAGGACGGAGAGGGCAAGCATATTCAGTGATTCTAACTTTTTGCAGAGGTAGAAGTCATGACGAATTTTATTTTTCAAATCCTCATAAGATTACAGGCGATTCACCACCTACTCCATTTCTCTCAATGAATCAAGAGAGAATTTTCAAACGCTTACTTGCAAAAGAAATTTTCAGGAAGGCATACATTGATGAAGGCATTGACATAACCAACGATGAAAAGTCAAGTGTTCACGGAGAGTTTGGAAACATTGGTGATGCACAAGTGAATTGGACAGATTACAAAACACAAATCATTCATTGGATAACAAACAACAGAACGCAAATTGAAGAAACGATTGATGCTTTGATAACACCGCAGTTACTTGTAAAGCGAAATGATTTTATCACTTGGATAGCGGACACAACAACCGCAAACGGTTTAATTGAAAAGGCACAAAGTGTAATCAACAATGAAGAAATTGCAACTACTGATGTTTCAGAAAAATTAGCTGAAGGTGGAATTCTCCCAATGTTTGGAATGCCAACTACAATCAGAAACTTATATCACGGCATCAACAAACATTTAGAACCGCTTTCAATTGACAGAGCACAGTCAATGGCAATTTATGAGTTTGCCCCGGGAGCACAGAAAACAAAAGACAAAGCAATTCATCAAGTAATTGGCTTCACAAGTGACATCATAAACACAAGAAGAAACAGAAGCGAAACAGTTACCAACGCAAGAACAAGTAACCAACTTCCATTTTCGTTGAATCGTTGGTTTGTTAGATGCAGAGCTTGCGGATTTTTTGAAACTTATTCAGAAGAAAGAAAAACTGAATTAGAAGGACAGAATCAATTTGACAGTTGCCCCAATTGTGGTGAATTAAATCCTGACAAATATCAGCAACCAGTAAAACTGAAATCACCGAGAGCATACAGAACAAATCTTTCCTCGGGCAGTGATAATAAAGATGATTCAGAATTTCTATTGTCAAGGCCACCAATTTTTGCAGAGAAAATAAATGACCCCACAAATCCCGACCAACATCAATTGGTAAATAATGCCGACTTAATTATCAGCGACAAGGATGTTACTTGGAGAGTGAACACAAACTCTGACAGATATTTCACAGGAAAACTTTACAACACAAACAACCGCTTTCCATTTAATTCTGTAATCGGATTTTGGTTTAATGACCAATGGTTAGTAAATGATTTGGCAGTTAACTCCAACTCAAATGGATATTCAATTTTCATTCAACCAAATGCAGCAGGACAAGACGAACTAATTGCTTTAGCAAGCAATAAGAAAACTGAAATTTTCAGGATTGCACCGGCAACAGTTTCATTGGAGTTAGACCTGAATATGTTTTCAAGAGAAACAGATTTGCCTCACATCAAAGCACAATCAAATGGAGTTCGTTCAGGATATTATTCAGCAGCATTTTTATTGCAAAGAATTTTGGCTGACAAACTTGATGTTGACCCAACTGAAATTGAGATTGCAGACATATCCATGAAAACGCTTGACGATGGAACAGACAGAAGAATTGCAGAAATTATTTTGACTGATGAATTGCCAAACGGTTCAGGGTTCGTGAGATATTTATACAACAACTTTCAAAACATTCTTGCAGAAGCGATGATTCCACCCGATCCAACTAACTATTTGGGAAAGATTCATTCAGCTACACATCAACACAGTTGCAAGGATGCTTGCTATGATTGTTTGAAGGTTTACAGAAACATGAACTATCACAGTTTGCTTGACTGGAAATTAGGTTTGGCAATGTTGCGTGTAATGAGTGATGCAAATTATGTTTGTGGCACAGACGGAAATTTCACTGACTACATTGAGCTGAATGATTGGCTTGCATTTGCAACAGAGTTAAGAAACAGTTTTGCTCAAAGTTTTGGCTTCACTCATTTGAGTGAGATAAACAGATTACCTGTTATTAAATTCGGAAGAAACCAAAAGAATTTAATCATGATTGTTCACCCGTTTTGGGATTTAAGAAATATCAGAGAAGCAAACTGGTTGGCAGAAACAAAAGCAGAGATTGATGAATACACAAGCAGCAGAAACGGAACTGTAAGCATTGTTGATACTTTCAACTTGCACCGCAGACCGGGTTGGTGTTATGAAAAATTAATCAACAGGTAATGAATAAAGTTGGCAAAATAGTTTTCAGGAAAATCAACAGGATTTCTCCAAGTCAATTTTATTCAATGAAAAATTGTGCTTACAAATCCTTATTGGCAGAAGCGTTTGGGAAGAAACCTTTGTTGCCAGTTTCACCCAATGCTTATTTCGGAACAGTGTTGCACAAAATGCTTGAACTAATTGCAAAGGGTGTAATCAGAAACGAAGAAGATTTCAATAAAGCATTTGACGAGCAAGTCAAATTACAAGAGGAGAATTTGAAACAACAGGGTTATGATTTTTTTGTTCCACTTCAAAAGAATGTGAAGGACTTTGGGATGAAGAAGATTCTTTTGAAAAAACATTTGAGAAATATTTCTGAAAGACCTGCAATATCAAGCGGAGTAAAATATTCTTCTGAAAAATGGTTTGAATCAAAAGACAAATTAATTGCAGGTAAAATTGATTTGGTGATTGAAGCAGAACAAGAAGCAGAAATTATTGATTTCAAAACTGGAGCAATCACACAAGATATTTTAGATGATGATGGAGAAATATTTTCTGATATTAAGGAAGAATACAAAGAGCAATTAAAACTCTATGCTTATTTATATTTTGAAACCAATGGCAAGTTCCCAATTCAATTGAGTTTAGTTGATTTGGCAAAACAAAAATTCACGATTGACTTCACGGAGTCAGAGTGCAATATTATCTTTGAGGAAGCGAAAGAATTACTAAATGCAACAAACGAAAGTATCATCAGTGAAAAATTTGCAGCCAACCCATCAGAGGCAAATTGCAAGTATTGTTTATACAGACCTGCTTGTTCTTTTTTTCTGAAACATTTGGAAACCGATTATTCTTTCTATGATGTTTCAGGTTCAATAATAAATGTGGTTAAATATCAAAACGGAAATGTGAGTGTGTTTTTAGAAAGTGGCGATAGGAAAATTACAGTTACAAGTTTTCCGACTGAAAAATATGATGAATTAAATAACAGTAGAAACAAACAAATAAGCGTTTTCAATTTGAGAAAAGAAGCAACGGAATTTGTTTACTCTGCAACCAAGACGACAATAGTTTATGAGTAACCATAACGAAAATAAAATTCCAATTCTTTCTTTCTATTCCGGTGGAGGTTTTTTGGATATGGGATTTGAGCAAGCAGGTTTTGAAACTGTTTGGACAAATGAGTTTGATAAAGATTTTGCAAAACTTCATGCAGCGGGAATCACTTCATGGAGAAAATCACAAGGCAATGGAATCAAAGCAGAAATATTTAATACTAAATCTATCACAGAAGTTTCTTCAAAGGAAATTATAGCAGAAGCATTTCCCGAAGGGAAACCGGAAAATTTTGGAATGATTGGTGGACCACCTTGTCAAGATTTTAGTATGAATGGAAGTTTGAAAGGTTTTGATGGAGAGAGAGGAAAACTTACCATTCTTTTCTTTGATAAAATTTTAGAATTGAAGCCAACATTTTTTGTAATGGAAAATGTAACCGGCTTGACAAAGCGAAAAGACACGAAAGAGTTTTTGCAGACACTTTTGAAAAGAGTTGAGAAAGAATATTTCGTTGACCATGAAAAATTAAATGCTTTAGAATTTGGAGTTCCTCAATTCAGAGAACGAATTTTCTTTGTTGGAATTAGGAAAACAAAACTTGATGAAAAAATTGTTTCGCAAAGTGCGTTTGGAAAATGGTTTCCATTTCCGGTAAACAAAACTTATCAAAACGCAGCGACAAAATATACTTGGGCAAAGCAAGTTGAGTTTGGAAAAACTTTGACAAAGCCAAAAGATTTGCCTCTTGAATTATGTGTTGAGAGTTGTTTAGTTCCAACCCGTAAAATGAATTCAACAGACAATGCAAACGAATTTTTTAATTTGTATGTAACAGAGAAATTTTTGGAAGCAATTGACGAGGGTGAAACAAACAGACCATCATTTAAACGACTTCACCGTTTCAAATACAGCCCGACAGCTTGTTATGGAAATAATGAAGTTCACTTACATCCATACAAGAACAGGCGTTTGTCAGTGCGTGAGGCATTGAGAATTCAAGGTGTGCCGGACGAATATGTTTTGCCAGCAAAATCACCTTTGTCAAAGAAATTCAAGATGATTGGAAACGGAGTTCCAGTTCCATTAGCAAATGCAATTGCAGTTGCTTTAAAAACATTTATCAAAGACAAAAAAATAATTAGATGAAAAGCCTTCACACAAAAAATACACTCTTAAAAAAACGCACAAGCCAACGCTTCAAGTAATTTTTTTTAAGAGAGTATTTTTTCTCCCACCCAAGAAGAAATTCAATTTATTTTTCGCCCACCCTTCGGTGTTTTAATTTTTTTGCAACCGCACAGCAACCCGTGACAGACGCGTATTTAAACAGGACAAAGCAAGACACAAACCGCCTGCAATATGACACAGACAAAGAAGCACGAACCGGTAACAGCGGGTTTAAGAAATTGGCGGTTCAGTGGTTAAATGAACATTTGTTCTTCGCATCAAGTGTAGTGTTGGCAGACAGTTTACGGCTCCGAAATCGCCAACTTCTTAAACCCGCAAAACGTTGAGAACATCAATCGACCAAGCACTTCAACGATTTCTACAAGCCTCGACACTGCCCTACTCCTCGGCATCTGGACCACCGATCCTGAGGGGCCGCATGCTGATTTTCGATGGACGAAGAAGTCTTTCTTCATTGTAGATTATGATGGAAATGGAGATATGCCCTTCGAACTCATCGACAGAAAACTAAAAGTCTATTTCAACGATTTTATCCAAGAGGGCACTATACAATCCGTTTCTAAAGATTCCCTCATCATCACATGGGAGGGATTTGATCAAGCAACCACTTACGTTCGATGGACGCAATGACTTTAGTTTAACCCACGAATACCCTTCACATAAACAATCCGAAAGTTTCCTGATGCCGCGATAGTCCTTGGATTTGATTCATGCCTAAATCTCGATAGCTATAGGTATCATTCTAGAAGATCGAAGTCAAGAAAAATCCCCTATTTTTATCCTATGAATAATGAACAAAAGACTGGATGTTTTTTCACCCCCAATAGCTATCGGGTTTGACGTTAGCGGAAAGTTTCTTGGACTGAATCGTTAACCAAATTACTCAA
Organism: Flavobacteriales bacterium; assembly: GCA_046309775.1. Taxonomy (GTDB): domain Bacteria; phylum Bacteroidota; class Bacteroidia; order Flavobacteriales_D; family Sanyastnellaceae; genus JAIXWP01. Next base: position 20,330 of record JBKCOM010000166.1, read on the forward strand.
ACTAAAAGGGAACCCATTAAGAGTTCCCTTCAATCTTTTACTTGATTACGTTTCCACGAAAGAAAGAGGCTTTACCAAGTCTATATGAAACAAATTTAAAAAGAATTTACGATATTGCCAAACGAAATATGAAAATTGAATTACGCGGCAAATATTTATCAAGACCAAGATACAACCGGTATCTTACTGCTGCCTCCAATAGTAAAGATAGAGCAAAAAGGCTTTACAATGCTAATATTCGTTTAGCCCAGGCTTTTCACCCGATATTAAGCCAGTTCGAGGTTGTGTTGAGAAACTCACTTAACACTGTTTTATCCGCCCACTTTACTGACTCTGACTGGATAATAAATCAAAAAAATGGATTTATGAGAGACTATTCGCTACAAAACTCTCACTACTTTCTTAAATCTTGTGTTCAAAAAACTGAGAGTAAATTACAAAGACGTGGTATTCCCATAACAAGTGGAAAAATAATTTCAGACCAGACATTTGGGTTCTGGCTAGCCTTTTTTCTTTCTCATCATTACTCATTAGTAGGTGGACAACCAATCCACATTTTCCCACACAAACCTGCTCATGAAAACCGAGCTAGTATTTATGCCAAGTTGGATAAAATAAAGGATTTCAGAAACAGAGTTAATCATTGCGAACCTATTTGTTTTGTAGGCTCTAATATTGATTGTAATGAAGCTTTGAACATCAGAACGACAATTTATTCTTTGATTGAATGGATTGACCCCAATCTTTTACCTTTTTTTGAGGACATCGACAACATCCAAAGTAAGGCTAATCAGATTATGCAAATATAAACCTACCGCCAACAGATAAGGCTTCGTCGCCGCCTGAAAGGCACACAATGATTCCGATACGTATCGGAACCTATAGCCATCGGGTCTGACGTAACCTGCATGCCTAAGAGACTACAGCTATCGACAAAACATTAGCGTTTTGGCAAAACCGACCTTGAAATTTGTAATTTTGAGACGTAAATGGCTGACAAAGCATACATAACTCCAAATGTTCTAAAATGGGCAAGAGAATCGGCAAGAATGACCGAAGAAACCGCTGCTGCCAAAGTTTCTGTGACAGTTGACAAATTAAAAGAGTGGGAAGAAGGAACAAATCAACCGACAATAAGGCAGGCACAAACACTTGCCAAAGCATATAAAAGACCTTTCGCTTTATTCTTTTTGCCAGAAATTCCTCGTGACTTTCAGCCACTTCAAGACTTTAGAAAATCAGGCTCAAAACCTTTGACTACATCTTCCGTTTTTATCATCAGAGAAATCCAACAAAAGCATGCATGGATAAGTGATCTAAATTCAGAAAACCAAGAAGAAAAATTAGCTTTTGTAGGTCGCTTTTCAATAAAAGATAATCCTCAAGTTGTAGCAAGAGACATTCTTGACACTTTAAAAATTAATCCTGCAAACTATAAAATAGACAACCCAATTAAAGAATGGATTGATGCAGCAGAAAAGAATGGTATTTTCGTTTCAAGAACAAGTTTTATTCACTCCCGACTTAAACTAGATTCTGAAGAATTGCAAGGTTTTGCAATTGCTGACCAATATGCACCATTCGTTTTTGTAAACTCAGACGATTGGAATGCACCACAACTATTTACACTAGTGCATGAGTTAGCTCACATCTGGATAGCTGAAACAGGAATTTCAAATGAAGTTGAACCTGACTTAAAGCACAAGGACAAGTTTCACCCAGTAGAAATATTCTGCAATGAAGTTGCAGCAAATGCATTAATGCCTCAAGAGATTGTTTTGAGCTTAGATTCTACTTCTTTTCAGACCTCTCAAGATGTTTTCAAAGTTGCAAAGCAATTAGGTGTAAGTTCTTTTGCCCTTTTGGTTCGTGCATTGAATCTTAATATTATTTCAACACCAACATATCAGAAGCTTAAAAAGCAAGCTGACATTGATTATGCGGAGTATCTAAAAAGAGAAGCGGAAAAAAAAGCTAAACAAAAAGAAAAAGATAAATCAGGTGGACCGAATTACTTTTTACTACAACTAAACAGAAATAGCCGACTTTTTACTCAAACCGTTTTAGACGCATTTCGTGGCGGCTTTATCGAGCCGACATTAGCTAGTAATCTATTAAACGTTCAAGTAAACAAATTTCCAAAACTCGAATCCCAATTATTTAGATGAGCACAAAGGCAAACAAATATTGTTTGGATGCCAACGTGTTAATCCAAGCATGGCAAAAATACTATAACCCAAAATTTTGCCCTGACTATTGGAAAATTTTAGTGGAACTCGGTAAAAATGGAAAGATTTTCATTCCTGATCTAGTTTACGAAGAAATTGTAAGAACAGAAGATGACCTTTCTAAATGGTTAAAAGGAAGAATATGGTTGGGACATTGACACAGTTGAAACAAATACGTTGCTACTTGAATTGACGGCAGATTCTATAGTTGCAGATTATAAAAAAGAACATTGGGAAAAATAAAATTCCTCCAAGAATATCTAAAAAACAACCCACACATGCCCCCCACCCCAATAAATAAACTCCCTATCTCCGCCCTCATCCTACTGCTTGTTTTTACTGCGTGTAATCATCAACAAAACAATTCCGTGGAAGGTGGGGTGATGAGGAGCGAGCGGGAGCCTATAGACACTGCCCTACTCTTTGGCACCTGGACCACCGATCCCGAGGGGCCGCATGCTGATTTTAAATGGACGAAGAAATCTTTCTTCATGGTAGATTATGATGAAAATGGAGATATGCCCTTCGAACTCATCGACAGAAAACTAAAAGTCTATTTCAACGATTTTATCCAAGAGGGCACTATACAATCCGTTGGTAAAGATTCCCTCACCATCACATGGGATGACTTTGATCAAGCAATCACTTATATTCGGTGGACGCGATGACTTTAGTTTTAGCCCCTCGGTATTATCAAATTTTTCATTATTTTTATGACATAATCAAACGAACAACTATTTAGCGTACAACAGAATTGTACATCTGGATGATATGAAAATCGACCTGATAAAATTAAAACATGCTTTAATTATAAACCTGTGTTTCCTCCTCTATTCCCATACTCTACATGGCCAGCAAGAAGAATCTGAAACTTTTGATTCAACAAAACACTTCGTTCGCGGAATCTCATTTATTCTAAAAGATTCCTCTGGTGTAGTCGACACGCTTTTTCGTGAATTAAGATATCGCACTGAGATTACGACAGCATGGGATTATTCGAAAAACAAGTGGTCGACGACTTCGAAACTCAAGAATATTCTGTACCCAACATTCCCAAAATATAGAAGCTCGCAAATTGAGTCCATAATCGTACAAGCCAACTTGTCGTTAAAGAATATTATACTTTACACCAACTGTGGCGGATCATATAAAGAATTTCAGGGGTTAACTCCTGTCATTTCAGCTATAAAAGAATACTGCACACCGAATTCTAACTGCTCTTGTATCCTCAAAATGACAATAGAAAATCCACAAAACAAATCTCAGGATATTATCTTTGGGCTTGATGAATAAACTGTATTTGGCAAAATGTAATCTTTAAATTACTCCTTAACAATGAAAAAAGCTGAAATTATTCTCACTGTATTGGCAGTCATCGCTCTAGGTTTTAACTTGAATCGCGTCCCCGGTGGGAGTGCTTTGACCGTTCTCACACTTTCATCACTATCTGTATTCTATATGTACTTGGGCTTTGCTCTTTTCAACGGCGTGAGGCTCCGCGCCATTTTCAAAAAAGGCTCATTTACTGAAATAAGCAAAGCACGAACTTTCGGTGCAGTTGCCGCTGGACTCGCACTTTCCGTGACGTTAGTTGGAATCTTGTTCAAAATCCAAATCTGGCCCGGTGCAGACCTTCAATTAAGAACTGGACTTTTTGGACTCGCGATTGTAACCGCTGTAGCACTGGTCAAATATTTCAAAAACAAATCACCCTATTATACCCGAATATTCAAAAGGGCCGCTATCATCGGTGGATTTGGATTAATTCTAATACTCAGCCCAAGTACCATGTGGACTGAAATCAGATATAGAAATCATCCCGAATATGTCGAAGCATATAAAAAAGCAATGGCCGATCCTGACAATGAAGAGCTTTGGAAAGATGTGGATAATGAAATGAGAAAAATAAACAACGAACAGGTGGTTGAATAATGTGTCAAGATTTGGAGGAAATAGTTTGATAGCATTTCGTAAAATCCAAATGCAGAAATGGCGGTTAACAGTAACAGCCAAGATTACCCTATTTTCGATTTTCGTTCTATTTGCATTTGGTAATTCATCATGTAATCAAATTCAAAACTATTTGACACCTAGCAACGCTACAGATACGCTGCGAGTTGAAGCGGATTACAATCCTGAGTTCATCATTGCCGATCCCAAAAAAATTATTCAATACAACATCCGATATCTCAGTATCGACAACTGCTTTCAGCCTGGAAGTTGCTACCATGATAGATATGAATTCAATTCATGCGGTAAGGTCAAACATCACATTCCCCCAATGGTTGCCACCAGTTGGCATTTTGAATACGATGAGCAATGCAGAGTGATTTCCGAATATACTAGGAACTTTAGGAGAACTGAAATTTCATATTTCAAACAAGATTCCATTTTGATTAGCCAATACTCTGACAATGGCGAACCTAACAATACCTTAATTGATCGGTATAAATGTAAGGTCTCCCCGATTGATAATCAATCCATTTATCCAAAGGACGGCGAGTTGATGAGAATAGATACCATAGGTGATGTAGCGCGGCCTTGCGGTGAATTCTTTCAAGGACCACACGTAAAGAAGACATTTTTTTTTGACTATGGCTTAATTTCAACTATAGAATACTACGATGAGGACAAAAATTTAATCTTGAAAGAGAACTACCAGTATGCTGATTCTTTAAATAATCCAATTAAATTTGAATCAAGCTATACTATAATTATGAGCGACAGATACTCGTCGGCTACCACTATTGATCATTTCAAAAACCAAAGCCGTCAATAATGAAATTAAAGATAATTCCAACGGTTGCATTGTTGATAGTAATGATTGTTGGCTGCCAAGGCAATCTTCCTAAAGTAGATCAAAACACCAGCAGATCTATCGACAAGGAAAAACGAAATCATCTAGTAGAAAAATATGATTTACTCAATTTCTCAAAAGCAAAAAAGCCTGTTCTTCTATCAATTGATGAGTTCTTTGATGGAAACCTTGATAATGCTTCCATAGCACCCAATCTGGATAAAAAGGCATCTATAAATTTGTACTACAAAATACTAAAAGAACTGGCAGAAAATCCTCAGACCATCGATGCATTTGTAGAAATAAAAGATGTAATAACTTACGATGATGGGCTTCTGCATGATAATGAGTGGTTTTATACTGATATGGTATACTTCATTGGCGACCTAACCAAAGAAGAAATAAAAGAGGCAACTCTAATCCTACAACCCAATGATGTGGATTACGAGCAAGAAAGTCGAATAGCTAATATTAACGAAAAATACAAAGACAAGAAAATTGTCTATGTGTGGTGGGACTGAGATAAACATGTTTCAACTCAACCCCATGTTTCCTGCTCACGGCCTGTAAGTCAAAAAACTTATTATTTCTATGGCATGAATGGAGTACAGAAGACTAGTTTTTTTTTACATTTCCCAATTGAATTAAGTGTTTTGAAAGACATAAAAACACCCGACAAACCTTGTTTTAAAATACTAGCAATCAATGGCTTAACTTTTCATTTTCAAGAAATTAACTTTAAAGTGAAACAAAAACTTGCCTAATTCTGTTATAAGTGAATACTTTTGCGCTAGAAATATGGTATGATGAAGGAAGCATTTGCACATTTTACACCGTCAGGTTGATTACAGATGAAGTTGATGCCGCGTCAGAAACAGATAACTTCTTTGATACCTACGCCGCGCCTAATCATACATTTGAAGAAAAAGCATTGCAGTTGTTTCGATTGATAACCGAAAGTATTGGTAATAGATACGGAGCAATCGATGATTTTTTTGACCGAACAGAAAATAACGCACAAGCGTTGCCACCTAAACCAAAACAATGGATAGAAGAAATAAAGGACTTAGGCATCAATTTCCCACTGAGATTATTTTGTTTCAGGGTGACCGAAAATATTGTTGTTCTTTTCAACGGTGGCATAAAAGAATCACAAGCAATACAAGAAAGTAAAAATTTAAGTACAAAGTTCTACGAGGCCCAATCCTTTGTAAAAAAAATCGAAGATGCGTTACAATCAAAACTGATCGAAATCACAGATGACGGAAGGTATTTGCAAAGTTTCGATGGAACAACAGATATTATATTCTAAAAAATGAGAAGCAAAACCGTAGATAGATTGCTTAAAAGCACACCTAAAGATGTAGAAATCTTTGTTGATTGGTATGCCGACTTGGTGGTTCGCATAAATCAGTTATTGAGAGAAAAAGGCATCAGTAAAAAGGAATTAGCAGAAAAATTGGACAAGAATCAATCTGAAATTTCCAAATGGCTGAATAGTGAACATAATTTCACCCTTCGTTCATTAGCAAAATTGTCCGCAGAACTGGGAGAGCCTCTGATGGAGGTGCCAAAGAAAAAAACGCAGACAGAATTTTTAGAGGATGGCTTTATATGCAGGCTGCACACTTTTGTGAGTTACACAAAAAGCAACACAAAAACAAGTGAAAAGGTTTGGCAACTAGCTGAACAAACTGAAACCTTTAATGAAATGAGCAATGCAGGATAAAAATGTTTTCGACCCGGAAAAGATCCTTTTAACTGATTTCAAAATGATTAAGGGCCAGATTGAAACACCCGAAGATTTTGACATTAGTAAAGTTGTAAGACATAAGTTAGATAATTCTTTGCAATTCAGTTTTAATCTTGACGACAAATTGGCAAAAGTGGATTTCACGGTTAGCTTGAAAACTGATAGCAAAGGTGAAAATGACACAGAGGCTACTGGAGATTTTCATTTAATATTTATCTACCGAATTGAAAATTTGGAAGAACTTGCCGAACCCGAAACAAACAATCGCTTGAAACTTAATCCGGCATTAGCAAATGCTCTATCATCTATTACTTACTCCACATCTAGAGGCATTCTTCTAATCCGACTTCAAGGCACAGCATTACAAAATTTTGTCTTGCCTGTAATCAATCCAAACAAGCTAGTCCAGAATAATAAATGATGACATGATGGACGTAAAGCAGTCTATTCTTAAAACCTAATCCTTCCATTGGCATTCAGAACACCATCATTAAAGAACTGCAAAGCAACTTCATTGCCTTCAATCGACCCTGTGCAGGTTACAACGTTGCCCAAGTGAAGCAATGAATCCTTGGAGCATTCCCAAAACGATAGAGAGAAATGATTTCTTTATCATATTGTAAAATTCTGAAAAACTGAATAAACGAATAGTCCATGATTTTTTGATTCCATTGGAAATTACCGCACACCGACTTTCAGAAGAACTTCCTACAAAACAAAAGGAACACAACAGTATAAAGAAATACCAAGATATCGCTGCGTAACACTTTTCTGAAATCAATAGACTTCTTTAAAGAATCCGCTTAAAATGTTAGGGCAACTTTAATAATGGCATTGCTTTAAAGAGTAAATTTATGTAACTTTGGGTAGAGTTACAATGACAACAAAAGAGCACATATTAAACACACTCAAATCCAATAAGGCTAGCTTGAAAAAATTCGGCATTAGCCATGTTGGTCTATTCGGGTCGTATGGCCGGAATGAACAGTCGGCTATGAGCGATATTGATTTGCTCATTGACTTTGAACCCGAAGAAGAAAACTTCGATAATCTAATGGCCGCGTTTGATTTTCTTGAGGAAACATTCAAAAATGAAAAAATTGGAATCGTTACAAAGAATGGTTTAAGTCCATTCATCGCTCCTTCAATTCTAAAAGAAGTGCAGTATGTCTAAAGAGCCCATAACTGGAATGCGTGATAGATTGATTCATGACTATATGGGTGTGAATTATGTGATAGTTTGGGATGTTGTAAAGAATAAAATCCCCGATATCTCCAATCAAATTTATAAAATCCTAAATCTTGAATAAAAAAGAGTGAATGCATATAAAAAAGCAATGGCCGATCCTGAAAATGAAGAGCTGTGGAAAGATGTGGATAGAGAAATGAGAAAAATAAACAACGAACAGGTGGTTGAATAATGTGTCAAGATTTGGAGGAAATAGTTAGAAATAAATTCACATAATAATCATGATTACAAACGATAAAATTGTAAGCTTCCTTCAAGAGGCAGAGGACATCTCCATCGGGTATAGTGAAATAAACTTTATTTCAGTCGACGACATAGCAGATGGTCAAATAGGCTACAGCACAGATGCCGAAGGAAATTCTCTAGTAACCGGTGAAGAAGGAGATTGGGAAGAAGGCTGGTTAGTCATTGGAAATGATAACCTAGGTGACCCTATCTTCATAGACACCAATGATGGCAATTACCCAATTTTCTCAGCACAACACGGCCAAGACGAATGGCTTGCGACACCTATTGCCGATTCCCTAGATAAATTCAAAATGATTCTCTCTGACTTAAAAAGGCTATCTATTGGCAGAGAAACACCAGATGACATTGAAGAATCTCCCATTCCACAGAATGTCCTCAGCCGTTTTTTCAGCACGCTGAAAAAGAATAATAACGATGTAGAAATTTGGTGGTGGGAGCAGTTTTTGGAAAATGAGGAGGACGAAAAACCGATAGTACAAAATACCAAACCTAAAGCCAAGCTAAAATGGTGGCAAAAAATTTTTGGTTCTTAAAAAGAATACCGAGCGATTTATATAGCAACTAAGCTCGAAAGATTTCCGTGCTAAATGAAGTGTTTCTCTGCATAAATAAGGATTATTAGGATCAGAAATAGCCTTAAAAACATCTAAAATTGATCGATTCATGAAATGCACTCTATTAGTCGTTTTCTTCCAACTCTCATTCATTATAAATTCATATGCCAAAAGCTCTTATGGTGCGAACGAAGACACAACAATCTTAATCAATCTAGAACATCAAACTGGGTGTTAGAATAAAACAAAAATGAATGAAGATTTCTAGAGCACTATCAATTTTAATAGTATGCTAGGTACTTACGATGCACACCACGACAATCGCGTTAACGAACCGTTTGAATTGTATCCAAGGATAAATGATTATGATGCCGATGGAGTAAATGACATATCATTCAATGGAAAAATCGTGCTCACTCAGGGTCAAACTGAAAATGGTGATTGGTTTGACAGCGAAAGCATTCATGGAAAAACCATCCATTATTCAATCGACAATCCGTACAAGAAAATACCCGTTGAACTGGTATTTCTATACAATCCGAAAACAAAGCATTTCTGCCAGAAGGAGAATTATATTGAGAGTTATGGTATCAAAGATCCATTCTGAAATAGCTCAATATCATCTGGCAGGACTTTGAATTATATCTTACTCGCTTATATGGACGTAAAGCAGTCTATTCTTAAAACCTAATCCTTCCATTAGCATTCAAAACACCATCATTAAAGAACTGCAAAGCAACCTCACTGCCTTCAATCGACCCTGTGCAGGTTACAACGTTGCCCAAGTGAAGCAATGAATCCTTGGAGCATTCCCAAAACGATGGAGAGAAATGAGTTCTTTATCATATTGTAAAATTATGAAAAACTGAATAAACCAATAGTCAATAATTTTTTGATTCCATTGGAAATTACTGCACACAGACTTTCAGAAGAACTTCGTAAAAAACATAAGGAACATATTAGTATAATGAAAAACAATAGGATTTTGATTTTTTCTTATATTTGAGACAATGATTAAAGCATAGTTATGGCTCAGATAATATCAATAGAATACCCAGATTTTTTGGCAAATTCCATGAGACTAAACAAAGAGGACTTTGGGAAGGAAGTGAAGCTTTCGGCTCTTGTAAAACTTTTTGAGCTGGGAAAGGTGTCGTCAGGTATTGCTGCAAAAGTTCTGAACATTTCTAGAGTGGAGTTTTTGGAAATTTTATCAAACTACAACGTGAGCTTTCTTCACTCAGATGATTTATCAGAAGATGTTGAAAATGCCTAAAGTTGTCTCAAATACAACCCCAATCATTTCACTCCTGAAAATTGGGAAGTTAGAAAGAGCGGAATCGTCCGGATTTACTGGCGATTCGAAATCAGAAATACTAGCACAGTCTAAAAAGAAACTGAAGGGCGAAATATCAATTGAGCGATGAAGCCCTTACAAATCCGTTCTTTCTTTTTACTCACGTGTTGCTTTTTGCTCTCAATTTTCAGTGTCGCACAGGATGCGCACGAGGTGAATTGGAGCATTCATATCGATGGATTCATTGATGCGGAGGTGACTGCGTGTGCGGTGGATAAAGATGGAAACAGCTATTACACCCTCCAATATACCGCTGATCTCGATATTCAAGGCTTGAAGAAAAAGTTCCCTTATTCGCCTTATGTCAGCGCCGCTCTTTTAAAGGTCTCACCTGCCGGCAAACCCGAATGGGCGCATTCGATCATGAGCACGAAAGATTGCCGACTGACTGCCGTCGAAGTAGGTCCAAGCGGTAACGTCTATATCACCGGCCACGGCGATGGAGTAGTAAAATTCGAATCGAATACAAAGGCTGGCGAATCGGGTGAACTGGTCAATAAAAATAATTATGCCGAACCTTCTGGAATCGTAGTGGCGTGCTACAATCCCAAAGGAGAGTTGCTGTGGAATAAAAAATTTGGTTCTTCATGGGCTAGTGGTTTGAGTATCGCATGCAACTCAAAAGAGGATATCTACGTTCCGTTTCACCACAATTATGATTTAAAGGATGAAAATGGAAAAGTGATTTCCCCATTCATCCGTGCGAGTATCCATGACTCGAAACAAGGTGTATTAAAACTGAATAAAAAAGGAGAAGTCATTGGTGTGATTGAATTGTCTTATATCCGCACCTCATCCTACATCCATCGTTTCGGTGGCAAGTTTGACAACGCCGATCATTACATTTTGCACGGCACGATGTATGGCAGCTATCAGTTCGGAAATCAAGATTCCATCCACTCCGATATTTCCAAAAGTAGTCTGGACAGTTATGTCGCCAAGTTCGATCCTGACGGTAATTTGGAATGGTATCAACACATTGGTGGACGCAACAATCAATGGATTCGTGACATTGACATTGATAAAAGTAACAACATCATTGCATTGGTCACTTATGATAAAGAGTGTTTTGTAAGTAAAGGCATTGCTGTAAACATCAATACCGAGCTCTACGGGAAATACGGAACTGACTTTACATTTTTTAAATTATTTCCCAATGGTGAAATGGACTATCGCTACACTTATGTACACCATCGTAATGCGTATAATATAATCCCCATGTATATCGACGTCGCGGCAAACGATATGATTGTGATGACAGGGTCATACAACGACACGTTGCAGATCGAGGATAAAAGTATTTATGCTGGATATCACAATCCTTTGCCGATGCGCATGCATTGGGATAAAACGGAAATAAAATATCTAGCTCAAATGGGCAACTCCGATTATTTCTTTACGCCCACTGCTCAAGATGTGAATGGAAAAAACTTTTGCGGCGCCGCGCATTATGCTGGAAAGAAGAATGAATTAATTAATAAATCTTCTAAGATAAAACTCAACAACAGAGACCACGGTCGCGCCGCAGTAATCTACGGAGCCACTTTGAAAATTGAAGAGAAAGAACCGGAAGTGCTCGCCCAACAAGAGAACCGCGAAAAAGAAAATGTAGAGACCATCAAGCCACTGATGAGTTGTCTCAGCACCGAAGACTTACACTCATGGCTCCCCATCGCAGCTAGCGACACAGTATCCATTCTAATGAATGAAGTTGATACGACAACAACAGCTCTCGCTTTATCGTTAGAAGAACCATGTTATACTAAGACATTAGAAATTGAAGCGAGTGTCTTTCCGAATCCAACGCGCGGAGCATTTACGGTAAACGTAGGAGGATTATCGGGAGAAAATTTAGAGATTGAAATTTATAGCGAAGGCGGACAACTCATCTTCACCCACCGCGATAAAAGTCCTGATAGTGATTTCATTTTAGAAATGAATTCCTCGACCCTCGCCGCCGGCGTCTATTACATCCGCATCATCGCCGCCACACACCAAAAAGTGTTGAAGCTGGTGGTAACCAAGTAGAGACTAGTGACTAGATACTAGTGACTAGATAAGTTACTAACGACTAGATACTAGTGACTAGATAAGTGACTAACGACTAGATACTAGTGACTAGATTAGTGACTAACGACTAGATACTAGTGACTAGATTAGTGACTAACGACTAGATACTAGTGACTAGTTTTAACTAGCTCATTATCCACTAACTAGTCACTAGTCGTTAGTATCTAGTATCTAGTATCTAACCGTCACATATACCTCGAAAGAAACTTATTGAAATCGTGGCGGAGGTTGTTGATGAATTTTTCTAGGTTTTGGAAGCGATCGCGCATTGAATCGTGTTCTGCCAAAGTGTGGTTTGAAAGATGTTGCGCTTTGTTTAGAGCATCATCGCTCATGTGAATTTCATGCGTCTTGATGTCCTTGATCAAGTCCTCAAGATTTGCGCGCTGAATAATAAATTGATTTTGATAATGCTCCACGTCCGCCTTTACATCTTCTCGCGTGTAACGCTGGGAAACTTCGGAAAGGCGATTTTCAAGAATCTGAATTTCTTGAATATAGAACTCACAAGCACGCATCCAATCGCTGTGTTCGTTGCTTACGTGAGAAATGTGATAAAGTGTCTGTGTTGCCATGGTGTTTTGATTTTATATCACAAACGTCCATAGAAACACAGACACTAACAATGATGCGGGTCACCTGTGCCTATGACAGGAGTCAAGATTATTTCTGCTGACCTTCTGAAACGGTCTTGTCGGGGCTCAATGCAGCTTTTTCAATGCGCATTCTACCTTGATCCAAAGAAATCACTACGTCTTTCTCTCCAATCTCTACGATTTTGCCATGAATGCCACCAACCGTAACGATCTTATCGCCAACTTGAACATTCTCTTGGAATTTCTTTGCTTCTTTCATTTTTTTCATCTGAGGACGAATCATGAAGAAGTACATGATGATAAACATACCACCCATAAGCAATAGTGGACCGATGCCGCCGCCTTGGGCTTGTAAAATAATTGTATTCATTTGTCTTTAAAAAATTTGCGGTGCAAACATAGCCCTTAGAACGGCTCGTTTAGCGTGTACGCTCCATTTCGATAGGAGATTTCACTTCTTTTTGGGAATCCATACCTTTTACATTACCCACTAATTTGAGATAAACATCTTTGGGGCGAGCGTTGGTATGTACCATGATCGTCTTGGTGATGGCTCCAGGATAGCCTTCGGAGTTAAACTCCACTCCTATCGTTCCGCTTTCTCCCGGCATAATCGGTTCTTTAGGCCAGTCCTTTAATGTTGTGCAGCCACATGAAGGTTTAACGTCTGCAATGAGTAACGGGGCCTCACCTGTATTTTTGAAGTTGTACTTATGAACCACTTTTTCTCCGATAGCTATCGTATCAAAGTCGTATTCAATAGAATCAAACGTAATTTCTGGTAGATCTTGATCATTCGTACCACTGGCGGTCTCTGGAAAATTGATGAGATCTGCTGTTACCTTTCGCTCCTTCTCTTTACAAGAAAAAAGGACGAGACTTATTGTAAAAAGTACAAAAACTATATGCTTCATATTGTAAAGATGCGGACTAAAAAAGAGATCTGAAACCTAATTTATTCAAATAATCGCGCTTCTATTAATAGTCGTCGGTTTTGTATGAACCGTCAAAATCGCTTTCATCAAAATATTCTCCACCCTCTCCAAACATATCATCTTCCTCATCGTCGCCTTCGGAGCTATTCCCATGGAATTCATTGAACTCATCTTGATCGAACTCACCACCAAAAAGGTCCATTTCTTTAGAGTCCTGGGCTGGGGCATCGCCATAGACCATAGCTACGCGAGGATAGATGGTGCTGGGAAGATCTTTCTTAATCTCCACAAGCTCCACATAAAAAATCCACATTCTGAGAAAGTCATATACATAAAGGATTTTCTCTGATGGCTGGGTGATCATCTCATTGAGCTTTGTCGCGGACATGCTCAAATTCTTCTTTCCTTTTTCGCCACCCATATCCATCAATGGGATTTCGAGTCCTTTACTCCACGTATCATCACTCATATAGAAGCTGGCCATTTCGCCGGCTTCGAAGTCGAAAGCATCGAGAATCGCGGTGTGGAAAGACTCAAAGGTAGCATCCGTTTCAATTTCGATGTCACGGAATACATCTTCTTCTGTATCAATGATTACGCGGAACTTATAGATGTTTACGTTGGTGAGTTTCTTTGCCATTTTCTCTTTTTGGGGTGACAAAATTAAGTGATTTAAAGCAAAAAGCCCCCCCGCCGAACGGCGGGGGGGCTTTTTATTTATCTTTTTGAATATTATCTACCTGTAATCACCATTCTGTTGGTCATCACTTCACCATCTACAATCATTCTCACAGTAAAGGTACCAGTGTTCAAACGCTGAGTATCCACAGAGAACTTGTACAATCTTCCGGCATCAGCAGTTCCATTCATGAGGCTGATTACTTCGCGACCTGTGATGTCATAAACACCACCGATTACTTGTGCATCCTCTGGAGTGCTAAACTCGAATGTGAATCGATCAGTAGCTGGGTTTGGATAAGTCTGCATTACTGCAAATCCTTCAACCTCTACAGTTACGTGGATGACTTGTGTTGCCACAGTCTCGTTACCACAGTAGTCGATGGCAGTCCAAGTACGGATGATGTCGTATGGGCAGAAATCATTAGTTTGTGTTTCTGTGAAGAAGATCTCTACTTCAGAAGTACAGTTGTCTGTTGCAAATACATCTGTTGGAACAGCTGGTATTTCAGACTCACAAACGATAGTCATTTCTGATGGTACGTTTTCAATCACTGGATCAACGTTGTCAACAATTTGGATAATCTGAATTGCTGTTACAAAGTTTCCGCAGTTGTCTGTCGCCTTGTAAGTACGCTGTAAGTTACCGAAGCAACCACCAGAGAATACCAACTCTTCGATTACAGTCACTTCTACGTCTGTATCACAGTTGTCAGAAGCAGTGATGGTGTAGTTTTCTACTTCATCACATGATACTGAAATCCACACTGGGAATGGATTGAATGAAGGATTTACTTCATCAATTACAGAAATCACTTGTGTCAATTGTGTAGTGTTTCCGCAAGCATCTGTAGCAGTCCAAGTTCTAGTGATAGAGTATGGACAGCCTTCACCTGTTTCTTCATTGAACACTACGTTGATGATGCCATCACAAGTGTCGAAGGCAGTGAATACTGGAGCTGCTGGGATATTGTCGCAACTTACAGTTACATCTTCCACTTGACCATTGATTACTGGAGCTTGAGTATCCACTACTGTAATAGTCTGAATAGCCATAGCACCGTTTCCGCAGTCATCATAAACTCTCCAGATACGAACGATCTCATATCCGCATGAAAGCTCATTCTCTGTTTCTTCAAGCACGATATCCAAATTCTCAGTACAGTTGTCTGTTGCAAAAATGTTGGTTGGTACACCAGGTATGGCATTTCCACACTCGATAGTTGAACTAACAGGGATGTTGAACAATTGTGGATCTGTTACGTCAGCAACAGTGATTGTCTGCTGAACGAAAGTCTGATTCTCACAGTTGTCAGTAGCAGTCCATGTGCGTACGATGGTAAATCCACAATCCGCAGGAATAGTCTGTTCATTGAATGACACTTCGAGTTCATCATCACAGTTGTCTGTAAATTCTACTACTGGAACAGCAGGAACTTCGTCAGTACATTCGATGCTCACGTTTTCTGGAACTTCAACCACTTCTGGTGATTCGCCATCAGCCAATGTGATGATTTGAACGAATGTAGATTCATTTCCACAAAGATCAGAAGCAGTATACGTGCGTAGGACACGTCCTTGACAGCCACCGCTTACAAGGAAATCTTCCCAAGTCAGAGAAGGATTCTCGTCACAGTTGTCAGAAACGGAAACCAATGCTTGGTAAGATTGATCACAGAATCCGATTACTTCGATCTGGCCTACAATTACTGGAGCAGTTGTATCAGTGATTGTAATTTGTTGTGTTACAGTTGTGCTATTTCCGCAATTGTCCATAGCGACCCAAACACGGTTGATTACATAACCACAGTTGTTAAAGTCAGATTGGAAGGTATTGAATTCAACATTCAATGTCTCATCACAAGCATCGCCGAAGCTTGGCTCGCTGAATGGTACTTCTTCGTCACACTCTACCGTGATATTCTCAGGTTGTGAGTTGATAAATGGAGCCGTAGTATCAACAAATGTGATAGTCTGAGTAGCGGTTGCTACGTTACCACAGTTGTCGGTTGCTGTCCAAGTTCTCACCACTTCAAATCCACATTCGAATTCGTTGGTTACGCTTGACATTTCAACACTTGGATTTTCATCACAATTGTCAGACGCAGTAACGAATGCTGCTGGAACAGGCTGAGTACATTCCAATGTCTCATTAGCAGGAACGTTCTCAAGAGTTGGAGCAGTAGTATCAACTACGTTGATGGTTTCAGTTACTGAAGTCTCATTACCACAGTTGTCAACGGCAGTGTACACGCGAGTGATCACGTAGTTGCAACCTTCTGTCTGAGACTCAGACACTGTTACTTCCACGTTGTCATCACAGTTGTCAGTAGCAGTCAATTCAAGTGCTGCTGGAACTGCGTCGCACTCTACTGTCTGATTCGCTACGAGCTGATCAAATGATGGAGCAGTAGTGTCAACAAAATTGAATGTATATGTGCGCACGCTTGTGTTGCCGCAATCATCAATAGCTGTCCAAGTAAATACTTGTGTATAGCTATTCTCACACTCACCAGGGATTTGAACAAAACTTGGGATGACAGTTACTTCTTCATCACAATTATCACTTGCTGTTGGAGCGATAATGCTAGGCATCACGTTGCACTCAAGTGTAGTCTCAGAATCTGTACCTGAAAGTTCAGGAGCGGTAGTATCGATTACAGTCAATGTCTGAGAAGCAACTGCCATATTTCCGCAGTTGTCAGTCACGTGCCATGTACGAACAATAGCGTAACCACAGTCAAGACCTACTTGTTGCTCTTCCAATTGAACGTTCAATACATCAGTGCAATTGTCTGTAGCAGTTACCACAGGAGTAACAATCACTTGGTCGCACTCAATAGTTGCATTCTCAGGAACACCAACCAATACTGGGTTTTCAGTATCTATTACTGTAAGGATTTGAGAAACTGAAGCCGCGTTTCCACACTCGTCAGTTGCTGTCCAAGTGCGTGTGATTGTATAAGGACAACCAGCAGATGTAACTTCATTATAAGTGATATCAACACCAGAACAGTTGTCTTCTGCCGCAGGAGCAACTGGAGCAGGGATTGCATCACAAAGAACTGTTGCATTAGCAGGAACGTTTTCAAATTCTGGAGCTGTTGTATCAACAACGTTGATGTTTTGTGTCACCACAGTTGGATTTCCACAGTCATCCAATGCAGTCCAAGTGCGCACGATAGTATATCCACATGGCGATACATTTGTAATATCTTCTGAGAAGCTTACAGTAACGTCGTCGTCACAAAGATCGCTGAAGGTTGGATCTACCACTGGAATTTCATCGCTGCACTCGAATGTCAAACCATTCTCAGGAGCCGATTCAATAGAAGGAGCAGTAGTATCAACAATATTGATAGTCTGTGATGCTGTTGTAGTGTTACCACAATCATCTGTTACAGACCATGTGCGAACCATGATTGATCCACATTCCAACTCTGTAGTTTCAGCATTGAGTGAAACAACCAAGTCTTCTGAACAATTATCGTCAGCTGTTACAACAACGTTTTCAACCTCGTCAGAGCATTCGATAGTAGTATCAGCTGGAACACCAAACAATTCTGGTGCTAGGTTATCATAAACATAAATTAATTGTGTCGCAGTTGACTCATTACCGCAAGCATCAGCGGCTACCCAAGTGCGAGTAATCACTGTTGGGCAGCTACCTGCTTCACTTTGTGAGAATGTAACTACTGGAGTTTCATCACAAAGGTCAGTAGCCGTTACGTTTGCAACAACTGGGATATTATCACAAGCAGCTTGCATTACGTTTGCAGGAACACCCACAAGCGTTGGAGCAGTAGTGTCTTCTACAATAATTACTTGAGTTGCTTCAGAAGCATTACCACAAACGTCAGTTGCAGTCCATGTTCTTACCAACTCATAGATACAGTCGTTCACAGGAACGATTGTCTCTTCAAGAGTGATAGTCACGTTTGAACAAACATCTGCTGCTACTGGAGTTCCTGGAGCAGGAATTTCAGAGCACTCTACAGTGATTGCTTCTGGAACGAAAGTAAACTCAGGAGCAGTAGTATCAGTAATTACAATAGTTTGTGTGAATGACACAGCGTTTCCGCAATTATCAGTCGCAGTCCACACGCGCTCGATTGTTTCAGAACAATCTGTTACGCTAGCAATACCGCTGATGGCTGCAATTTGTAATTCATCATCACATACATCACCAAAGGTTGGAGCCTGAGTAGGCATTGGAGTGCCGCACTCAATTTCAATCAACGCATCTGGAGCAGTGAGTATGAAAGGATCTGTGGTGTCTTCGAATGTAATTGTCTGGCTTCTTGAAATTGTATTTCCACAATCATCAGTTGCAGTCCAAGTACGAACTACTTCATATCCACACTCAAAGTAGTTGGTGATCATTGAGAATGATACAGGAACCACTTCGTCGCAGTTGTCAGAAGCATTTACAAATGCTACTGGAAGCTGTGAATTACATTCTAAAGTTGTATTAGCAGGAACTCCGCTCAATGTTGGAGCTTCTGTATCGCGAACAGTAATTGTCTGAACGTGTGTTGCTACATTTCCGCAATCGTCTGTAGCTGTGTATGTGCGAACGATAGTGTACTCACAACCGGCACCGCTTACTTCAGATACAGTTACTGTTACGTTCTCGTCACAGTTGTCAGAAGCAGTCAATACAGCAGCCGCTGGGATAGCATCACACTCCACTTCCATATTCTCTGGAAGAGAATCGAAAGTAGGATTAGTCGAGTCGATAACAGTGATTACTTGAGTTGCTGAAACTTCATTACCACAATTATCTTCTGCACTCCAAGTGCGGATGATCTGGTATGAACAGTTGTCAATAACAACAGTATCAGCAGACAATGAAACAACCATGTTGCCATCGAAACAGATATCATCAGCAGTTACTTGAGCTGGTGCAGGAACGGCATCACACTCTACAGTATCGTTAGCTGGAACGTTCACAAGAACT
>JBKCOM010000167.1:0-9963 GCA_046309775.1 Flavobacteriales bacterium
GGATGGGAGTTATTCTGAATTATTATACACCGTCCCGAATGGATGTTCGGATACGATGTATATCTACGTTCGACTTACTAGCATAGGATTAGAGTTTGCAGATTTTTGTTTGAACGATGATCCATTTATTCTCAATGAAGATAATGTTCAGAATGATCCATCATGGGGCGGAGAGTGGACGGGCAATGGAGTGTCTTACCAAAATGATAATTGGCAGTTTTCTCCTGCTGTAGGAGGTACAGGAAATTATTATATCTATTACACGCGAAATACTTGTACGGACTCACTGGAAGTGACCGTTTATCCCGCGCAGATTTCGCCCAATCAAGTGACTTTTTGTTATACCGACAATATCACCACTTTCGGCGCCGGAGTGCAATCGGGCGGAACGTGGAGCGGTTCGGGTATTATTGATGCGGTGAATGGAACGTTTGATCCCGGGGCTTCGGAAGGAGGGACTTATTATGTTTATTGGACTACTCCCGCGGGCTGCTCCGATTCCATTGATGTGACCGTTGAAATTCTCGATGAAATTCAAATACAAGGATTACAAGATACTTATTGTTTTTTAGACTCAAACTATGTGGTGGTAACAACGCCTGAAGGTGGGATTTTTACAGGTCCGCAAACAGATGGGTTTTTCAATCCTTCCGTACACGGACCGGGTACGTATGAGTTTACCTACTTCTACGAGGGCATCGCATGCAGCGGAGGTGATACCATCACGGTTTCTGTTTATCCAGAATTAGAAACTGAATTTACCGTTTCAGATTCCACACTTTGCGAGGGTAGTGCTGCGGTGATGACTGTGATAGCGAATGGAGGAAATCCAAATTTCAATTATACCTACACATGGAGCAATGGTGCTTTTCCAGTGAATACACAAACCTTTAGTCCGCAGGCGAACACTACGATTTCTGTAACGGTAGAAGATGGATGTTCTGAACCGAGCGTTCATTCGGTATTCTTGGAAGTATTGCCGCCCATCGCTTTTGAAGTTTTGACAAGCGAAACATTGTGTTTTGGAGAGACAGGCACGGCACAGGTGGTCTATTTGGAAGCGGGCAATTATATCACTTCGTGGAATGGAGAGTCGGGAAGCGAGAGCGCATCGGCACTTGCGGGACAGGCGTTGAATTTAGAAATGGAAAATGTAGACACAGGTTGCGTCGAGAACGAAACGGTTTTGATTCCATCATATCCACCCATTGTTGCTAATTTTTCAATCAATCCGAATTTGGATTGTATTCCATTTTCAGAAAGGCAGAATGTACAATTCATTGATGTGAGCCAAAATGCTGTGAGTGGTGAGTGGTCGTTAGGTGATGTAGAGATTCCTTACAGCGTGGGCAGCACACCCACACTGAGTGCCACGGGTGCGGGGCAGACGGTGGTCAGTCTCATTGTATTCAATGTCGGAGGCTGCAGTGACACTGCTTTTGCCACAGTGTGCATTCTTCCAGCGGACCCCGTTTTTATTCCAGAGATTTTTTCACCCAATGAAGATGGAAACAACGATATCTTTTTTGTGAGGGGCGTTGGAATTATAGAGTTGGACTTAGAAGTTTTTAGCCGTTATGGTCAGCGTATGTTTAAGTCTACCGACCCGAAGGAAGGTTGGGACGGGCGCACCGCGGGCACCATAGCACCCAGTGGCAGTTATATCTATCGTGCCATAATAAAACTAAACGACGGAAGTGTACAGGAATTAAATGGCGAAGTCACCCTCATCAGGTGACCTCGCGCATGTTGTTAGTGTAGATGTGAGCGTTTACTTCAATGAAGAAGGACAGACGTAGTTGGTGACATTCTAATCGCCAAAGTAAGATATCGTTTCTTTGCTCATGATTTTTCCACGATAGCGGCTTCACCGCTTGTGGTGATGTGAAATACACAGGTGTAAAGAAAAGCGTGATAATCGTCTGTGGGAGGTATTCAAGAAAAAAACGTCTTTTTTTGGAATGAAGATCACAATCAGCTTTTCACCATCCTCTCACTCTGCAACACCTGTCCATCTTTTGTTATGCTCAGAATGTAGTTGCCCGCGGCGAGTGACTGTGCGTCGATCATGTAGGTGGTATTGTCGTATTGAAACTGAAAATCTTTGATCTTGCGGCCGTTCATGTCCACTAGGCTAAAGGTAAGTTCTTTTATGGAGAAGGGAAGCGGTGGAATGTAAAGGTTCAATAGATCTCCCACTGGATTAGGCCCGAAGCGGAAGTATTTTTTCTCATCTTCCATCTCTTCTTCTTCTACACTCACGATACAGTTGGGATCGCAGCCTGGGACGAGGCAACCACATGCATCTACTTTAAGCAGCCAGCCTTGCTGGGTGAAATTGTCACAATCAGGATAATCTGTACAAGCCGCGGAAGCCTCACCAGCCATAATATAACCACCGTCTGGAGTAGCTTTCATGTCATGGGCAATATTGGTGAGGTGAAAATATTCGGGAGAATAATCAAAATCATAGTACGAGTAAAAACGTTGCCAGAGAAAATTACCGTTGGCATCCACCTTCCAAAGCCAAATGCGTTGCATCGAGTTAGTACTTCCCTCATTATTTGGTGACGGCCAATTGGGATAAGTATCGTATTTCTCGCCACAACTCACAAAGCCACCTTCATTACTTTGAATAAGGTGGCTATTACGTTGCGTTAAATCAAACTCTCCTTCTGGTTGTGACTGCCATAAGTAATTGCCGTCGAAATCCATTTTATACAAAAAAGGTAAACTCCCATTGTCGTCTGTACTTCCAATGGTACAAGCAATGACCGGACCTTCCTCAGTTAAAATCATATCGCTGCAACCACCTACAGGAAATGCGGTACCATTATGTTCTACTTCAAATACGACTTCACCTGAATCGGGATTAAGACCTATTAACTTATTAAAATTCCCCTCATTACCGCTAGCAATGGAAATAAACCATAAGGTATCGTTACGATAGGTTAAACCATTAGCAGCATAATACCATTCATTAATCGGATTAATGTAAGTCCAAACTATTTGTCCTTGGGCATTGATCTTTTGAATAATGAAATTATTCTGAATGGGAGGGTAATCATTCACTTGGGAAACCATATAAACAAACTCGTTTTGGTAATCTGCGACTATGCTAGTGGGGCGATTCCAATCGGTAATATCAAACAGAGTATTGTAGTAGGGAGAAGTAAAATAATGTGAAAATAAAGTATCTCCATTAGCATTAAAATATATTAAGCTTGCAAATTCTTCAAATTCGGGAGCAAAATAAGTATTACCAGCGAATACAAACAATGAATCATTCAAGGCAAGGTTCGTATCAAAAAGTGGCGTATTAAGCCAACTAGAGTCGCTGTATAGTTTATTAAAAATAAGCTCGCCTTGGAGGTTGTACTTTTGAATTATCAGTGGGCGAATAAGATAGCTTTCTGAAGAATCGAAGCCTGTTGAAACGGTCAGATAGCCGTCTTCTATAACCCAAATATTCGGGGTGTAAGAGGTTATAGTAGCATCATTAATTACTGAAAAGTTCTGTCCAAAAGAACTCAGGGCAATGTAATAAAGAATAACTCCGGAAAGTATTTTATAATAATTAATGCGTGACATACAGTGTTTTTGTAAGTTCTATTCCTGTAGATGAAGTTACTCTGATTGTATAGACGCCAGTGCTCCATTGAGAAGAGTCCAGCAGCCAGCGGTTCAGCCCGTCTGCATCTTTCATCGAATATACAATTTTTCCCATCACGTCAATAACGCTCAATGTAAAGTTAGATTTTACTGGTTCTTCCTGTTGCAATTCAACTTGAACCAAATAATTGGTGGGATTAGGGAAAACGTGGATACTTGCCCCGAGTGGCATCGAAAGGGCAGGGAATGCACGCCTTGATTTATATTGATCAGTGGACTTACCAAGAGCAGGTGGAGTGAAGATCAAGCTTTCTTTTTCTTCGTTTAAAATAGAAATTGCCATTGATGCCGCAAACGTATCGAACGCCTCAGCTATAGGAGCAAGGGACTGAAGATCTGACTGGGCTAGACTTTCTAGATTTCTCCCCGCTAGAATTAAATTTCTTCTCCAGTATACCCATTCTGAAAAGTGAATGTACTCTCTTCTATCCTCCGCTCTAAGTTGAATGAGTTGGGGAATATTCACCAAACGTGTAATGGCGTCACTGATATCACCCTCGTCTAAGAGGTCGTTAATAACAAAAAATTCGCTATTGAGAACTTTCATTTCAGCAAGAACATTTCGAAAATCCTCTGGATCGTAAGTATAATCGTCATAATCCATCATGCCCCATAGAGCCTCACTTGTATTAGAAATCTGCTTGATCCGTTTTTCCCCCATTGTTTTCTCTATTTCTGACTTTTCACTGCTTTGTTGACTGTAAATATTAAGTAGATCAATCATGTACTCAGGCATAGGATCATTCTTTTGAGCCAAATAATCTATCAATTTAGGATCGCGTAGGAGTTCCGGGTTAGCTGCTAGGATTTCAAATGTCATAGCGTGTGGATAGATGATAGGCTGGTTCAATAAGCTGTAAACAGCTTCCATTGATACAAATGGACTTATGGCCAAAAGCTGATCTCGGGTATTCCATACCTCTGAACCCCAAGTGTTTTCTATAAAATTCTGAAGTTCTTCCGTATCTCCATCATCTACTAATAATAGATATAAGTATCGGTATTCTTCTGCTTCCAAACGAGCAACGTTTCCTTCCGCAATGCGCGCTGCAATTTGCAAATGAGATGGAATAACATGTGATGTTCCATATTGTGAAATACACGAGTGATTAATGCCTATTGGATTCAAACCAATAACCCCATCGTAATCTGTGGGAGTTTGGTTTGTCGCGGTAGAATGCCAGTAGGATTGGATGCTTATACCCTCATTTCGAAAATGTGTGTCCACGGAAGGGTTATCAGTGCTAAATGTGTTGCCGGTTGGCCAAGGTACATCTTCGGGCTGAGTGGTCACACTGCCGCCAGGCTCGTTTTGAATGTTACCAATTCTAGCGGAATTTTCGGTTCCTAGGAAATCGGTATTGGTAAAATCTTGAATGTTTTGACTATTCGTGTTGCAGATATATCGAAGCCCAGTTATATTATCAACTCCAGCATTATCTCCGTTTGCAAGGTTTGCAAATGAAAGCTGTGAAAAACTATTTTTCCTCACTACCATCTCATTGGTATTAGTAGATCGAATGCGCACTCCGATCCGGGCATACTCATCGTTAACACCTCCGTTTGCATTCGGATATCCAATGAAATTATTTTCGGCTATTTCATGAAAATCACCTTTTTGAATCACTAAGCCTTCATAGCTCAGGCTATTGTCGCCTTCAATTCCAAAACTATTTCCTGGAAAAGTTCCATAGGTCAATTGTTGATCTAATTGGGATTGACCCATTGACTGCCCAATATGAAATGTGTTCTTAAAAACACGACATATACTGGCATGATTTAAAAAAATTCCGATATGGTTCCTTTGGAAATTTTGCCTAGAGATGCGGATGGTACTGCTAGTTTTTACCGTCACTATTCCGTAATCAAGCCCTTCAAAACGCCCTTCCGTGAGATTACTTAAGTTGACTGTTTGATGCTCTTGAATACTGAATCGTGAACCCGAGGAAGAAATACCAACCCCACGATTTCTCCAGTTTCCTACTGATGTATTGGAGGTCATTTCATTAGAAAAAACACAACCCCTAAAATTGTAATCTCTAATTCGAATCATACGCACATGACTTCTAAATTGATTATAATCATCTAGATCATCGATAAAGTGATCTTGAAGCTCATCATTTACAGTAAATGTACACAAATTAAAACCTACTGCAGAGGGTGGACTTGTCGGCCTTCCGTTACTAATCAAGAGAGAAGAAAGATTGTTTCGGAATATTGTTCTATTACAGTTTATAAATCCCACTCTTAACATAAATGTGGCCATATTATCAGCATTAGGCCTTGAATCTCTCGTTTCAATCGCAATACGAGCGTACTCCAAGGTTGACACACCAAAACCCATTGAACTGTCAAAAACTATTCGCCCTTCACTAACATCATTTGAACTATTCGCTCTTACATCAATACCGTTCCAAATGGAACAACTGGTAAGGGTACATCTGTTAATCCGCACTGAGGCGCCTTCGTTGACGATGATATCCGACGAAGGACTTAGATAAAAGGTGAGATCATCGAGTGTATATGCCATACTATTGGCTAAAAAGATGATATCTCCCCCAAAGGTGGTGTTGTTGAGGAGCAAGGCGTTCGCCTCTGACTGATTTGAAATGGTTACTGTAGAGGGATGATCAAAATTATCGATGATCACTGTCTCTTCCACAAGAGTAGGTTCACAATCGGGTAAAGTAATGGAGAGCGTGACATCAAATTCTCCCTCTGTGGAGTAGGTGTGTTCAACGTTTTGACCAGTTGCCGTAGCTCCGTCCCCGAAGTTCCATTCGAGCAGCGCTCCTTCTATGGCAATAGGATTTGAAAATTGAATAGGACTGTGCGGGATAAAAAGACATTCTGACGAGGTGCTGATGCCGTCCATGATTTCAAAGAAGGCAGGAACTTCTACCGCTAAATCAGAGGAAATGGAACAACCTTCTTGATCCACTATGTTTAGGGTTAAGGTTGTATTTTGATCTAAATCAATACACGCTTCTCCCAGTTGATCGTTCCAGAAATAAGTATAAGGGCCTTGTCCACCTTCTACCTCTGCACAAATTTGCGCGGGATAACAATCAAGGTTCGCACTGGTGCTAATTTCAAGTGTGTTTTCTATATCCATCCAGTATTGCCTCGTAGAACTGCAACCGGTACTGGCATGCACCACACGCAGCAGGTATGGCCTCGCCCCGTGATTGGGAATCGTCACCGGCTGCTCGGCATTTATTTGAACAGAAGGCAGCTCCTCAAAACCAACATATACAGGCCATTCAAGAAACAACTCATAATCGTTGGCATTTCCATTCGGGAAATGCACGGAAATCGCTCCATTATCGTCTTCTTCACAAATGTAATTTAGAATTTCTATTTCAAAATCGAAGCCTCCTAGCGCCAAAGCCTCTGATACAGCTTCAAAAGCATCGAGTCTCCCGTATCCGAGTTCTACGCTGTGTCCAGGTCTCAAGGGGTCGTGGTTGTAGTTGTAAGGAATGCCCGAAATATCAACCCCTATTTGATCGGCTGTGTTTTTAAGGATATCAATGATTTCTGTTATACTGATACAGCTATTGGCAGACTTCATAAGCGCTGCCACCGCTGCTACTTGAGGTGTGGCAGCGGATGTCCCATAGAAACGACCCGTATAGTTGTTGTTGTCTGTGGGAACCTGTTCTGTTCCTGGTGGAAGGCAAGCGTTTTGAGCACCTGAACTGTTGGAGTTGAATCCAAGTGGCCCCATAATATCAGTCGTCCAAATATTTGGAAGTTCTTGTGGCAACGGAGGAAAATTACCACATACCGATTCTAGACATGCAACATCACTGGCTGATGGTGCAGCAATATCTACCCATGTACCAAAGCCAGAGTAGTCCGCAGCATTGCCCTGTGCCGTACTGGCTGCTACTATCAAGACATTGCTAAATTCATGCACACCAGAATAACTTGTAGCACCGTCACATCCATTGCTGTGTTGAGCAGTATTGCCAGCAGCAAAGCAAAATAGAACACCAGATTCTATTCCTGAAGCGACGGCATCCTCGTACGGACTACCAGTCGGAGCGATAAAGCTACAGCTCATTATTTTAGGACGATCTGAGGCGTTGGGATCAGTTATCCAATAAAAAATCATGGCAAAATCAGACGATTTAGTAACAAACATATTCGTACCCATACCAAGAGGTACCAATGTTCCTCTTGGACAAATTCCTGTAATACCCTCATTGTTGTCCATCTCAGCACCGATGATGCCTGCGCAAGCTTGTCCATGAGCCGTGGTGCTAAGCTGAGTTCCTGGTAGGTACGGCAAGGTATTGAGGAACATGGGATTCCGTTCTATTTTGTATTCAGGCAAATCCGGATGCCCTATTTCTATTCCTCCTTGATCCACAATGGCAATTTTGATTCCCTTATGACCTGTGGTTAAAGCCCAAGCCTCGGTAGCTTTTATATCTTGAAGAGGCTCCCCTATCAAGCCATCGTTTAATGCTTGTCCGGTATTGGATAAATAGAACTGATGATCGAAATAGGGATCATTTGGTATATGGGAGGCTAATTGCAATTGAAAAAAGAAATTTGGTTCGCAATACTTTACTAGGCCGGTGTTATAGATGGCTTGACTAATTGTTATAGGATCATCACATTGATAAACCTTGAAATAATTTGAAGTTTCTGTCTCGGTTAAATTAAATGAAACCTCAAGTTCAGCGATGTTAGCCGCAGAAACATTATTTTTAAATTTTAGAATGATTTCATTAGTGATATAATAAGTTTGGTTATTAGCATCTAATAAGCTCGGATACAACAGTGCGCTATTACCAAATAAATTAGCCGCACTATCTAGTGGAGCATAAACCACAAATGTTGAATTTGATAATCGTTCTAGGCTAAAAGGAACTCCGTTAAGCAAAGATGAGTCTTGGAGATTCTTGAGTACCAAAGAGCATTCGTTTGGATTAATATTAAACGAAATTTGCTCATACGGTGAATCAAATTGAGCAAATGATTGGCAGAAAAGTGAAAGATTACTGAAGATAAAAAATACAAGAAATAGATTTTTCATGTTATTAAGTTTTAGTAAGTACAACGAAAATAGGAAATTCTTTCAAGTTCTAAATAGTTTAGGTAATAAATATTATGATTCGATAATGCATGGAATTCCCCAAACTAAACCACAGCAAATCTTCGTTATATTTGGGTCATTGAACCGCCATGAGGAAACCAAAGCTTTTACTAGTTCTGCTATTCTTTTGCTTCGCTCATTTTGCGGATTCACAAGACGCGTCCTTTAGTCAGTTTTATCAAATAGGTCACTGGTACAATCCTGCACGTGTGGGTTCGATGGAGCAGGATATCAAAGCAGGCATTCATTATCGCAGACAGTGGACCACCGGTTTAAATGGCTTTCAAACGAATGGTTTTAATGGAGAATTTAAGGCGAACAAAATACCCTTTGCCGCGGGTATTGTCGTGATTGACGATCGCGGCGGAAATGCAGATTTAAAGACATTTCAGGCGCTTGCTTCAGGTTCATATACCGTAAAGATTGATCGCTTTAGTATTCTTTCAGCGGGCTTTCAATTAGGCATTGTACAACGAAGCATTCAGATGAGCGATCTCTCTTGGGATGCGCAATACAACGGGTATCAATACGATCCTTCATTGGATAATAAGGAACGTCAATTCAGCGATCAATCAGGTGTTCGAATAGACTTGGGCGCTGGTCTTTTTTACCGTGCGGATTATTACGTGAAGCGCTTGCGTTGGGGCGCAGGATACGGCTTTAAGCATCTTGGACAAGAACAAACGTTTTTACAAAATGGCACCGATCGTCTCGGTCTTCGACATTCATTTATTGGTTTTGCTGAAAAAGACTTCGAGCGTTTTACAGGAAGATTAGACGTGCTGTTTCAGCGTCAACGCAGCGCCATGGAACTGGTGGTCTTCGGTCGTGGTGAATACCGTTTTGGCAGCGATTCACGTTACACAAAAGAAAACAATTCGTCGGCGGTGTACGCTGGTTGTGGACTGCGCAATACAGGAATGATCATTCCTATGGTCGGCTTTGAATGGGAACGAAAACTTGAGATAGGCGTCACCTACGACATCATGCTTCCCGGAATCTCAGATATTACAGGATTTACAGGAGGTCCAGAGTTTTGCCTCATTTATCGCTACCGCACCGATAAGCGCATCAAGATTTATTGATCTTTTCCTCGTTGCATTGTCAGCAATTTCCATTTTGTTGTGCTTGTTCGCGCGACTGAATCCATTTCTTTTGAAGAAAAATTAGGATATGTCTGC
>JBKCOM010000168.1:0-25031 GCA_046309775.1 Flavobacteriales bacterium
GCCAGCTTCAATGAGTTGAACTTGAGACTTCTTAAAGTCCTCTGTAAATTGTCTCCGACGACGTTCTTCTGTTGTCATAACGCGTTAAATTTAGAGACTTTTCAACAAATAAGCTGTCAACCTATTTCATGAGAGAACAAGATACTAGTGACTAGTGACTAGTGACTAGATACTAGATGTTAGTCACTAGTCACTAGTCGTTAGTATCTAGTATCTAGATGTTAGTTGTTAGTCACTTTTTTTTACCGTCCTGCTAACTTCTTTTCCATTTCTGGTGCGGATGAGGAGGTTGTAAATGCCGGCAGGTAGGTCCCGAACGTTCATTCGGTTTAGATTGGAAGATTGTACTAATTGTCCTTGCATATTATAAAGCCAAAGTGATTCTACCTCTGCCTCTACTTGAATGAATTCGCTTGCTGGGTTAGGATAAATGACAATGCTTTCCTCTGTTTGCTCGTTGATATTCACTAAACAATCCGGAACTTGCGTGATGGGAGTTTGAACAAACTGCCCACCGCTAACGCTCCAATAGAACCACTCCCCACCTACTCCTGATGTCCACGTATTGAGATCGAATGTTCGATTGCCGGCCTCATTGCCACGAACGCGATAAACAATGAGAGCTTCTCCGCCTTGATTCCACTCAAATGTTTGTCCTGCCGTAATATTCTCGGGAGCGTTATTTTCTATCGCGCAATTGCGCTGAACGAAATACGCGTAATCCAATTCATTGGCTTCGCCAAAAATGCGCGCGATACCATTTTCATCGATGCAAACGGCAGTGTATTCATCGCACGCAATTGCACGCGGTTCGATGCCGAAATCTTCCAACATTCTACCAAGAAAAACTGCAAGCCTTCCTCTTCTATCTGGGTTATCAAAATGTGTGTCTGTAATGGTATTTAACAAAGAAGCATTTTCTAAAAATGGTGTTCCATCCACTGTCGCATCGGCGGCGTATGGATTGGCGATAGCCTCCTCGCTCGTGATGGTGCCATTTTGCGCAGAGAAATAATAATCGCCTTGAATGGCCATTCCCGCAGAAAGACCACCAATCACCGCATTGCGCACGTTCACCGCATTATTAATCGCCTCTCCGATGGCGTTGTTTCTCCAATAAGTGATATAATCCCATTGGTCGCCACCAGCAAACCACAAGGCTTCTGCTTGATTAATTTTATCAATGATATATTGTTCTGATGACGCAGCGATGGAATTGAAACGAATCGTTTCAACACTATTCACATTTACCCCTAAATCTGAATACATGTAGTCATTGTAGCCGTCGCTTCCTGTGGCGCGCAACACAACGACATCACCGCCAGCAGCGCGCTCCAAAAACCAAATCATCGCTTCATCGCTCTCGCCAGCGCCGCCCATTAGACACACTCCACCAAGAGGCTGTGTGACCAAGTCCGTGGCATTCCCTGTAAAAAATGACGTATAAGATTGCGAATAGCCACTCAAAGAAAGCACCGCTATCGCAATAGCTGTTAGATTTTTTTTCATAAAAGATATTTTTACTTCCCTATGCGCTGAAGCTCTTTCGCAGCAGGCTTGAACTGAGGTGTGAAATGATCACCTTCCATTTGAGCTTGTCTCAAATCAGGAAACCATTTCCAAACAAATCCCCCCATAAACCAAGGCTCAGGATAGCAATTTTCAATCAGCGCTTTGTAGCAATTGGCTTGCGCTTCTAAATTTACTTTCCCTTCCAACTGATCGCTCCAAGGTGTTCGACCACAGTAATCATCGCTGCGATAGCCCCATTCGGTGAAGATAATTTCTTTTCCAATCGAATCGGAGACATTTTTAAAATAAGCCTTCCATTTTTTCCAACTCACATTCAAAGTATCCATCGACGGCGTCTGCTCATTGGAAACGGGAGCATACATATCGACACCGATGTAATTGAGGTCTTTCCAAATAGACAGCGAACGTTCGCTGCCCCAATTGGCCGCATACGTAAGATCTCCTTTATAAACTTCGCGCACCTTACGAATCAATTCTCTCCAATATTCAGGGCGCTTGCGCACCCATTGATCTACCTCGGTGCCTATGCAGAAAAGTGGAAGTCGGTTTTTTTCGCTGAGTTTAGCAAATGTCAAAATGAATTCGGTATAACCTTTTTCGAATGCCACCCACGCGCTATCATTGGGTTGATCAAGCTTTCCAACAAACTCTCCTCCTCTCAACCAAATCTGTGGCTTGATCATACTTTGAATGCGCTTCTCCTTGGCCAAATCGATACACACTTGGATGCCCTCCTCTGTTTCGCCCCACCACTGCCCCTCTATAGGCCATACCAATTCCCCTCCCCCATTTTCAGCAAATGCAAATGGCATCAGGGATGTATAATTCACTCTATTATTATACAAATCGGCAAACGCGGTGATATCAACACGCTCAGGACTTCCCACGAAACTAACCCCGCGAATCTTTTTTGATGTCTTTATTTCATCCGCAGTCTTTGTGCTTGGCGCACATCCGCAGACTACTAATAAAACAACACCAATAAAATGAGCGGTAAACTTCATGGATTAATTCATTCCGTAAGGAACTTCCAATTTGAATTTTGGGATACGAACATGGAAGGTCTCTGAATCGCCTAACTTTTGCATGTTGTAGAAACCTTGCATGGTGCCGCGGAGCGAACGCAAGTCGCAAGCACTCTCATAACTGTAAAATTCACCAGGATGAATAACAGGCATTTCGCCCACTACTCCCGGACCTTCGACTTCTCTTTTGATGGCTACAGAATCAAAGATATACCAATGGCGACGAAGCAACTGAACAGGGTAATCGTTCTGGTTTTCAATGATAATTTTATATGAAAAAACATAGCTATCCAACATAGGGTTGCTAATGCCTGGTTCAAATCGAGGAATCACACTGATACGTACACCGGAGGTAACTTCTGTTAACATCAAAATTGAAAAATTAAATCAAATGTAGAGCACAAAGGTAACTGACGATTGTTAATAACTTCAATTTTTCGTAAAAAAAACATCTTTTCGCAGTTCATACTACATTCGCACCTCAAGCAAACCAATTTTTACTCAATCATGAAACTTACTCATTATTTCTTGGTAGGAGGAATGGCATTGATGGCTGCGTGTGGCTCTTCGGAGCAAAAGCAGGCCGAATCGAAGCCAGCAACCCCTGCCGCTTGCGTTGACAATGATTCAACGTTTAATTACGAGGCTGAACGCTTTGAAGACATCCGAATTTTAAAGTACCGCATCCCTTGCTGGGACCGTTTGTCGCTCCAACAAAAAGAGCTCGTTTATTATTTGACCCAAGCCGGTTTGGCCGGTCGCGACATGATGTGGGATCAGAACTACAAACACAATCTCGAGATTCGTTCAATTCTTGAAAAAATCTACACCACATACAACGGCGATAAGAACGCTGCTGACTGGTTGTCTTTTGAAACCTACCTCAAGCAAGTTTGGATGAGCAACGGTATCCACCATCATTACAGCAACCTCAAGCATCAACCCAAGTTTACAGCAGCATATTTCGACCAATTGCTCACAGCTACTTCTACAGAATGTAGCGATGAAATAAAGAAGGTGATTTTTGATCCGAAGATTGCTCCGAGAAAAGTTGAAAAGGATGCTTCAAAAGGCTTGGTGGAAAACAGCGCCGTGAATATGTATGGCGAAGGAGTGACGACCAAAGAAGCGCAAGCATATTATGCATCGTTAGCAAAACCGAATGATCGTTCGCCTCTATCTTATGGTATCAATGCTAAGTTGGTAAAAAAAGATGGCAAGCTCGTAGAGGAAGTCTATAAGATTGGTGGACTCTACGGAGCCGCATTAGAAAAGGTTGTTTTCTGGTTGGAAAAAGCAGAGAAAGTAGCAGAAAATGATCAACAAGCGGTAGCTATTCGCAAGCTCATGGATTTTTATCGCACGGGTGACTTGCGTGCATGGGATGATTTCAACATCCAATGGGTGGGCGCTACAAAAGGCGATATCGACTTCATCCACGGCTTCGTTGAGGTTTATAATGATCCCCTTGGCAATAGAGGATCTTATGAAAGTATCGTTCAAATCAACGACTTTGAAGCATCAGATCGCATGAAAGTAATGATGGAGAATGCGCAATATTTTGAAGACAATTCTCCGATCATGCCACAGCACAAAAAGAAAGAAGTAAAAGGAATCACTTATAGAGTGGTAAACGTGGCTGGTGAATCTGGTGACGCTTCGCCATCTACTCCAATCGGAGTAAACTTGCCAAACGCACAGTGGATTCGTACCGTGCATGGTTCGAAGTCGGTATCGCTCGGCAATATAGAAGACGCCTACAGCAAAGCTGCTGGATCGGGAACGCTCAATGAGTTTGCTCACGATGCAGAAGAAATTGAAAGAGCAAAGAAATATGGCGATATCGCAGGTAAACTGCACACAGCAATGCACGAAGTAATCGGACACGCAAGTGGTCAATTGGAAGAAGGAAAGGCTCCAAGCTCACAAACATTGAAAGAGTTTGCAAGCACGATTGAAGAAGGACGTGCAGACCTCGTAGCGCTTTATTACATCATGGACCAAAAGCTTGTAGATATGGGCTTGATGGAAAGTTTGGAAGTCGGTAAAGCAGAATATGATGGCTATCTCCGCAACGCGATGCTTACTCAGCTTCGCCGCCTCAAGGTGGGTGAAGAACTCGAAGAAGCCCACATGCGCAACCGCGCTTGGGTAAGCAACTGGATTTATGAAAAAGGCTTAAAGGATAGCGTTATCGTAAAAGTAGTTCGCGACGGAAAGACCTTCATCGACATTCGCGATTACGATAAGATGCGTGTATTGGTGGGCGAATTACTCAAAGAAGTACAACGCATCACAAGCCAAGGTGACTACGCTGCTGCGAAAGCCCTTGCGGATGGCTACGGTAAAAAAGTAGATCCTAAACTCCATCAAGAAGTGCTCGACCGCGGTAACAAACTCAACATCCCACCCTATGCAGGATTTATGAATCCAGTATTGGAACCAGTGATGGATGCCAGCGGAAAAATCACCGATGTAAAGGTGACATACATGGATAAGTTTGCTGAGCAAATGCTATACTATAGCAAAAATTACAGCACACTCGCACCAGTAAAATAGACTTATTGTATTTTTTACAAAAAGCCCCGATTCAATTATGAAACGGGGCTTTTTTTTTCCAAAAAAAATCCTAATTTTGACATGTTATAGACTGACTCTTTGAATCAATGAAAAACATTATTTTAATTTTCTCTTTTTTTCTAACAAGCCTTTTTATCACAGCGCAGACACCTCCGTTGGCAAAGAAAATAGACGTTATTGATGTGCATCATAACGAACCCATCCATGATTACTATCAGTGGATGGAAAACCTCAAAGACCCTGAGTTAAAGCTTTGGCTTGAGCAGCAAGCAGCATATACCAAACAGCAATTGAAGCCTTGTCACAAAGTGGGGAGTTATTCGTCCATTCGTGAATTTTGGAAGGCGAGTTTTGATGACTATTACTACGACGGAGGGTATTATTTTGAATTGGCATCCTATAGTGATGTGATGACACCAGCCCTCTTTTATACCTCAAAGAAAAATAGGCAAATGTCCTTACTCATAGACCCTGCAGCGATATCATCTAAAGACAACGTGCGAATCAAAGCTTGGTCTGTAGATAAGTCTGGAGAGTATCTCGCATATATGTTTAGTAGAAACGGAATGGATTGGTGTGAAATTAAAATAATCAATTTACGATCAGAAGTCACTCTGAATGATCATTTGTTCAACATCAAGCTTTCAGACATTCATTGGAAAGGGGATGGTTTTTACTATGCTAAATATCCCAATAATGGTTTCAGTGCTGCCACGGTAGGTCGGGAGATATATTATCATAAACTCGGCACTGTCCAGGCGGATGATAAACTCGTGATCAACAGAGGTAAAGACAAGTCCTCAAATGTGGATGTAATTACCACCGAAGACGAGCGTTTTGTCATCCTACACGACATATCATCATCCAACGGCACTTCCAATTACTATTACCGAGATATACTAGCCGGAGACACAGCATTTCTTCCATTTATTACCCGCCTCAAACCCGAGGATCAAACATCCATTGTTGCAAATGATAGTTCCACTTTTTTTCTTTATACAAAATCGAAAGCACCGAATGGGATGGTGGTGAGAACCAATTTGAGTTCTCCTCGCAAATGGGAAGTGGTGGTACCTGAAATAGAAGGCGCGGAACTTATGGGAGTATGGAATGCCAATAATTTATTGGTGACCTTGCATCAGTCTTTTGCACAACAAACCCTTTCTTTTTTTGATAAACAAGGTAATCTTAGGCACACCATCCCAATACCGCTTGGTTCTGCCTTGCGAAAATTTTCTGGTGATCCATCAAAAGCCGAAGCCATTTTTTCTTTCAAAAGCTATGTTGTTCCAGCGACAGTTTACACCATTGATCTGAATACATTTTATACTGAACCGTTCGGAAGGACGCTACTGACCTTTGATGCATCAGAATATATGATGCGCTTGACGGAATGTACAGCCTCGGATGGAACAAAGATTCCGATCACGATGGTATTTCATAAAGACAACCAGCTGGATAAGCCATCCATGTGTCTTTTAGAAGCTTATGGAGGTTTCGGCATGATACATTCTCCTGATTTCGACCCAACGATGATTGCATTTTTACGTGAGGGTGGAGTTTGGGCATACGCCCACATTCGAGGAGGCGGAGAAGGCGGCCAGGAATGGGCTGATGCAGGGCGCGGGCTCAACAAAGAAAGGTCATTTGACGACTTTATAAGCGCCGCAGAATACCTCATCCAACAAGGCATTACGACATCTAATAATTTAGCCATAACAGGTGGCTCCAATGGTGGATTGGTAGTAGCGGCAGCAATGATAAAGAGGCCCGAGTTGTTCAAAGTAGTAGTGCCCGTTGTTGGTGCCTTTGATATGCTCCGCTTTCATTTATTTACAGTTGGCGTATTTCACGCGGACGAGTATGGTGACATTTCTACCCCGGAAGGATTCGCATCTTTAAAAAAATATTCGCCCTATCACAACATAAAAAAGGGAGTTCAATATCCAGCCATGCTTATTATGACCTCGGAGTTTGACGACCGCGTGCCACCCTTTCACTCATACAAATTTGCAGCGGCGCTTCAAGAAGCCAATGGCGGTCCCAATCCCATACTACTGAGAGTACAAGAAGATGCTGGACACTCCGGAGGACAGACCTTCTTCGACCGAACACAAGAGGAATCGGACAAATTGGACTTTATCATTCATCATTGCAAACCGAAGTAAGGGAACGG
The DNA here is from genome assembly GCA_046309775.1 of Flavobacteriales bacterium. Taxonomy (GTDB): domain Bacteria; phylum Bacteroidota; class Bacteroidia; order Flavobacteriales_D; family Sanyastnellaceae; genus JAIXWP01. The sequence continues at coordinate 7,315 of JBKCOM010000168.1, forward strand.
GAATGAGGAAATTGGAGTTTGGAAATTGGAAATTGGAATTTGGAGTTTGGAATTGGGAGTTTGGAATTTGGAGTTTGGAGTTGTGAATTACGGATTGCGAATTACGGATTGCGAATTGGTTATTGCGAATTGCGAACTACCCTCTCTGCGCTACTCTGCGCCCTCCGCGCCTCTGCGGTAAAAAAAGTTGGCGACTTCGATCTCTTGAAAGACTTGATTTTTTTCTATATGGTTAGACCCAGAGTAGTTATAATCATTCTTGACTACTTTAAATTAAAAAAGACAAAATAACGATTGAATTGCGCTTCTATTTGTCTCGTCGAGTTGAAAAAATTGTCCCTTAAAATAATATACAAATTTTTTCGAATCCAATTGTAGAACTCGCCTTTCACCTTTTATTTCAGTAATTATAACTACATCTCCATAGAATTCATCCCATGTCATGTTGGTTAGAGTCGAGTCCCTTTCAAGCAGTAGGATATCCCTATAAAAATTTTCAATTCCTGGAAAGTCATCAAGAATTATATACTTCATGCGACATTCATTACAATTCTCCAATAAATCAGCATCAACTTTATTCATTGTAAGAGGAATACTATAAAAAGTTGCTGTTACCCTTGTAACATCTTGACTTTCGCGTTTAACCATTAGACTGACGAAAATAAAAGAAGAAAGTAATAACAAGAATATTTTAATTTTCATTTTTTCTAAACGATTTATTGCTTCATAATTAACTCCATTTAAGAATTTCATCTTTCTTCCTATTTTTTATTTCACCCTTAAATTAGTTCTTGAAATACACCTATATTTCCTGCAATTCCTCTGACATAGTCAGGTAAAAATCAACCACATCTCTACTTCCCCTAGATTCAACTTTGAAATACCTACTACCATCTAAGAAGATTCAAAGAAAATAATGTTCGTTACATCGAAGTAAAATAATATCTTCTTTAAGTAATATTTTTTCATTCACACTTATGGAATCAAAAGGATAAAGGGGGCTATACACCACTTGACAATCAAAACCTGATAGACAATCCTCTTGATTTTCATACGGACATTTTCCGTAAGTCAATGAATAACTTGAAAGTGAATCAATCGCATCTCCCCTTTTATAACTAAGTCGCGAGTAATCTAACTCTGAACTACTCAGCACTATGGTATCTGTCGCAAGTCTTGGAAAAATCAATGAATGACCTCTACATTGCAGTGTATCTCTAGTAATCTCTCTTCGAGTATAATATTGCCGTTTATCTTCGTTCTCTAAACTGCAAGAACTAAGCAATAGCAGTACTACTAATTTTCTCATTTCATACAAGTAAATCAAAACAGCACTTATACAAAAGCGTTTGCAAATGTGGTCACCTAACCAGCCCATCGTTGCTCTATAGATAGTATGCATACAATTCGAAGATAAGAAAAAAAGAACGAGAACAAGGGATTCTGAATTCTGAATTGCGAATTGCGAATTGGTTATTGCGAATTAGTCATTGCGAATTGCGAACTACCCTCTCTGCGCGACATTGCGCCATCCCTTAGTACTTCAATATAATTCTTTTAAAAATTTTCAGCTTCTATTCCCAAGTGAATTGTTTCTATTATTCCACCTTCAGAGTCAAATTTTTTAATCCAAACCAAATTTCCCTCAATCCAAAACTCTTCGAGTACTTTAACATCCTCGCAATAAATTTTCCAAACGCCTACCTTTCTCCCGTTTATTACTTCTCCAAGAGCATAAAAATTTTGATTATAATAGTCTCTCGACCGCATGGTGTGTTCATCAATTTTCTTGAAAACACGCACTGTTTGCTCAAAGTATGAATTACAAAGGCATGATTCTTTTCTAGAACCTGGGACGGTTTCATTTAGCATTTCTAGATAGATCCCTTTCTCGGGCCCTTTGAGGCTGAATAATTGTTTATTTTGCGAACAGCTTGTGAGTAAAACAAATACAGTTAAAACCTTAAATCTATTAATATACGTTATCTTCAAGTGAGTCATCATTCTTCTGGTTTTCAGGGCTTACTTTTGCCTTTTCTTAAATTTCCTTTCCAAGTCCACTATTAGCGCTTTACAACAATCAAATATCTTAAAAACACGCTTCAAAAAAGTAGTTTAAATCTAACAGGAAACATATACTTATTCTGCTGCCATTTTTAATCTTTCAAAGAATACCACTCCTTCGGAAAACTCACGGCCTCTATAAGTTCCAATCTTCCTGTGGCCTCTAAAATATCGAAAAAACAAAAATTTTGTTCTGAGTGCATTGCAGAAAAGGTTAGTGGCCGGAATGTGTGCTTCTTCCAATCGGTCGCATAAATCGTCAAACCTTGATACACCTTTTGCCTCACACCCATCTTTACACCAGAACATCCCATGCACATGGTAATGCTCCAGCAAATGATGACGTTATTGCTTATTCCCTTGACCATTTTTCCCTATATTATCCTTTCAAAAAGAATCTATAAATGCCTTTAACAGTAATAATATTTCTACTCCATTATATACCTTCTAGAAGTTAATAAAACAAAATTAAATTCAGTTCCAATACTCGCCATATTTCGAAAAACAAGGACCGAATCATTCTGAAATCGATAATTGAACACGTTTACAACTTGATAGTCATAATCTAAAAAAAAGGAAATCAAATATGACCTACCATCTTCAGCTTCATCATTGACTTGCTTTGTCGACTTGTCGTTAAAACAACGAATATCTACTATGCTATCACAATTATAACCATAAAGTCCATAATTATCATTACAGTACTTTCTTAGAAGAGAATCACCAATAATGAAATTCACATCTTCGTTAAAATAAGATGAACTTCGATTAAAATTAGTCAAATGCCCTTGTTTTGAGCAACCAACTATCACCAGCAGTAATAAAAATTTATATTTCTCAACCATTCTTCCAATAATTCCTACCACGTTAGTCCCTCCTTCCAAAATTTAAGTCGCTTCTTACAGCATCCCCGAAAACTCCTTTCTCTATCGACAAGATGCTTTGAAATCGAAGATAGGGAAAAAAAGAACAAGGAACAAGGGATTTTAGGAACAAGGAACAAGGAACATGGGAATTCCAATTTCCAAACTCCAATTTCCAATTTCCAAACTCCAATTTCCAAACTCCAATTTCCTCGTTCTAGTTCTTGTTATATTTGCCCCATGGATGCTATTGTACCTCTAATTTCTCTCATCGCCCTGGAAGTAATCCTCGGTGTGGATAACATTATATTCATTTCTATTCTAGCTGACAAGCTGCCCGAACAAGATCGAAACAAACTTCGTTACTGGGGAATAGGTCTTGCTATGGTCATGAGGTTGATTCTCCTCGCATTCATCTCATGGATCTTGAAACTCGATCAAACGCTTTTCACCGTTACTCAAATTGATTTTACAGGTAAAGGGCTAATTCTCATCATCGGTGGTTTGTTCCTTATATACAAGGCGACAAAAGAAATCTATCACAAAACCGAAGCCGCCAACGCTGATGGTCCAGAACAAGTAAAGTCTGGTAAATTTAGCAAATTGCTCACCGAGGTTATCATTCTTGATTTGGTATTCTCCATTGACAGCATCATCACTGCTGTGGGTATGGTGGATGAACTTTGGGTAATGTACACGGCGGTAATTGTAACTGTTATTATCATGCTGATGGCTTCGAAACCTATCAGCGAATTCATCCGAAAACATCCATCATTCAAAATTCTCGCTTTGTGCTTCCTGATGCTTATAGGTGTATCCCTTATCGCAGAAGGATTCCATTTCGAGATTCCAAAAGGATACATCTACTTCTCAATGGCTTTTGCTTTCCTAGTGGATATCATTCAGATGAAAACAACCAAGAAAGCGACCCAATAGAATTCACAATTCGGAATTCGGAATTCACAATTCAGAATTCAGAATTCAGAATTCAGAATTTAAAATTTGGAATTTAGAAAAGGCATATCAAAAAAAGAAGCGCAGAGCTATGCGGATCGGATTTTAAACGAACCTGGCTTTGCTTTGTCTTTAGTGAAAATGCTCAAAACTGAGGGCACAACAAATATGAAAGCCTCTTGGATTCTTTCTACGGCGGCAGAATTACACCCTGGAGTGCTAAATCCATTTGTCGAAGAATATATAACGCTGTTGCCAACAATTGAAACAATGGGCACCAAGCGCGAATTGATAAAAGGAATTTGGCTTTCCGATTTTATTCATGCAGAAAACTTGGGATTGCTCAGTGATACCTTGCTTGAATTTATTCGTAGCAATCAACAAGATGTGAGTGTACGTTATAATGCCATGAAGGTAATGGTAGAAATATGTAAGACATATCCAGAACTGAAGGAAGAATTTCATGAGACCATCCGCACCATACTCCCCTACATATCCCCCACTTTTCGCAACTTCGCAAAGAAATTCGTACTTGGGAAATAGAATTCACAATTCCGAATTCAGAATTCAGAATTGCGAATCCTCACCTCAGTATAAACAAATGCCCTTCATATTCTCTTGGTGCGTCTGTGACTACGGGACGGATTTTGGCGCGCCAATAATAAAGTCCATCCGGTAAATAATATTCTCCTCCATTCACATCTCCCACCCAAACATCCTCAGGATCTGTAGAGTAGAATACACTCTCCCCCCATTTATTCAATACTTGAAATTCATACTCAAAAACACCTCCTTCCATCACTCCGTTCAAGCTTGGTTTGAATACATCGTTATAGCCATCATTATTCGGAGTAAATGTATTGGGAACATAAAAGAAAAAGACTTCTGGTATCACGATATCCTGACACTCTGTATCAATGCATCCTAAGTCATTCAATGCTCTCAGACACACCTGTACACTCGATCCTTGAACGATATCAAAAGTAAAGACAGGATTCAATTCATTGCTTAGCGATTGATTCGCAAAGTTCCATTCATATACTGTCGCATTGCTCGAAAAATTGGTAAATGAAACCGTCGGATTCAGCACGTTGGCTCCGTTCAAATCATACTGCCACAAAGACGTCGGACTCGCTGTGGCACATATCAGATTATCAATTTCTTCACTACTCTGACATCCGTTCACATCGATCACACTGTATCGAACATCGTAACAACCCGGCTGATCCAATACCGTTTGAAAATTGCCGCAAGAACTACCCGCCAAAGCTTCATTAATTTCCCAAGTACACGATAAGAGATTTGAACTTCCTGTATAACTTAAGTTGACGTTGAGAGGAGTACAACCTTCAGTGACACTAGACTCAAAACTCGCTTCGGGCAAACCATGCACAGTAATATTAATAGTGGATACATCAGAACAAAATCCATTGATCGTATACGTGACTGAATGCGTTCCTATTCCTGCGAAAACGGGATTGAAAACGCCATTAATGGCACTTGTAATACCCGTACCAGTCCATACTCCACCATTATCCACAGCAGATAAAGTGACAGGACTATCATCTATACAAAGAGAGTTGATAGAAGTTATGGTGGCATTTGGCTGATACACCACTGTAACGTCCATTGACTCTGATACCGCACATCCAGCGGGAGTATATGTCAATGTATGATCGCCAGGACCAGCGTTAGAAGGCGAGAAACTGCCACCTGCAGAAACTCCAGGTCCTATCCAAGTTCCACCTGCTGGTGTGGCTTGTAAAACAATAGAAGCGTCACCCGAACAAACATTCGGTATAGGCGTCAAAGTAGGAACAATAGGTCCTACGAAAGGTCCACCTGCGCCAGTGGCATTACAACCGAAATTATCTGTCACTGTGTAAGAATAATTCATTCCATCCACCAATCCCGATAATTGAAAACTACCGCCATTGTTGATAGATGTAGCATTTAATGATAAACCATTAGGTTGAACATTGCTGATGGTGTACGTTCCAGACCCCGAAGCAGGTCCCCCACCCACAGGAGAAATGATAACTTTTCCCTCCTGACAATTTTCAACGTCTGTTACAGTCAATGATTCAAGGAAGGTAAACATCATTGGGGTGCCCACATCAAAACAATCACCAACCCAATTGGTCACAGAAATCTCACCCAAGGCTTGATTGTAGAGTGTAACAGGAAGAACATAAAATTCCCCATCCTGAAAATTAGCTCCAGGAAATTGATTGAAAAAGTTGCCATCATTTACTGCACTTGCCACATTGCCAGTGGTCCATAAACCAACAAAACAAGGATCAGCGGTGATATCGCCTACAAAAACGGTGGGCTGACACGTATAGATAAAATAACCAATCGCAGGATCGTAGGCGATTCCTGGATCGCTCACATTTACTGGAGCAACGAAGTTTCCATTAGAACTTATGGTCAATGTTTCTCCGCTACAAAAGAAATTATTCGTTCCACCACTTGCCCCAAACGTCCCAATAGCGGCTGGACAAGAGCAAGGAAAAGGCTCCTGAATATCGAAGGAATAAGTGCAGGCAGGTTCGTCTGAAAATGATGCCGTGATAGAACAAGCACTATTATTAGGCTCCAAACCAGAAAAGGAATAAGCTATTGGTGAAACGAAAGGAGCATTGAATGTTTGCGTTTCACCACTGCACATTTCAACTGTGAGTGTCCCTGTAGCTGGCGGAAAGTCAAAACTAATCGTGCCGCTCACATCATAGGTAATGGTATTTGGATCACAACCGGTGACATTAGCTGTATGGGACAAAAAAGTGCAGTCGGGTACAAAACATGGTTGTGGTGAGTTGAAATTTGCAGTCGCGGTGCAAGTAGGATCCGCGCTAAATGTTGCGGTCACAGTGCATGGACTTCCGCTGGAAGTTAGATTGGGAAAAGTGTAAGCAATATTGGTATTAAAGGGTGCTGGAAGAACAATGGAATTTCCGCCGCAACTTTCGGTGATGGTCAAAAATCCGGAAGTAGGAGGTGCGAATACACTGATATTACCTGTCAAATCAAATGAATCATCTAGAGGATCACAAGCGCTGGCTGTGGCTGTGATGGAATTGATACTGCACAGAATAGAGCAGTTGGTACTTCCAGTTCCACCCGTTTGATTAGCAGTAATATTAGTGACTTGATTGCTAAAATTGGTAATCATCAGCATATACCATTGACCAGAAACAGCATTGGGAATATCTACGATTTCTGTAGAAACAGCGGAGTACGAGCAATCTACAATGGGCGCTCCTGCAAAAATTTGAGTGCACATGGAACCTTCATCTGCAAATGGTCCCCAAATGATAAAGTCGATATCAAAATTGCCAGAATTGCTTAAAGTGATTGTGATAGGACCGGAATTAGCGATATTGAGCGCATACCAAGCTGGATTTGGCGAGGTAAATAGACAACCATAATTTGGACCAGCGGGTGCAGCGGGCAAGTTGGTACCAGCAGGATAAGTTACCCCTCCATTCGAACAAAAAGGATCTGCTGTCGCGCAGGTATTTTGAGCATTTATAGAAGAAAATAATACACAGAGTAAGCCCGCGAGCAGGCAAGCATATCTTAGCATTGGTCTTGGTTTACTTAATCTAAACCACTAAGATAAACAAAATTAATGACTTGGCTACTTTCTGTGCCCACCTCCAGACCTCTGACCTTTCGGCTTGGGTCTGTGAAATGGCTTCTTTCCACCACCCCCCCCACCACCACCGCCGCCACCGCGACGAGGTTCACGCGCACCAATCGGCTGATACACGGGCACTTCACCAAATTCTGAAGGAATAGCCACTTTTTCTACCTCTTGACCAATGAGGGTTTCAATTCTTCCAAACTTCCCGTGTTCGCTGTTACCAATAAGCGTGAATGCCTCGCCTTTGCGCTCTGCACGGGCTGTGCGACCAATTCTGTGCACATAATCTTCTGCATCACCAGGCACATCGTAGTTGACTACGCAGTCAATGATATCGATGTCGATTCCTCGGCTCACCACATCAGTGGCCACCAAAACGAGAATTCTTTTAGCTCGAAAGTCCAGCATTACCTTCTCGCGCTCTTGCTGCTCGAGATCACTGCTAATCATGCCTACGTTGAGGCCATTCTTCTTTAAAACAGAATAAACATTTTGCACATTCTGTTTGGTGCTGCTAAATATGATCGTGCTAATGACTTTTCTCTCATTCAACAACCATTCAATAACCTTAGGTTTTTGATGATCATGGACCACAATGGCCGCTTGCTTGATTCCCGCGGATGGCTTGCTCAAAGCGATGTTTACAGTAATAGGATCCTTGAGAATAGACTTTGCCAAACGAAAAACTGTGTCGGGCATCGTTGCACTAAATAATAGGCTCTGACGGTTTGGATTGAGCGTGCGTATAATGCGATTTAAGTCCGGAGCAAAACCCATGTCGAGCATGCGATCTGCTTCATCGAGAATGAAAAAATCCAACTTTGAAAAGTCTACATAACCCACATTCATGTGGCTAATCAAGCGCCCTGGTGTGGCAACTATGATTTCGACGCCGCTTGTGATGGCGCGCTTTTCATTGTTAAAATCATTACCATCACCACCACCATAAATAGCCACGCTGCTTACTCCCGTGAAATATGAATAAGCCTCCACGGCCTGATCAATTTGCAAAGCCAGTTCTCTAGTGGGTACAATGATCAAAGCCCTCGTGCCGGTATGCTTATCGCGTGTTTTAATGATGTTATCAATGACCGGCAATACAAACGCTGCTGTTTTTCCTGTGCCCGTTTGGGCGATTCCAATTACATCCTTTCCTTGTAATATCTGTGGAATGCTTTCCGCCTGAATTGGCGTCGGCTTGGTAAAATTCATGCTCTCAATACCTTCAAGCAATTCAGCCGATAAGTCTAAATCTCTAAATGTCAAATCTTATAAATTTTCACAAAGGTGGTGAAAAAATGCCGTTACACGAGAATATAAGTAGCCCTTAACATTCTAAGGACTACTTTTGCACCGCTTGAAAATTGTTGTTTCCATACTCCTATCCCTTTGTCTCATCAACGCGACTGCACAGTTTAGCGCGATTGGCGAACATCCCATTTTTTCACCAAAAAAAGAAAATACCTATAGAGATACCGTTTGGATCATCTCGGGTTATAAGCCATTAGAAAACAACTTTAAAAAATGGAAATTCGATTTTGTGCTAGACGCCCGCACCACACTCGTATCTGGAACAGTAGCTCGACTGGGGGGCCTTCGCCTTGGAATGGAATATCGAAGAGTGCACCGTTTTGGGTTTGGATTTTATAACCTCGATGATGGCGTTGTAGTGCGATCTTTAGAAGAGGTTAATCCAGATATTACAAGAGCTACATTGAATATCCGTTACTCCTCAATTTTCTACGAAAGGGTCATGTTTTTTAATCCGAAATGGGAATTATCCCTTACAGCTCATGCAGGGCGCGGCCGCATTACAGGAGATTATATCATTGCAGGAGGTTTAAAACCTCAATCTTTTCCTGATCGCCGCGTGAGAGCTTTCGAATTTAGTTCCACAGCTTACTATCATCTCACTTGGTGGATATCAGTAGGAGGTGGAGTCGGATATAGGCTCGTTCCAGACGCCCCAGAAGAGGTGCAGTCAATTTACAATGCACCAGTCGGAATCTTAAGAGTTCGTATTAAGTTTGGCAAACTTGTTAAGAGCCTCTGGAACCATGACATTAAAGACACCTACTGACGCGCAAATCAAGCGCATCAAAGAGCTGACGCAACAGCTCAACGAACACAACCACCGCTATTACGTTCTGAACGCCCCTGTCATTTCCGATATGGAATTTGACTTTCTACTAAAAGAGCTAGAAGAACTCGAAAAGGAATATCCTGATTACGCAGAAGCAAACTCTCCTACCAAACGCGTAGGTGGAGATATCACAGATAAATTTGAAAAGGTGGCACATAGCAGGCCGATGCTAAGCCTTTCAAATACCTATAGCAAAGAAGATATCACAGATTGGGAGGAACGCATCCACAAAGAAGTAGATACTGAAATCGAATATGTGATGGAGCTCAAGTATGATGGTGTCGCAATAGCATTGCATTATAAAAATGGGCAATTTGTAAGGGGAATCACCCGAGGCGACGGAAGTGTGGGCGAAGATGTGTCTTCTAATATCCGCACCATACGTAGCATTCCGCTTCATCTCACTGGAGACTTTCCAGCATCCTTTGAAATACGAGGTGAAATATTTTTACCAAAAAAAGAATTTAATAAACTCAACGAGGAGCGAGCGAAAAACGGCGAAGAACTCTACGCAAATCCACGAAATACCGCGGCTGGAACGCTCAAACAACAAGACAGTGCGGAAGTAGCAAAGAGAAAACTCGATTGTTATCTCTATTATGTGCTAGGAGAAAATCTTGTGCTGCCATCGCATTTCGAAAATGTAGAAAAGGCCGCAGAATGGGGCTTTAAAGTCCCATCATCAAAGCAACGCCTTATTGAAAAAGCCACCAGCATCGACGGCATCATGGACTTCATCAATTATTGGGATGTGCATCGCCATGACTTGCCTTTTGAAATTGATGGCATTGTGATTAAAGTGAATAAACTATCACTCTGGGATGAATTGGGAATGACGGCTAAGAGTCCACGATGGGCGATTGCTTACAAATTCAAAGCAGAAACAGCACGAACGCGGCTCAATAAAGTGACTTATCAAGTAGGTAGAACAGGCGCTATAACACCTGTGGCTAATTTGCAACCGGTAGTGCTCGCAGGAACCACTGTAAAGCGAGCTTCATTGCACAACGCAGATCAGATAGCCAAATTGGATATTCGTGAAGGTGATTTGGTCTTGGTTGAAAAAGGCGGAGAAATCATTCCAAAAATTACCGGTGTCGTGTTGGAAGAAAGACCTTCCAATTCCGAACCGCTGAGTTATATTCAAAACTGCCCAGAATGCGGAACAGCCTTGATCCGTGAAGAAGGCGAAGCATTGCACTATTGTCCGAATGAAATTGGCTGTCCGCCGCAGATTAAAGGCAAAATGGAACATTTCATTTCGAGAAAAGCCATGAATATCGAAGGACTCGGAAGCGAGACCGTGGCCGGGCTTTATGACAAAGGTCTTGTAAAGGACATTGCGGATATTTATGATTTAAAGTTCGAACAATTGCTCGGATTAGAATTTTCTGTTGGTGATGAAGAAAGCGGAGAAGTGAAAAAACGCTCGTTTCAGGAAAAGAGTGTCAAGAATCTCATTGAAGGTTTGGAGACAAGCAAAAGCGTGCCTTTTGAAAGAGTGCTCTTTGCCCTTGGAATTCGCTTTGTGGGCGAAACCGTGGCGAAAAAACTAGTGAAGCATTTCAAAAACATTGATGCATTACAAAACGCTTCGCGAGAAGCCTTGTTGGAAGCGGATGAGGTAGGAGAAAAAATTGCTGATAGTATCCTCTATTATTTTTCTGAAGAAAAAAACCGAACAATCGTTCGGCGATTAAGAGAGGCGGGATTGCAATTTGAAAGCCAAGTAACCGAATCAACTGCTGCTTCAGAAAAATTAAAGGGCTTGACTTTCGTGGTAAGCGGTGTATTCACTAATTTCAGTCGCGATGGCATTAAAGAAAGTATTGAAGCCAACGGTGGCAAGGTAAGCGGAAGTATTTCTTCAAAAACCTCTTATGTGCTGGCTGGTGACGACATGGGGCCTTCAAAACGTAAAAAAGCAGAAGATTTGGGAGTAAAGATCATAGGCGAAGCGGAATACATTGAGATGATTCAGTAAATAAAAATCCCCGATGACTGCTCATCGGGGATTTCTTTTTTTTATAAATGAAAAAAGGTTAAGCCACTTTTTCAATACGATCTGCAATGCGGTTCATTACAAACTTCATCAACTTCTCAATATCTTCCCCCGCTTCTGAAAGCGATGAGAGATCATAATACTTCACGCTCACGGAATTGGATTGTCCACCAATGTAGAGGCTGATAGAAATCCCATCCATGATTTGATTTTTCTTTTCATTCAACTGAAAATTTGAGAATGCATCTAAAAAAAACTTGGTCACTTTTGCGCGGTCTTTTTCCTCAAGCGGAACCTCATACGTTTGAATTTCTTGCATGAAATTTCCCTTAATAGAGCGGTTGATTATGAGGGTATTTAAGGGGTCTTTGGGAAAATTGTAAGTGACTTCATAGCTGTCTTCTAATTTACCGCCAAGGATAGAGAGCTTGAGGGATAGATTGCTTTGCTTTGTCGTGGGCATGTTGTGATTATTTAAGTAAAAATATGAGCATTATGATTTCAAGAGCTTTGCTTCGTTCCAATACTTATCCATCTCCTCGAGTGACATATCAGATAGATTTTTTCCATCTGCAGCACTCTTGGTTTCGAGATATTGGAACCTAAAAATAAACTTTTTATTTGTTCTTTCCAATGCATCCTCTGGGTTTAGGCCCTTGAAGCGCGCAAAATTGATCATAGAAAACAAAAGATCGCCAAATTCCTCCTCCATCTTGTCACTATTTCTATCTGATTCTTGTTTGAATTCTTCCAATTCTTCGAGCACTTTTTCCCACACTTGGTCTGAATTATCCCAATCAAAACCAACGCCCCTGGCTTTGTCCTGAATGCGTTGTGCCTTGACCATCGCCGGCAGCGATTTGGGCACGCCTTCTAATACACTTTTCTTACCTTCTTTAAGCTTTAATTTTTCCCAATTCGCCTTTACCTCTTCCTCGTCTTGCACCTTTACATCGCCGTATATATGCGGATGTCGTGAAATCAACTTGTCGCAAATGCTGTTGAGCGCATCGGCGATATCGAATTGATTTTTTTCCGAACCTATTTTCGAATAAAAAACCATGTGAAGAAGGATATCTCCAATTTCTTTCTTGATTTCCTCGTGGTCGCCATCCAATATAGCATCTCCCAATTCATATACCTCTTCAATGGTCAAGTGACGCAAAGATTCCATTGTCTGCTTCATATCCCACGGACAGCCCGCCCTGAGCTCATCCATGATGATCAGCAAACGTTCGAACGCCTTCTTTTTATCTTCCATTGAATTCATGTACCGAAAATAAACTTCAATACCACAAAAAATTATCTTTGTACCAAAGGTTATCAACCGAGCAATTCACTATGATAAGAGTCATTTATATCCTGCTAACATATCTATTCTCGTCAACGTGTTTTGCCCAGGTTTTTCAACCCGAATGGATGATATCCAAACATGTCGAGTCACGTTTTATACAAGTCTATCGTCCGCCTGGTATTCCGAAAGAAACGAAACTTCCAGTGCTTTATATGCACGATGGACAAAACCTGTTTGACAGCAAGTCTGCTTACGGCGCCGTGGAATGGGGCATAGACGAAACACTTGATAGTCTCATTTTAAACAAAATCATTCGCCCAGTAATGGTGGTGGGCATTTGGAACAATGGAGCCTATCGCCGTTGCGAATACTTTCCAGAAAAGGCACTCCCCTATCTCAACGACTCTCTGGTAAAAGTGCTTTACGCCAATGAGCTCAAAGGAAATCCACTTGGGTCGGAACATTTAAAATTCATCGTTACCGAACTCAAACCATACATCGATTCAAACTACGCCACATTGCCCGATGCGAAGAACACGTTCATCGGTGGCAGCAGTATGGGAGGACTTTCATCCACTAGCGCCATTTTAGAATATCCTGACGTGTTTTCTGCTGCGATTTGTTTTAGCACCCACTGGCCAGGCTGTTTCAGTATTCAAGGTGAAGCTGTGCCACTTGCGCTACGAGATTATATTTTTAATCAAGAAAAAAAGAAATTCAAAAAGAAGTTTTTCTACTACGACTGCGGTGACCAGACCCTAGATAGTTTGTATCCGCCACTGCAAGAAAAGGCTGATTTTATTTTTCATTTAAAAAAGGTAAAACGCTACCACAGCCTCCGATTTCCCGGCACCAGCCACAACGAAGCCTCCTGGTCAAAACGCTTCCACATACCGATGATAAAATTGCTAGGTATCACCCGAAGAACGAGGATGCGGAATTCATAATTCGGAATTCGGAATTCGGAATTCATAATTCGCAATTTATAATTTATAATTTGCAAAGAGAAGTCCCTCCGTCGCTTTGTCGCTTTGTCGCTTTGTCGCTTTCCCTGTTCCCAAAATCCCCCTGTTCTTGTTCTCGTTCTTGTTCTCGTTCCTGGTTCTCCCCCTACCCTTTCTTCAACGCCTCCGTAGTGAAGTGGAATGTGAGGTCGGGATAATTTTGACGCTCCATGTCGAGGATGAATTTGCTGGGCGCGAGAAATACATCATTATCCTCTTTATCCTTCACCATATTCGTTCCTTTGATGCGTTTGAATTCATCAAGTTTCTCAGGCTTATCAGTAGTAATCCAACATGCCTTATAAAAACTCTTCGTTTCGAATTCACACTTCGCGCCGTATTCATTTTCCAAACGATACTTGATAACTTCAAATTGAAGTTCACCCACAGTGCCTACAATTTTTCTTGATCCAGGTTCTTGTACGAAAAGCTGCGCCACGCCTTCTTCTGTCAATTGACGAATACCCTTATCCAACTGTTTTGTCTTCATTGGGTCCCTATTCACCAATTCTTTGAAAATTTCAGGAGAGAAGGACGGAATGCCTTTGAACATCATTTGTTCGCCCTCGGTGAGCGTATCACCGATTTTGAAATTTCCTGTATCATACAATCCAATCACATCACCAGGGTAAGCCTCGTCCACCGTGGATTTTGCTTGGGCAAGGAAAGTAGCTGGATTGGGATATTTAAAATTCTTGTCCAGACGCACGTGATGATAAAACGTGTTGCGCTCAAACTTACCGCTACACACGCGCAAAAACGCTATTCGGTCGCGGTGACGTGGATCAATGTTTGCGTGAATTTTAAAAATAAAACCTGTGAATTTATTTTCGGCTGGTTCAATCAAACGCTTATCTGTTTCGCGCGATTGCGGCACTGGAGCTATTTCCACGAATTTATCCAATAACTCTTTCACACCAAAGTTATTCATCGCTGAACCGAAGAATACGGGCGCCAATTCACCATTCAAATAACGATTGATTTCAAATGGATCGTAGACATTTTCGATCAAATCAACATCCTCGCGCAATTGCTCTGCGTACTCGCCCACCAATTGATCGAGCAAGGGATCATTCAAATCATTGATTGCCACCACATCCTCACTGATCTTCGTCTTTTGCGATTCGAAAAGATTGATCGTTTTATCATAAAGCTTATATACTCCTTTGAACGAAAAACCCTTGCTGATTGGCCAAGACAGCGGTTGTACTTTGATATTTAATTTTTCCTCCAATTCATCAAGTAGATCGAAAGGATCTTGGCCTTCCAAGTCCATTTTATTGATAAAAACGATCACAGGAGTATCGCGCATGCGGCAAACCTCCATGAGGCGTTCCGTTTGCGTTTCGACACCTTTCACGCTATCGATCACGAGGATCACGCTATCTACAGCAGTAAGTGTTCGATAAGTATCTTCTGCAAAGTCTTTGTGACCGGGAGTATCTAGCAGGTTTACTTGTTTGCCATTATATTCAAAGACCATCACCGACGTCGCCACCGAGATACCGCGCTGACGTTCGATTTCCATGAAGTCGGAAGCAGCAGTCTTTGTGATTTTATTGCTTTTCACCGCGCCTGCTGTTTGGATCGCTCCACCAAAGAGAAGCAATTTCTCTGTGAGCGTCGTCTTCCCAGCATCCGGGTGACTGATAATCGCAAACGTGCGACGGCGGCTTATTTCTGCTGAATTACTCATATTTCTTTAAAAGAGGGGCAAAAATACGAACTTTAAGCGACAAGCGACGGAGCGACCACTTGGGATTCGCAAGGACTAATTCGCAAGGATCAATTCGTAATGACTAACTCGATATCGCGAATTTCGAATTCCATGTCCCTTTTCTTGGCAAGAATATTGAGCACGAAACTAATAGAAACTTCTGAAAATATAGGCTTATGAAAACAGTTCTCTACGCCGCGCTAATCCTCATTCTCTGGACTTCAAAGTCCTACGGTCAACAACCCGATTGGATTATCAATAGGCCCAATAGCTCGCTGCACTACATCGGTATCGCTTCGGCTGAAAAAAACAATACCAACTATCAAAAAATCGCCAAGCGCAATGCCCTCGATGACCTCTTAAGCGAAATTCGTGTCACCATCCAAAGCGTGTCCATACTCAATCAAATGGACAACAACGGGGTCTTCAAAGAAGAATATCAAAGTATAATCAAATCTACAGTCGCCGACGAAATCGAAAACCTAGAACTCGTCGCTACCTACGAAGACGAAACGCATTACCACGTCTACTATCGAATCCTCAAAGAAGAATACGCCAATCAAAAACAGCGAAACAAAGAACAAGCACAAAAAATGGCGCTGCAATTCTTCGAAAAAGCAAAAGGCGCTGAGTCCACAAAAGATTACGTCACCGCTATTGATTTTTACTTGCAATCATTGTTGGCCATCAAAGCTTATTGGGGTGAAAATATCGAAGTGACTTACCAAGGAAAATCAATGTTCCTCGCTATTGAAAGTTACACCCAACTACAAAAATTACTCGATGGCATCAACATCACTTCAGATACTCAAACCATCAATTTTAATTCAAGAACAGAGACCAAAACACTCGTCATTCAAGCCAAAGACAATGGCAACAATACCATTTCTAAAATTCCGCTCTTAGTTAGTTTCCTACCGCAAAGAGCACAACAAAAAAATTATTTCACCAATGAAAATGGTCAAGCAAGCGTGACGCTTGGTTTGACAAACAATGTTGACTTCAACCAAGTCGAAGTAATTTTTAATCTTAAAAATTTCTCCAAAGGAAGTTCTGACGATCGCTACTATCAATACCTCATGCAGAGTTTGCGCTGCCCCACGCAAAAGATTGACATTGTGATTCCCGATCAACTGGCCATCAATACTACTCGCGTAGACGGTGATCTCTTCCCCTTCAATCTTGATTATGTAAACATAGATTTTAGCAACGAAAGCACTTACACTTATCAAAATCTAAGACTCATTCCTATTCGCGCCACCGAAAATTTCAAAGTAATGGTCGGCAGCATGGGATTTTATATTTCCCTACAAGAGGCGATTGATGGCAATTTGGTAGCCATTAGCGAAGTCAGCAACAGCGGCACCGTCAATACCCTCTTGGTCAGAAACCTTTCCAATGACACGCTCTTTGTAATGTCTGGAGAGATATTAATTGGAGGCAAACAAGATCGCGTCATCGCGCGCGATATGTTGATTCCGCCAAATAGCGGACAAGTCAAAATCCCTGTTTTTTGCGTCGAAGAGGGTAGGTGGAATTACAAAGGCGAAGGCGCAAAATTCACTGAATACTATGGCATGGCCAATGAACACTTGCGCAATCTCATTGACCACAATGCCAGTCAAGCTACCATATGGCGGGAGGTGTCCAGCAGTAATAAAAAAGATGCTATCAATAGCAACACCAGCGCATACACAGCCCACGCCGACAATCAAGAATTTAGAAGACGCGAAGCAGAATATCTTCGATTCTTCGAAAATATATTCAATGGACAAGACGATATCATCGGCGTGCTAGCGGTGACAGGCAATTCGATTGAAGGAGCTGACTTATTTGTATCCAACAGACTCTTCACGATGGAGTACCGCAAATTGCTCTACTCATACATCGACGACGCTATCACCTACGGCGCTCCTGTAAACGTTGAGAAAGTAACCATCGACAACTACCTCACACAATTGCTTACGCCGCAACTCCAACAGAGTTTTGTGCAAGAAAAGGGACAAGCATTTAGAAGAGGCAATCAA
>JBKCOM010000169.1:0-14805 GCA_046309775.1 Flavobacteriales bacterium
AGAATAGGAACCTGCCTTTAGAAGTTAAAAGTTTTAGTAAAAACCCACTAATGTGTTGTTTAGTTACTAAAAAAGGGAAATCATGAAAAAATCGTTGTTTTATTTAATCGTTGTAGTAGCCCTTGCTAGTTGTTACTCTGGACCACGAGGAGAACTCGTTGGAGTATATCCGCGCGAGGAGTGGGTGCAGGTAAACCCATATGGAATGAATTATATTCATTTCGGCTCATTCACCATGGGACCAAGCGATCAGGACGTACCTTACGCTCTTGATGCTCGTTCCAAAACCATCACGTTGCCGGCGTTTTATATCGACCAGCACGAAATCTCTAATAACGAGTACCGTCAGTTTGTGTACTACGTTCGCGACTCATTAATGAGAGACCTTCTCGCTCAAAACGAGATTGAAGGTTTTGCAATTACTGAAGACGAGAACACAGGCCGCGAATTGGAAGGCCTCATCGATAAAGGTTACTTGCTCAACTGGGAAGAGCCTATCGATATGGAGAATGAAGAAGTGTATGAATTGGTTTACAACGCCTTCTACCTTCAGGGACAAGATCGTTTTTACAACAAAACAGAAGTGGATACGCGCAAGCTTCAATACACTTATTGGTGGATTGATCTAAAGAGCGCTGCCAATAAGGCTGGTAAAGATGAAGAATATGGTGAAGTAAACCAGCTCAACCAATTGCACTCTGTTCGTGGTCATAGCGACCGTTCTCAATTCGTAATTAAAGAAGTCATTAATGTTTATCCAGACACGCTCGTTTGGGTGCATGACTTTACATATGGCTTTAATGAACCACTCACGGAAACTTATTTCTGGCATCCGGCCTATGATGATTATCCTGTAGTAGGTGTAACTTGGGGACAGTGTCAAGCATTCAACGCTTGGAGAACTCAAATCATGAACGACTACAAGATGAAAGTGGGTGAAACGTTTGTTCAGCGCTTCCGTCTTCCAAGCGAAGCGGAGTGGGAATATGCGTCTCGCGGTGGTTTGGAACTTGCTCCATATCCTTGGGGTGGTCCATACATCCGTAACAACCTCGGATGTCCGTTGGCCAACTTTAAGCCTATGCGTGGTGACTATGTAGAAGACAATGGATGTCATACAGTGCCGATTGCATCATACAGTGCAAACAACTATGGTCTATACAACATGGCTGGAAACGTGGCTGAGTGGACCAACACAGCATTCGATCCATCGGTATATGAATTTACCCATGATATGTCTTCTGAATATGACTATCGTGCATCAGCTGAAGATCCACCCGCAATGAAGCGTAAAGTGATTCGCGGAGGAAGCTGGAAAGACATCGGATATTTTATCCAGACTGGTACTCGCAGTTACGAATATCAAGACACAGCTAAGTCTTACATTGGATTTAGATGCGTTATGAGTTATCTCGGACGCGGTAAGAACGTAGCGCCTGAAGATTTCAATGAACCTGAATAAGGCCTCACAATTAAAAACCAATAAATAACCAACAAGCAAGAAAAAAATGAAACCTGGAAGTAAAGCCTGGAAAAAGTTTATGGCAAAGCTCTACGGTATTGGAGCAGCCATTGTAATTATCGGAGCGATGTTTAAAATTCAACACTGGCCTGGAGCATCTTTCTGCCTAGTACTTGGATTGTCTACTGAGGCCTTGATCTTCTTCTTCTCAGCATTCGAACCACTCCACGAAGAGCCAGATTGGTCGCTCGTGTACCCTGAGCTCGCAATGCCTGATGAGCAAAAGAAGTTGATGAAAGAAGAAAACAAAGGAAAGCGCGCAAACATCTCTGGTGGTGGGGCAACTGGAAGCCTTACTGCTCAATTGGATAATATGCTCGCTGAAGCGAAGATTGAACCTGAATTGATTGCTAGTCTTGGTGATGGAATGAGAACGTTTAGTTCGAATGCACGCCAAATGGCTGATTCAACTGAGGCAGCAGCTGCTTCAACTGAATACGCTTCAAGCTTGAGAACAGCTTCTTCTAAAGTTTCTGCTTTGTCAGATACCTATGCAGCAGCTTCTGAAACCCTTACTGGTCTAACTTCTCATGCAGAAGAAGGTAAGGCAGCTGGAATGCACTTGCAAAAGATGACTGAGAATCTCTCAGCACTTAACAATATGTACGAATTACAGTTGACCGAGCTTGAAAAGTCTCGTGTGATGTTTGGTGATATGACTTCTTTAGTTAAGAATCTCGCAGACTCAGTTGAGGATACGAAGATTTACAAAGAGAATATTGCTGAGCTTGCTACTAACTTGAAGGCGCTCAATACTGTGTACAGCAATATGCTTAACGCAATGGGTACTGCCCGCCAATAATCAATGTTGAATGTGCTATTCTGTAGCCTCTTAAACAACGATTAACCTTATAAAAAAAGAAGAAAAAAATGGCAGGCGGTAAAGAAACCCCCAGACAGAAGATGATCGGTATGATGTACTTAGTACTCACCGCTCTCCTCGCAATGAATATTTCAAAAGATGTATTGAATGCGTTTATCCAAATCAACAAAGGTTTGGGTAAAACCAATGAAATCCTCGAGAACAAAGCTGCTGCAACCATCGAATCGATTAACCAATCGAAAGAAGGTGCCAAGGCTGTTCCATTTCAACAGGCTGCTGCTCAAGTAAATCAGTGGACTGATGATATGGTAAAATATATCGAAGAGATTAAAGCTCGTTCGATGGCCTGTGCTGTTAAAAGAAATGAATCAGGCGAAGGCTTTGAGGAATTTATTGTTGACGGTAAAGCTATCTATCCGGATTACAAAAACGCTGAAGGTGATCAATTAGTAAAAACACCTGACAGCCAGGATCAAACTTCAATGTTGATTGGTAGCGACCCTGCAAATCCAAGACAAGATGCGTTCTCTGCAGCAGAGTTAAGAAAGAAGCTCAGCGAATATCGCGACAGACTTCTAAATCTTACTGTTACAAAAGCAGATTCATCTGGCAAGTCATGGGCTCTTCCAGAAGACGTGAAAGCTGCAATCGCTGGAGCTTTCGACTTTCCTGATGGAGAAGACCATGATGGAGTGAAGGAAGTGTGGGAAGTGAATAACTTCTATCACATGCCGCTAGTAGCAGTATTGGCGAATTTTTCAAAGATACAGACCGACGTTATGAATGCAAAGAATAACGTCGTCGCTGCGCTTGCCGCTGGTATCAATGCCAGCGACTTGAAGTTTACCGATGTAACAGTTGCTGTTGTTCCAAAGCAATCTTATGTTTTGAGAGGTGGTGAGTTTGAAGTGGAAATTTATCTTGCCGCTTTCAACAAGACAAGCAAAACTAAGGTGTACATGGGAGGAGAAGCATCTCCAACTTCAACACCAGCAGTTTTTGATGTGAGTGGAAAATCTGCAATTGAATCCAATTCAGACGGTAAGTGTATTTTCAAAGCGAATACAGGCGGTATGTCATTGGGTGAACACTCTTACAGAGGTCAGATTGCTTACATGAAAGATGGTAAGGAAGAATACATTCCTTTCATCGTTCCTCCAGTGTTTGTGGGTGAGCCTGCATTGGTAGTTTCTCCTGTTCAAATGAACGTGTTCTACCGCGGTTTGGACAATCCCGTTGAAATATCTGTACCAGGTGTACCGCAAAGCAGCGTTGAAGCTTCATGTACCGGATGTCAAACCTTCGCAAAAGGTGATAAGGGAACATGGAATGTGAAGCCAGGAGCTGATACTAAAGCAACAATTTCCGTTTCTGCGACAATAAATGGAGAAAAGAAAAGCATCGGAACAAAGGAATTCCGTGTAAAGCGTATTCCTGATCCAGTTCCTGTATTCGGTGGAAAGAGACCAACCGATAGCACCATCTCTAAGGGTGATGCAACGGTGGCGGCAGGTGTGAGAGCGGATATGGAAAACTTTGACTTTAACGTTAAAGTAGTTGTAAAAAGCTTCAAACTGACAATTGCAAGTGGAAGCGGTACTTTGAAAGAGTATCCATGCACAGGCAATCAAGCCTCTCAAGGGCTCCGTGAAGCTCTTAGCAAAGCAAAAGTAGGTGAGAAGATTTTCATTGAAGAGATAATGGTAGATATGCCGGATGGTCAAACCAGAAAGCTAGCACCAATCTCATTGAAGATTGTATAATAAAAGCGAATAGTCATGAAAAAATCGATTCTATTCATTGCTGCCCTTCCAATGATGTTGATCTCAGTGATGAGTTCAGCACAAGGTGCAGGCACTCAAACGGTACTCGATGGTGCTTATGTTCCAGAACATAATCCAACGAGAAAGGTAATTCCATATCCGCACCTTCGTCAAGCCGACGTAATGTGGGAAAGAAGAATTTGGGAAGTGATTGATCTTAAACAAAAGATGAATCAGGCCCTTTACCTGCCATTGGAAGAAATCAACAATAGAAAGAGTCTTTTCGACGTGATGAGAAAGGGTATTCTTGAAGATTTCTCATTGACAGCCTACTCACTTGGTCCGACTCAAGAAGACGACGAGTTCCGTTACCCTATGAGTAGCACCGAGGTTGACTCTCTTTTAAACCCGGTTGTGATTCGCTACCGCGAAAACCTTGAGACCGGTGATAAGGAACCCGTTGAAAACGTGGAACCAATCGGTTCAAGCGACGTGGTTGCTTATAAGATCAAAGAGGTTTGGGTATTTGACAAGCAACGTTCAGAGCGCTACGTGAGAATTCTCGGTATTGCTCCAGTTGTTCTGCTCAAAAACGACCAAGGTGAAGTAAAAGGTAAGAAAGATTTGTTCTGGTTATACTTCCCAGAATGTCGTTATGTGTTCGCGAACAATGAGGTTTACAATTCTCATAATGAAGCACAGCGAATGACATTCGACGATTTATTCCAAAAGAGAATGTTTACCGGATACATTATCAAAGAAGATAACGTGTTCAACCGTCAGATTGCAGAGTATGCTCGCGGTATAGATGCGTTATTGGAAAGCGAGAGAATCAAGAATGATCTCTTTATCATGGAACATGATTTATGGCATTATTAAGAAAAAGATAAAAAAGGCCCCGACAACCGTCGGGGCTTTTTTTTGCCCTTATCCAAGCAAAAAGTCTTCACTACCTTTGCACCCCTTTTTACAGTAGATATGGTAACAGTTGGAAATTTGAGCATTCACTTTGGATCGAGAGAGTTATTCTCAAAGATCGGGTTTTTTATTGGCCCAAGAGAGCGCATTGGATTGGTCGGAAAGAATGGAGCCGGTAAATCAACGCTGCTCAAAACCCTGGCAGGAATTCAAAAACCAACGGAGGGAAGCGTCGCGTTTGCAAAAGGAAGCACGGTGGGTTATCTGCCTCAGGAAATGAATCACC
The DNA here is from genome assembly GCA_046309775.1 of Flavobacteriales bacterium. GTDB lineage: Bacteria > Bacteroidota > Bacteroidia > Flavobacteriales_D > Sanyastnellaceae > JAIXWP01. Next base: position 5,313 of record JBKCOM010000169.1, read on the forward strand.
GCGAAGACGCCACGGTTTATGAAGAAGCAAGAACAGCTTTCGCAGAAGTTCAAATGCTCAGCGAAAGGTTGGAGGAATTGACTTTGGCTATAACGGATCATCATGATTATACCTCCGACGATTATGCAAACAAACTGGAGGAATTGGAAGGTGTAGCGCATCGTTTGGAGCTACTAGGTAGTGGCAATCTTGAGGAACGCATTGAAAAGGTCTTAAAAGGGCTAGGATTTCGTTCTGAAGACATGAACCGAAAGATGCACGAGTTCAGTGGTGGTTGGAAAATGCGTGTTGAGCTTGGAAAGATTCTTCTTCAAAATCCCGATTTGTTGTTGCTCGATGAGCCTACCAACCACCTCGATATCGAAAGTATCGAATGGTTGGAGGAATTTTTAATCGATTACCCAGGAGCAATAGTTCTCATTTCCCACGATAGAACATTCCTTGACAACGTGACAACACGTACCATCGAGATTTCCAAAGCGAAGATTTACGACTATCGTTTTTCATATAGTAAATACATTGTTCAGCGCGAAGAAGAAATCGAGCGTCAGGAACAGGCGGCAAAGAATCAGCAGAAATACATTGAGGACACACAAAAGCTCATTGATAAATTCAGAGCCAAAAAAGACAAAGCAGCGTTTGCTCAAACTCTTATTCGCAAACTGGATAAACTCGAAAAGGTGGAAGTTGACGATCTCGATGGAACGCGAATTCGTGTGTCATTTCCGCCCGCACCTCACTCGGGAAAAGTGATTTTAGAAGGAAAAGGTTTAGGTAAAGCCTATGGCGAGAACAGACTCTTTTCCAACCTTGATATCATGATCAATCGAGGTGAAAAAATCGCACTTGTAGGAAAGAACGGTGTTGGAAAATCTACGTTGATTCGTATGATTATGAAAACCGAAAAACATGAAGGTGAGATCACACCTGGTTACTCGGTGAATGTTGGGTATTACGCGCAAAATCAAAGTGACACCTTGGATGGAAACAAAACTGTTTTTGAAACGATAGATGATGAAGCGGTAGGTGATATTAGAAAAAATGTGCGATCACTACTTGGTTCATTTCTATTCAGTGGTGATGATGTAGATAAGAAGGTAAAGGTATTGAGTGGAGGAGAAAAGGCGCGCTTAGCTTTCTGTAAACTATTGCTTCAACCATACAATTTTCTGGTTCTCGACGAACCTACTAACCACTTAGATCTTGCATCAAAAGAGGTATTGAAACAAGCGTTACAAAGATTTGATGGTACCATGCTCGTAGTATCACACGACCGTGATTTTTTAAATGGGCTTACCAATATTGTTTATGAGATAAAACCTGATCGTTTGAAAATTTGGCAAGGTGATGTGTTAGATTTCTTGAAAGAAAAAAAGGCTGAAAGCATTGCTGCATTTGAGAGAGCGAAGGTGGAGAAAAAAGCTGTTCAAGAGGAGTTGAAGGCAAAACCGAGTGATCATTCGGTTCCTGAAATGACTCGCGAGCAACAGAAAGAATTGGAAAAGCAACAGAAGAAATTGCAAAATCAGCAACAGAAACTAGAACAAGAAATCAGCAAGAAAGAAGAGGAGTTGAAAAAGCTAGAGGAGGAGGTTGCAAGTTTAGATTATTCGAACACGGCTCATTCCGAAAAGGTACTGAGTGCCTACGCGCAAGCGAAGTCTGAGCTGGAAGGTCTATATGAAAAATGGATGGGTTAGACCCATCCATTTTTTATTTATCAAGTAAATTTTTAATCAATTATGCTCCGTGGCAATTCTTGTATTTCTTGCCCGAGCCACAGGGACATGGATCATTTCGTCCTATTTTCAACTCAGCTTTGATTGGTTCTGCTTTCGGAGCTGGAATGTTTGGTTGTGCATCAGGAGCCATGCCACCCGCCTGCTGCCTTGCCATTGTATTGATGCGCTCATTTAAGTTTTGTGTTTCAGGTTTGTTAGTCTGAACACGGGCTTGTTCTTGGCGTTGAACGGGAGCTTGACGCACCTCTTGATTTCCTTTTGGCAATTGCGCAGTGAGAAGGAAGTTAGCAATCTCGGCATTGGTTTTAGAAACCATATCCTTGAAGAGATTATAGCTCTCTAATTTGTAAATCAAAAGAGGATCTTTCTGCTCGTGAGAGGCAAATTGGACATTGCTTCTTAGATCGTCCATATTGCGCAAATGTTCTTTCCAGTTTTGGTCAATGATGGCGAGCGTTATTCCTTTTTCCAAAGCATCGATGATTTCGCGACCTTCAGTTTTATATGCCTTTTCAAGACTCACTCCCAATTGAATGTTTTTTCTTCCATCTGTAAATGGAATAGCAATGTTTTGGAAACCTTGAGCATTGTTTTCAAAAACTTGTTTGATAACAGGGAATGCCTCACCGGCAAGTTCAGCCACACGATGTTTGTATTGCTGCTCGACGGAGTTGTAGACAATCATTGCAATATCATCTTCTTTCTTTTTCAAGAAATCTTCTTCGCTGATAGGTGCTGGTATACCAAAGAATCGCACCATATTAAGATTGAAACCTTGGTAATCTTTAGAAGGATGGAATGAGGCAACAAGGTTGGCAGACATGTCGAAATACATGTTGTCTAAATCGAGTTTGAGGCGCTCACCGTAAAGCGCGTGTCTTCTACGTTTGTAGATGACCTCGCGTTGTGAGTTCATCACATCGTCATATTCCAAAAGTCTTTTGCGAATACCGAAGTTATTTTCTTCTACTTTCTTTTGAGCGCGTTCGATTGATGAGGTAATCATTCCAGCTTGAATCACTTCACCTTCTTTGATTCCTAATCTATCCATCATTTTTGCGATGCGATCGCTACCGAAAAGGCGCATCAAATCATCCTCAAGCGAAACGTAGAATTGAGAAGACCCTGGGTCACCTTGGCGACCGGCGCGTCCGCGAAGCTGTCTGTCGACACGGCGAGAATCGTGTCTTTCGGTACCGATGATAGCAAGACCACCAGCGTCTTTTACACCTTCACCGAGTTTGATGTCGGTACCACGACCAGCCATGTTGGTGGCGATGGTAACGGTTCCGGCGCGGCCAGCGTTGGCTACGATTTCTGCCTCCATTTGATGCAGCTTAGCATTCAATACCTGATGTTCAACACCGCGAAGTTTGAGCATTTTGCTGAGCAATTCACTCACCTCAACTGTAGTAGTACCAACAAGTACAGGACGTCCTACATTTTTTAGCTGTTCGATTTCTTCAATGACAGCGTTATATTTTTCGCGTTTTGTTTTGTAGACTTTATCGTCGTGATCGCGGCGTTGAATTGGGCGATTGGTAGGAATTACCATCACATCAAGTTTGTAGATGCTCCACAATTCACCAGCCTCAGTTTCCGCCGTACCGGTCATACCAGCAAGTTTGTGATACATACGGAAATAATTTTGAAGCGTAATGGTAGCGTAGGTCTGTGTTGCCGCTTCGACCTTCACGTTTTCTTTCGCTTCAATCGCCTGGTGCAGACCGTCGCTGAATCTGCGGCCTTCCATGATACGTCCTGTTTGCTCATCAACGATCATTACCTTATTGTTCATTACCACATATTCGATATCTTTTTCGAAAATGGTGTATGCTTTCAAAAGTTGGTTGATGGTATGAATGCGCTCACTTTTTACGCTGTAGTCGCGCTGCAGTTCTTCGAGTTGTTTCGCTTTTTCATCATTCGAAATTTCTTTTGCTTCGATTTCAGCGATTTCTGTTCCAAGGTCTGGCATCACGAAGAAGCGCTCGTCATCCATGTTTTTTGTGATAAGTGCAATACCTTTTTCAGTGAGTTCAACCTGATTGTTTTTTTCGTCAATAACAAAGAAAAGTTCTGCATCAGCTTTATGCATTTCTCTTTCTTTATCTTGAAGATAGTACGCTTCGGTCTTGAGCAATTGTTGCTTCATTCCCTCCTCACTAAGAAATTTGATGAGGGCTTTATTTTTTGGCATACCGCGGTAGGCGCGGAACATAGCAAGTCCTCCTTCTGTGATATCTTCTTTCGAAGATTCGCCAGACTCGGGTTGTAATTTCTTTTTTGCTATAGTCAGAAACTCGGTCACTGCTTGTTTTTGTGCGTTGATGAGTAGTTGAACTTTTGGCTTGAGATTATCAAATTCTTGTTGATCTCCTTTTGGAGTCGGTCCGCTAATAATGAGTGGAGTTCTGGCCTCGTCAATCAATACGGAGTCGACCTCATCGACGATAGCAAAGTGATGTTTGCGTTGAACGAGCATATCGGCATCTGAAGCCATGTTATCGCGGAGATAATCGAAGCCGAATTCATTATTAGTACCGAACGTGATGTCAGCTTGATAGGCGGCTTTTCTTCCAGGGCTATTGGGCTGATGTTTGTCGATACAGTCTACGCTTAGGCCGTGGAATTCATAAAGCGGTCCCATCCATTCAGAGTCACGACGAGAGAGATAGTCGTTTACGGTTACTACGTGAACACCTTTACCAGCGAGTGCGTTGAGGAATACGGCAAGTGTGGCTACGAGTGTTTTACCTTCACCTGTTGCCATTTCTGCTACTTTTCCCTTATGAATTGCGGTACCGCCGATGAGCTGCACATCATAATGCACCATGTCCCAAGTCACGCGGTTGCCTGCGGCCATCCAGTTGTTTTTCCAGATAGTGGTATCACCGTTTACCGATACATAGTCTTTGCCTTTGGCTGCTAGAGCGCGGTCGAAATCGGTCGCTTTAAGAGTGATTTCGGGGTTGTCTTTTAGGCGTTTAGCCGTTTCTTTAAGAACAGCAAAAGCCTCTGGGAGCATTTGCTCTAGAAGCTTTTCAATTTCGGTATCAATATCTTTTAATAGTGCGTCTACGCGAGCGAATATGGCCTCCTTTTGTTCGAGGTCATTGCTTGGTAGGTTTTCGGCTTGTTCTTTCAGTTTTTGCACTTCTTGTTCGAGTGGCGCAATTCCTTCCTTAACACGCTTTCTGATAGAAGCGGAGCGCTCTCTCAATTCATCTGGTGTAGCATTGGTGAGGGTGGCCGAAACGGCGTGAATAGCCTTTATAAAGGGTTGAATTTCTTTTAAATCAGTTTCAGCTTTGTCGCCGACAAACTTCTTTAGTATTTTATTTATGGCTCCGATCATAGCGGTAGAATCTTCTTTAGTAAGAATTGCAAATTTAGGTCAGACGCTTGTAGAAAATGATGCCAATTGGAGAAAAGTGACAATATGGCTATAAATAGAAAGAACGCGCGCGTGTAGTACGAAAAAGTGAAAACAGATTGTTTTCTCCTCAGAGGATTATGCACATTTTTTCTACAAGATTGACATAAGGGACGGAATGAAGTTAACAGGTTGATTGTGAATTGTCGAGCGGGAAATAAGCGTGCCATCTTTTTCGGTCAATTTGGCGATTGGGTATAAGGCCATCCTGTCATGATTATGCGAAAGGCGCGACGAATGGGGCTTAGCTTCATTTTGGTCTCTGTCATGTTAAAAACTATGAAGTCTTGTTAATCGTTTTAGGTTGACTGATGAATAGATTTTGCAAACCTTTGAGGGCATGAAACTTTAAATCTAAAACCCTTGAAAAATCAAGGATTTTAGATAGAAAACAAAGTTCTCCTGCAAAGTACTGCAGTTTACTAAAAGTTTAAAGAAGGCCGCGAGGCGAGAAAGCGATATGAGCAATATATTAGAAACACCAACAGTTGATACCCTCCAAAGAAACACCCAAGGCGTGGTAGAGGAGCCAATTTTGAAGGACAATCCAGACCGATTTGTTCTTTTCCCAATTGCACATCATGATATTTGGCAATATTACAAGAAGTCTGAGGCCAATTTTTGGACGGCCGAGGAGATAGATTTGGAAGCTGACTTGGTGGATTGGAATACGAAGCTAAACGATGACGAGCGTCATTTTGTGAAGCACGTACTTGCGTTTTTCGCGGCCAGCGATGGAATCGTGAACGAAAACCTAGCCGAGAACTTTGTAAGAGAGGTTCAATACACCGAAGCAAAGTTTTTTTATGGCTTTCAGATTATGATGGAGAATATTCACAGTGAGACTTACTCATTGTTGATTGATACATATATCAAGGATACTGCTGAAAAAGCGCACTTGTTCAAAGCTATTGAGACGTTGGATTGTGTGGGTAAGAAGGCTGATTGGGCATTGCGTTGGATCAAGAACGGTTCGTTTGCCGAGCGCTTGGTAGCATTTGCTGCGGTAGAAGGAATCTTCTTTAGCGGTAGCTTCTGCAGTATCTTCTGGTTGAAGAAGCGTGGTTTGATGCCAGGCTTGAGCTTCAGCAATGAGTTGATCAGTCGTGATGAAGGCTTGCACTGCGATTTTGCATGCTTGCTTTACAATTCACATATCGTGAATAAGCTTCCAAAAGAGCGCATTCGTGAGATCATCATGAATGCTGTAGAGATTGAAAAAGAATTCATCATCGATGCGCTTCCAGTTAAATTAATTGGAATGAATAGCGACTTGATGGCTCAATATATCGAGTACGTTGCAGATCGCCTTTTGGTGGAATTGGGCAATGAAAAGGTATTCAACAAGTCGAATCCTTTTGATTTCATGGAAATGATTTCACTTCAAGGTAAGACCAACTTCTTTGAAAAGAGAGTGGGTGATTACCAGAAGGCAGGGGTGATGGCCGAAAAGAGCAAACAGTCCTTTAAGTTAGACGAAGACTTCTAACCAGAAAGGAATACTATACTACGCCGTGATGTGTTTGTGATAACCTTAGCACACGCGGTACCTAAACAACATTTTATATTTCAAATTTTTCACTTCAGCGCACGTTGGGGGAAGAGAGTTTGACTTAACCAAAACCTTGTATCTGAAAAGGGATAAGATACGAGAGGATTAACCTTCCCCAAAAACCACCTAATAGATTCACGGAGGATCGTTTTATGTACGTTATCAAACGCGACGGACACAAGGAAAGTGTCAAATTCGATAAGATCACCGCACGAGTGACCAAAATGTGCTATGGTCTTAACCCAATCGTAGATCCTGTCAAGATTGCCATGAAGGTAATTGAAGGCGTTTACGACGGAGTTACCACCAGTGAGCTCGACAACCTTGCTGCAGAGATTGCGGCAACAAATGCGACAGCTCACCCAGATTATGCACTCCTTGCGTCGCGCATTGCAGTGAGTAACCTACATAAGAACACGAAGAAGTCTTTCAGTCAGACGATTCACGATCTTTATACATACGTAGATCCAAAGACCGGTCAAAGCGCAGGACTCATCGCCGATGATGTGTACAAAGTGGTTCAGGACAACGCTCCACTATTGGATAGCACTATCATCTACGACAGAGATTTTAGTTTTGACTATTTCGGTTTCAAAACTTTGGAGCGCTCTTATCTATTGAAGCTTCATGGCAAGGTGGCCGAGCGTCCTCAGCACCTATTCATGCGCGTGGCCGTGGGTATCCACAAAAACAACCTTGAAGAGGCTGTAAAAACTTACAATATGATGAGCGAAGGTTGGTTCACTCACGCCACCCCAACGCTTTTCAATGCAGGTACACCAAAGCCACAAATGAGCTCATGCTTCTTATTGCAAATGCAATCGGACAGCATCGAGGGTATCTATAATACACTTAAGCAAACTGCTTTGATTTCTCAAAGTGCTGGCGGTATAGGATTGAGCATTCACAATGTGCGTGCGAAAGGTTCTTATATCAAGGGCACCAACGGAACGAGCAATGGTATCGTTCCGATGCTCAAAGTATTCAACGACACAGCACGCTACGTGGATCAAGGTGGTGGAAAGAGAAAAGGTTCTTTTGCAATCTATCTCGAGCCATGGCACGCTGACGTATATGAGTTTTTGGATTTGAGAAAAAACCACGGTAAAGAAGAAGCACGCGCTCGTGATTTGTTCTACGCTCTGTGGATTCCAGATTTGTTCATGCAACGTGTGAAAGACGATGGCATGTGGACGCTCATGTGTCCGAACGAGTGTCCTGGTCTTGCTGATTGCTATGGAGAAGAGTTTGAAAAGCTTTACACCAAGTACGAGCAAGAGGGCAAAGGCCGTCAGACTGTGAAAGCACAAGATTTGTGGTTCAAGATTTTGGAATCACAAATCGAGACGGGTACACCGTATATGCTTTACAAGGATTCTGCGAATAGCAAGAGCAATCAGAAAAACCTTGGTACTATCAAGAGCTCAAACTTGTGTACTGAAATCATGGAGTACACTGCTCCAGATGAGATTGCAGTTTGTAATCTTGGTTCTATTGCACTTCCTAAATTTGTGAAAGATGGTCAATTTGATCACAACAGACTTTTTGAAGTTGCATATCAGTTGACGGTAAACCTCAACGTGATTATCGATGGCAACTACTATCCAGTGCCTGAGACACGTAAGTCAAACATGCGTCACCGCCCAATCGGAATTGGTGTTCAGGGTTTGGCAGATGCTTTCATCTTAATGCGCTATCCATTTGACAGCGCAGATGCGAAGCAATTGAACAAAGAAATTTTCGAAACGATTTATTATGCAGCATGCACAGCATCTAAGGATCTAGCGATCAAGGATGGTGCGTATGAAACCTTCCCAGGATCACCTGCGTCACACGGTATTCTTCAGTTTGACATGTGGGATGTGAAGCCAACAAACCGTTGGGAATGGGATGTGTTGAAAGAAGAAATTAAAATCCATGGTATGCGCAACTCATTGTTGTTGGCTCCAATGCCAACGGCTTCAACTGCGCAGATCCTTGGAAATAACGAGTGTTTTGAGCCCTATACCAGTAACATCTATACAAGACGCGTGCTGGCGGGTGAATACATTATCGTGAATAAGCATTTGCTTAAAGATCTTGTGAGTTTGGGATTGTGGAATGAGGATTTGAAAAACAAGTTGATAGCAGCGAACGGATCCGTTCAGAACATTGCAGAGATTCCAGACAATTTGAAAGCACTCTACAAAACAGCTTGGGAATTGTCACAAAAAGCAATTATCGAAATGTCTGCAGACAGAGGTGCCTACATCTGTCAGAGCCAGTCATTGAACGTATTCATGGAGAATCCTAACTTTGGAAAGCTCACTTCAATGCACTTCTATGCATGGGAGAAAGGTTTGAAGACAGGTATGTATTATCTCCGTACGAAGGCTGCTACTGATGCGATCAAGTTCACAGTAGACAAGAAGTACCAGGATGCGGCATTGCCAGCTGAATCAGCGGCGGCGGCTCCTGCGGCAACACCACAATTCGAGATTCAGTCTCCGGTAATGATGTCGGCGCAAGCAGGCATGACAGCCGAGGAGATCGCCAAGCAACAAGCAACGATAGCGTGTTCGCTCGACAATCCTGATGGATGCGAAATGTGTAGCGGTTGATTTGATTTATTCCTGATAAAAGAAAGGGGCGCTTGAAAAAGCGCCCCTTTTGTTTTTTATAAGGGAAAAAAATTAAAAGCCTGATTTGATATAAAACCAACCCGCTTGTTGCTGACGAACGATATGAATGATGCCCGCCTTCACAAATCCCACCGAAGGAATT
>JBKCOM010000170.1:0-2241 GCA_046309775.1 Flavobacteriales bacterium
TAACTATTTTTTCACGAACGGTTGTGGCGGTGTGGCGAATTACTGTAATTTGCAACAATCTTAATCATCGATGGTTAAGATAGCATACATGAACAACGAACGTTTGGACAAATACGAAAATGCTGGCGCTGGCCAGAGCAAAAAACCATCAGCGCTTCAACCTTTATTTTTTGCAGGGACACTCATTGTGGGGATGTTTATTGGTACCAACCTGGGCGACCGCAATCTATTGCAAGTAAAAACAGGTAGCGAAGAAAACCCCAACAAACTGGTGAGTCTCATCGACTTTATCGAGGACAATTACGTCGATAGTGTCGATAAGAAAAAACTCATCGACGACGCGATTCAAAGTGTATTGAAAAACCTTGATCCGCACAGCTATTACATGAACCCCGAAGACCTCGCGCAGGCGCAAGAACAACTCGAGGGAAAGTTTGATGGCATTGGTGTAGAATTTATGATTTTGCGCGACTCGTTGGTAGTTGTCAAAACCGTTCCCGGCGGACCATCTGAAGAGGCGGGACTCAAAAGCGGCGATAGAATCGTAAAAGTAGAAGGTGAAGAAATTTCAGGAAAAGAACTGGACTCCGATAAGGCGCAAAAGCTTCTCAAAGGCAAAAAGGGCTCTTCTGTAAACGTTGAAGTATTTCGAAAGGGAGAAAAACTGCCCTTCGAAATCACCAGAGGCAGCATTCCTATCGAAAGCGTGAGTTCTGCTTTCATGTTTAATGACAGCATCGGTTATATCAAAGTGGAGCGCTTCGCGCAAACTACCTACCGCGAGTTTTACGATGAAATGGGCAAGCTTAAAGAAGAGGGCTGCAAAAAGCTAGTGCTTGATTTGCGCGGCAATGGCGGCGGTTTGATGGATCAAGCGACCAAAATGATCGAAGAGTTTTTACCCGATAATCGCACCATCGTTTATACCGACGGATTGCACTCAGGAAAGGACGAAATCAAATCCTCAAAGAACGGCAAGTTTCGCGATATGGCGGTGATAGTGCTCATCGATCAGAGCTCGGCCTCGGCCAGCGAGATTGTAGCGGGCGCCTTGCAGGATTGGGACAGAGCCGTTACCGTTGGTAGAAGATCATTTGGTAAGGGCCTCGTACAGCACGAAATAGAACTTCCAGACCGCAGTGCGTTGCGCCTTACGGTGGCGAGGTATTACACTCCCACAGGCAGATGCATTCAAAAGCCCTATGGCGACTCGATTGATTATGATAACGATTTCCACAGTCGTTTGGAGAGAGGCGAATTGACCGTGGCAGACACCACGCACTTCCCAGATTCTTTGAAGTACACGACACTTGGGCCACTCAAGCGCACCGTTTACGGTGGCGGCGGTATCATGCCCGATGTATTTGTGCCACTAGATTCCATCTATCTCAACGGAGTGCTCGGCGAATTGAGTTACTCTGGTGTGATCCGCGAGTTTTCATTCAACTATATCGAGTCGCGCCGAAAGGAATTTGACAAATTCAAGGACCAAAAAGACTTTGTGAAAAAATTCCAAGTGAGCGACGCCATGATCGGTGAAGTATTGAAGCTGGCAGAAAAGTCGGGAATCAAAGTATCAAAGGCCTCGTTGAGACCCATCAACGGCGAATTAAAGTCGCGCATCAAAGCGCAGATTGCACGCCATATTTATGATGATGATGCCATGCAACGCGTATTGTTGGACAGTGATCGCGACTTTAAAAAGGCGTTGGATGTCGCGAATCAGTACAACAAATACGCAGCGATACAGTAAGCATTTTTGTTTTGAGTTTAGAGGATAATGTTCATACCATCGCGCTTCCTACAAGTGCACCGCAGGGATTGACCAAAGCGGAGCGCTTGACGCGCAAGAAGATTATCGAGGAAGTACACGAGAAAGGCGAGAGCATCAAAACACCGGCGATTGTGATGGTATATCATTTCACCGAACTGCCCGAGAAGGTGCCTGTGCAGGTAGTGTTCACCGTGAGCAAGCGCATTTTCAAACGAGCGCATGATCGCAATAGGGTGAAACGCTTGTTGCGCGAGGCTTATCGCAAGCAAAAGCATCACATTTACCAACCCCTCGTTGATCAACAGAAGCAAGTTGCTATCTTTTTTATATTCACTGGTCGTCAGTTGCCGAACTATCAATATGTTCACGGCAAAATTTTTGAAGTTTTAAAACGATTCAAAAGTCGTTTACAAGAAAAGCCTAATGAGAATGATGCAGATTAAAAATATTTTTTCAAAACCCAAGCG
>JBKCOM010000171.1:0-34269 GCA_046309775.1 Flavobacteriales bacterium
CGGTAGCAGTAGCAGAAGCTGTTGGGTTACCTTGAGCGAAAGAAGAAACTGAAACAACGATTGCAGCAGTGAAAACTAAAAACTTTTTCATGGTTTTAATGATTTAATTTGTTATTTAAAAATTTGTTTATTGAGTTGCTCTTCCATAGCCAATGGCTGTGCCAACTCATGCCACAAATCATTAAAACACACGCCAATCAAGGCTTTCAGAAAAATGTAGTTTTTGTGCCAGATGGAAATTTGTCCCGCTGTGGGACGATGTTTCCCGGGATGGAACAGAATTCGCAAGGACTAATTCGCAATAACAAATTCGCAATTCTGAATTCCGAATTGTGAATTCCACTGACTTAGCGGTGCGTTTCACGAATTCGCTGACTTCAGACGCCATAAATGGCGTCTCTACTGGAGTTCCCCCTTGTTCCCTGTTCGTTGTTCCCAAAAACCCCTTGTTCCTTGTTCTTCTCCCCCCTGTTCCCAAAAACCCCTTGTTCCTTGTTCTTCTCTCCTTGTTCCCAAAAATAACAGGGCAACCCGAAGATTGCCCTGCCTAACCTAACTTTAAACATACACCGCCCAGAGGGCGATGTAACTTTTGCATATTGTGTCGCGAACACGCCGTTCGCTGAGAGATCAATTTAATGTGTCAAAAATCATTAATTAAATATTGGTTTTCAATATATAAATCAAGAGATTTGAACCACGCAATGTGTAAAGCGTGCTAAAATAACAAAAGTATTGGAACAGCACACAAAAGGTATTGTTTTTCAAACCATTAAGTATAAAGATAATCAAATAATTGCTAGAATCTTCACCAAATCGCTCGGTTTAAAGGCTTTTTTGGTAAGAACAAGTAAAAAGGGAAAGTCGAGCACGGCTGCACAGCTTCAACCACTTACGATCCTTGAGTTGAATGTGAAGACCAAAGAAAACGCAAGCTTAGCTACTTTTTCCAATGCGCGTATTGCGATTCCTTTTTCAGATATTCCATTCAACCCCATTAAAAGTGCGATAGTATTGTTCTTAAATGAGGTATTATATAAAACCGTCGCAGACGACTATCAGAATGATGAGCTCTTTGATTTTATCGAAAACGCCCTCCAATTGTTGGATCACAGCAGTCAGGTGCGAAACTTTCACCTTTGGTTTTTATCGCAGCTCACAAGGTATTATGGCTTTTCTCCAATAGAAGAAAATACCAATTTTGACCTTGAGTTTTTTGATTTCGTTACTGGCCAATTCACAAGTCTGCGTCCGGGACATAAGAACTACATTGAGGGTCATTACAAAATCCTATGGTCACAGATGCTCACCACCACCTTTGATCAAATGGATGAGTTGAAAATATCCGGAGCAGAAAGAAAAGGACTTTTAGAATATCTGCTGCATTACATCAAGCTCCACCTCGAAAATGTTCGAGAGTTCAAGAGCTTGGATGTATTGCATGAAGTATTTACTTCTGAGACTCGATAATCTTATAAAGCTCCCCTAAGTCTGGCTGTAGAATGATTTCGATGCGGCGATTTTTCGCTTTATCAGCACCTATTGGCATATACTCACTTCGGCCTGCAGCACTTAAAATTTGCGGTTTGATGTTGCTGTTGGCAGTCATGATTTTTACTACTTCAGTGGCACGCAATACACTCAACTCCCAATTGTCGCGCGGCACTGACGTTGAACGCAATTGATCCGTGTCAGTGTGACCTTCCACAATGATTTCCATATCCACCTCATTCTCAATGGCTTTTGCCAGGTCTACCAATGCTTTCCGACCATTGGGGTCAACAGCCGTTGAACCTGATGCGAAGAGCAGTTTCGCTTCCATGCTCACATATACACGACCGTTTTTTTCTGTTACAGTGAGTCCCTTGTCTTTAAAACCCAGCAGTGCATTTTGTACTTTGTCTCGCAGCGCTTCGCTGGCTGCTTGCTGCGCTGCCAAAAGATCTTCTAACTCCGTAAGGCGGGCTTCACGATCTTTCAGCTCTACGTTGGCTTTATCGATGGCAGCTTGCTTTTCGTTGAGGTTTGTCTCAAGTGCTTTCAGCATGTCCTCTTTCTTCTGAAGTGCTTCCTGAGTCTTTGAGAGTTCGTTCGCCAATTTCTGATTCTCACCAGTGGCTTGTGATAATAGCTCATTGCTTTTCTTGCTCAGAATGTCATTTAGCTCATTGATTTTATCATATTGAACTTTCAATTGGCGATACTGCTTTCCGTAATCTGCTGTATCAATTTTTAATTCATCTACCTCTTTGCCGCGCACGGTTAGAGCAGTATTGAGCTCCAGTTCTGAGGCTTTCAAACGCTCATTTTCTTTTTTCAACTCATCGTTTTCTGATACTATTGAATTTTTCTTCGCTTCGAGATCACTGTATTTGCGATGGCTCACACATGAAGAAACGCTAAGCGTTAGCGCCGCTGCAAGCAATAGGATGGTAGATTTCATATTCATTTTTATTATGATACAAAAGTGGAAGAATTCAAAAGGAAAAAAACACGAGAGCAAACTAATTTTTCACAAAAGAATAATGAAAATCAACTCCTCAACTGATAGTGAACTTTAAACGAAAGATCTGTCAAAACCAGCTTGGAATAGCAGTTTTGATTGATGTCATAAAACGCATCTGTGATTAGCTCCATGAGGCTTTCAGCATTTCTTTCATTTATAAATACAGAAAACTTAGAACTAAAGGCCGCTTCTTGCTCATTCATTCGTGCGAGCTCGTGACCGGCGTAATTCAACACGAGGTTCTGTCTCACCTGATCTAAAGCGTACATCAGAAATTCCTTTTGATCCTCGCGCATCAAGCCATGCATTTGGTCGGCCCATTTGACTATTTCTGCGATGTCCTTCTTCCAGCACATGCGCATCCACTCGATGAATTGGGTGCTGAAGAACATATTGGGGTCATTGCTATTTGCAAGCAAGCTTGCCCTCCACCAGTTGCCGTCTACGTAATGCGTAATACCTGAGGCTGCTTGGTCTGCAACACCTTGATTCATCAGTGCGGATTTGATGTCAGCGTCCGTCAACTTGGGGACCACTAAGGTTTGCACACGCGATAAAATAGTAGAGAGCATGCGTTCTACATTGGAGGCTACCAATAGAAAGACCGTGTGATCTGGCGGCTCTTCTAATGTTTTCAGTAGTTTGTTTGCTGTATCAGTGCTGAGATATTCTGGAAGCCAAAGGATGAGAAATTTATAGCCTCCATCATGGCTGCGCAGTGAAATTCGTTTCACTATATGCTCTGCTTCGGCCACGCCAAGCTGAAGCACCTTATTTTCTTTAGTAATAACAGCTCTCCAATGATCGAGATCCATGTAAGGTGAAGCCAATAAGGTCTCACGCCATTCTTTTCCATAGTGACCGCTATTCGTTTTGTCGCCTCCTCCTTCGCCTTTGGGTTTGTTGAAGTAAGGAAATGAAAAATGCACGTCTGGATGTTGCAATGTGCTGTGTTTGCGGCAGAATGGGCACGCGCCACAAGAGTCTGTTTCCGTTTTGTTCGGACAACTAATGTATTGGGCAAAGGCTAGTGCAAGGGCCAAATTACCTGATCCCTCGGGACCCAAAAGCATAATTGCATGCGCCAAGCGTCCGTCGTGAAACGAGCGCAACAACCGTGTTTTGGTTTCTTCTTGACCTATGACATCCTTAAACTGCACGATTAAATTTTTAGCGAATGTATAAAAGAAAGAAGTGGGTTGTGCCGGGTTCGAACCAGCGACCCCTACGTTGTCGACGTAGTGCTCTAAACCAGCTGAGCTAACAACCCATATGATATTTAATTTGATTTGGCAAGGCGAAAACCGACATCATAAATGCCAGCTAATTCATCAGTGCGCATTGCTTGATAAATTCCAACCTTATAATGTCCAGACAAAGGAAAGCGTTTGCGTTCGCGAAATAAAATTCTATTGTCAAATATTTTTCCCAACCCCCGGCCGTACCAATTGCCGTAAGCGTCTGCCAATGGGCACTCTAGGGTATCAATGCTCTTTTTTCCATTTGGAAATTCCATTTCTACAAAAACGAATAGATTGCTGTACGCGTATTCCTCGCCATTGCGAACGTTCACATAAAAATTGAAAAGTGAATTGGTGTCTTGAATATCGAATTCAAAACTTTTTCCGTCTTTGTAATTCCAAACTCCGTTCTCAATGTCAGCGTTTTCTTCGAAAACCACTTTATCATCGCACGACACCAAAAAGGCGGATATGCAAATCAAGAAAAGAGGAAAAATGAAACTCAGCCTCATTGCGCCTGACCTCCATCGGGGTTAGTTGGTTTATCTCTGCGCGGACCGCGGTTTCTGTTATTATTATTTCTCCTAGGTCCTCTATTCTGATTCCCTTGCTCTTTGTTCTGATTCCCTTGCTCCCTTGTTCCTTGCTCCCTTGTTCCTTGTTCCCTTGTTCCTTGTTCCCTTGTTCCTTGTTCCCTTGTTCCTGCCGCGCCCCTTTGGGGTTCCCTGTTCCTATTCTCGTTCCTATTCTCGTTCCTGTTCTCGTTCCTGTTCTCGTTCTGTTTCCCCTGTTCCCCTGTTCTTTTCCCCCCTTGTTCCCTGTTCTTGTTCTCGTTCCTGTTCTCGTTCCTGTTCCCTTGTTCCCCTGTTCTTTTCCCCCCTTGTTCCTTGTTCCCTCTCTTATTCCTATTCGCCGGACCTCTTCTGCGTTTTTGATCAAAACGAGTCAAGCTGTCTTGACCTACCACTTGCGCGAAATCAGTTTCTTCAACCTCAACTTCTTCTTCCATGAAGTCTTCTACGTCTTCTATGGCGATGCCTTTTTTATTCATTTCAATAATCTCTTTTACAGCATCTACTGAAAGAGGGAATGGGGATTCACCCGGCTGTCCTTCGTAGATATAGTATAGAGTGCGCTTGAAAATATCCGTTTTGAAATGTGAGGCAATTCCTTTTGGTAATTTTAATCTTACCGAAGTGCTTGGAAGGTCTTTGAGGGCTTCCGCATATTGATCCAACTCGTAGTTGAGACAACATTTCAACTTGCCACATTGACCAGCAAGTTTTGATGGGTTCAAAGAAAGTTGTTGGTAACGCGCAGCACTAGTGGACACTGCTCTGAAATCGGTAAGCCATGATGAACAGCAAAGTTCACGGCCACAAGAGCCAATGCCTCCAAGACGACCTGCTTCGACGCGATAACCGATTTGGCGCATTTCAATCTTTACACGAAACTCTTCTGCATATTTTTTAATCAGCTCACGAAAGTCGACACGATCATCTGCGGTATAATAGAAGGTGACCTTCGTTTTATCACCTTGATATTCCACATCGCTGATTTTCATTTGGAGATCAAGCGAACGGGCGATAGTACGCGCACGCATCATCGTATCTTGTTCGAGTTTACGGGCTTCCTGCCACTTCTCAATATCTTCTTGCTTGGCTTTTCTAAAGACCTTTTTTATTTCATAATTGTCTTTGACATCCTTGCGTTTCATTTGCATACGCACCAATTCGCCGACTATAGAGACCACGCCAATGTCGTGTCCTGGAGAAGCTTCTACTGCTACCACATCCCCAGGAAAGAGCTCCATGCCGCTCGCGACGCGATAAAAACCCTTTCTGCTATTTTTAAAACGCACCTCAACGATATCAAATGCTTTTTGACCAAGAGGAACTTCCATTCCTGCGAGCCAATCGAAAACATCTAATTTATTGCATCCGTAGGTTCCGCAAGCGCCGTTATTTTTACATCCACCTGGTAAACCATTATTTGAAGAACAACTTGAACATCCCATGTTTTAATTTCATTTTCGTCAATACACAATTATCCATCTCACGTATTTCGCAAATATAATCGCGCGGGTACAAGGTACAATATTTTGAGACCTTGGAAAAATATATGGACTGACTCCATAAGTGATTCTATTTCTTTTTGCCGCCAGCAGGAGGCGTGGGAGCTCCGCCAGGGCTGCCTTCGAGCACCTTTATAAGACTTCCGTTTTCGTATTTTTCTTTCAATATAACACCACCTGTTTTTGGGTCGTAGGTAGTACGCGTACCGTGACGCTTGTTGTTTTTATAGCCACACTCCTCACTCAATTTGCCGTTTTCACTATACATGAGCGACTTGCCTTCTAACTTACCCGATTCATAGGTGCACTGCCTGAGAACGGAACCGTGGGGATAGTAATACTCCCATTTTCCGTTAGGTTTACCATTGAGGTATGCTCCTTTACTCTCAAGTTTGCCAGCTTCATTATACATCTCATAAGGTCCGTTCAAAACCCCCGCCTCATTGTACATTTCGCGCTTTTCATATTTGCCTTTTTCATTCCAGTAGTTCCATTCACCCGTTTTTATATCTCCATTCCAGGTTCCACTATAGTTTTTCAGGCCATTTGGAAAAAATCCCTCCCAGAAGCCTTTCATTTTTCCTTTTTCAAAACTGCCTTTGTCTTTAACCTTTCCGTTTTCATAATAATTTACCCAAAGACCTTCTTCTAAGTCGTTGGTAAATGAGCCTTCCATCAAAACCTTTCCGCTCTCATACCAATACGTCCATTTTCCTTGCTTTAAGCCACGCTCGAAATTGCCTTGTTTCCACGACTCTCCTTTAAAATATTGGTATTGCCACGGGCCATGCATTTTGCCATTTTCAAACATTCCCCAGCTTTCTTTATTTCCATTGTTGTAGTAATAAACCCATGCTCCGACTTGAACATCATTATCAAAACTCCCTTCTATATCGGGAGTTCCTGACTCCAAATACCATTTCCAGTCTCCATGCTTTTTTCCTAGAAGATGGCTGCCTTTTACTTTTAATTTTCCATTAGAGTAATATTCTTCGAAAGGCCCGTCAAGGATTCCCTTAGCATATCCCGTTTTTCTTTTCACTTTTCCAGTAGGAAAATATTCGGCCCACTCTCCATCTTTCATTCCTTTCACATATCTGCCAGAAACTCTAAACGTGCCTCCTGAATAGTACTCTTCAAACGCCCCATTAAGCAGGCCGTCTTGGTAAGTGCTGCGTTCTTTTATTCTTCCATTTTCAAAAAACTCTTCGACTTTTCCGTTTCCATTTCGAATCAGACACTTTTTGGGCTCCTTGAATTTCGTCATCACATAAACCAAAGTGTCCTCATGTCTTTCCGTCAACATAGTGTCTCCCGTAGGGAAGAAATAATTCCATAAGCCAATTTTTTTTCCTTTAGAAAAATTGCCTTCTTCGAGTAATACGCCCGTGTCAGAAAAGGTGCGCTGAATGCTGTCTTGCTTGTCTTCTTTGAAGTATCCTTCGATTTTTGTTTTCCCGTTCTTGTGATATTGTGTGACGGCGCCGTGGAATTTTCCCATCTTGTAGTTGGTCTCTTCTTGCAATTCCCCGCTTTCGTAAAAATAGCGCCAGGTACTGTCTTCCATGCCGCGCTTATAAATACCAACGCTGCGAATATTGCCGTTGGCATACTTATCTTCAAAAGCCTGACGTTGCGAAAAAACTAAGTTCGAAACAGAAAAAAGTAGAATGATGAAAATATACTTCATGGAAACAAAAGTAATAGGATAGTTAAAGATATCACTGCGAGTCTCGACCGACATTGAACGATGAATTGTTCACATCGCAATGCCTTTTTTATTCCATAACCGCAGGTTGTAAATCAACGATGGAGCTCCACCGGTTATTGCCGCCAATATCATAATTGCTTGCAAAATGGAAACAGGATACTTTAGAGAAATCGCAAAAACCGCTGATATGGAAAGGCTTGCAACTAATACTAGGCCAAGCCAAACAACCCCTCCAATTATTGCCAGTGACACTTCGAACGATGTGGTGCCTATGACTTTTACATTGTCATTTTCACTGAAGGCCATGTCGTTGTCGAGCGTTTCAATGGCTTCATAAGTTTGAAGATCAAGAAGCGGTGAAGTTCTTTGAACAAATAAAAATTGCGCAGCACAACCGCATGTGAGGATTGTGGATAAAACGATATTATCAATAGTCCACTCTACAGAATCAATAAAGAAATATCTACCCCAATAGGTTGCGAAAACTACGACAGAAGTGATTAATGATATTCTACCTAATCGCTTCATGCAGCCTGTTTAGGAGTTGAGCTTGAGTACAGCCAAAAACGCTTCCTGCGGTACTTCAACACTTCCAACTTGACGCATGCGCTTCTTACCTTCTTTTTGCTTTTCGAGAAGTTTGCGCTTACGCGAGATATCACCACCATAACATTTTGCGGTAACGTCTTTTCTCAATGCTTTGATAGTCTCACGAGCAATGATTTTCGCACCGATTGCGGCTTGTAGCGCTATTTCAAACTGCTGCCTTGGGATAAGCTCTTTCAATTTTAAACAGATTTTTTTACCCAAGTCAAAAGCATGATCTCTGTGAATCAATGCAGATAAGGCATCCACTTGATCACCGTTGAGCAGGATATCCATTTTTACCAAATCACTTTGTCTATATCCCGCAGGGAAGTAGTCAAACGAAGCATAGCCCCTTGAAATGGTCTTGAGCCTATCATAAAAGTCAAATACGATTTCAGCAAGCGGCATTTCAAACGAAAGCTCCACGCGATCAGAAGTGAGATATAATTGATTGGTGAGTATTCCTCTTTTTTCAATGCACAAGGTCATTACTGAACCTACATATTCAGATTTGGTAATTACCTGGGCTTTGATATATGGCTCTTCTACATAGTCGAGTTTGGAAGGATCTGGAAGCTCGCTCGGGTTGTGTATCTCGAGCGTTTCGCCTTTTGCGGTGTAAGCAAAATAACTAACGTTTGGAACGGTTGTGATCACGGTCATGTTGAACTCGCGCTCCAATCGTTCTTGAATGATTTCCATGTGAAGCATTCCTAAGAATCCGCAGCGGAAACCGAAGCCAAGTGCAGCTGAACTTTCTGGTTCGAATACTAGAGAAGCGTCATTCAATTGAAGCTTTTCCATCGATGCGCGCAGCTCTTCATAGTCGTCGGTATCCACGGGATATACCCCAGCGAATACCATAGGTTTTACGACTTCAAAGCCTTTTACAGCCGTGGTGCAAGGATTGGCAACTGTTGTTATAGTGTCACCCACTTTGACTTCCGTCGCTGTTTTGATTCCACTAATTATATATCCTACATCTCCCGCAGCAACAAAGTCACGCGGCTTTAGATCAAGTCCAAGTACTCCGACTTCGTCTGCTTGATAAACAGTGTCGGTACTCATGAATTTTACTTTCTCCCCTTTACGCAGAGTTCCATTCATTATCCGATAATAAGCAATGATTCCTCGGAAAGAATTGAACATAGAGTCGAAAATCATAGCCTGTAGTGGGGCGTCTAGATCGCCCTGAGGAGCAGGAATGCGATCGCAAATGGCTTCTAAAATTAAATCTACCCCGAAACCGGTTTTTCCAGAAGCAGAAAGGATACTATCTCTTTCACAACCGATCAAATCAACGATTTGATCTTTAACCAACTCTGGCTCTGCATTTGGCAAATCCAACTTGTTCAAGACTGGAATAATCTCAAGATTATTTTCTAAAGCCAAATACAAGTTAGAAATTGTTTGTGCTTGGATACCTTGAGTGCTATCTACGATAAGCAAAGCTCCTTCGCACGCGGCAATGGAGCGTGATACCTCATAACTAAAGTCTACGTGACCGGGAGTATCAATAAGATTGAGAATATACTTTTCACCTTTGTGCATGTATTCCATCTGAATCGCATGCGCTTTAATGGTAATACCCTTTTCTCTTTCCAGATCCATGTCGTCCAGTGTCTGAGCCACAAGTTTGCGGTTGTCTACTGTACCTGTTACCTGCAACAAACGGTCTGCAAGTGTAGATTTACCATGGTCGATGTGTGCGATGATGCAAAAATTCCGTATATTCTTCATATTCTTCCCCACTAAAGGTTTGCAAAGATAGGTGATAATGCCTTAGACAAAACGCCCTCGCAAGAGCTCAATGCATTAAATAACCGCGCATTAGACCCTAAGTTCAATCTATAGTTTGAGCTGACGGCTAAAGCTTTCTTCCAAACTAATCAAGGTCTCTGTCCTAGCGATGCCCTCTATTTTCTGGATGCGATCGCTCAATACGTCTCTCAAGTGACGCGTGTCTTTACATTGAACTTTGAGAAATAGGGAGTAGGTGCCCGTGGTGTAATGACAACTTAATACCTCCGGAATCTTTTGAAGTTCTTGGACTACCTGAAAAAGTACATCGTTTTTGTTTAGAAAAACACCAATAAATGCGCTGACATCCCAGCCCAAAGCGGTTAGATCTATTTGAAGCTGGGGTTTTTTCACAATACCCGCCTCTTCCATTTTTTTCATACGCACATGTACGGTGCCGGGCGCTACGTGCACTTTTTTGGCAATTTCAGTGTAAGGAATGAATGCGTCTTGAGTCAGAAGATTTAAAATCTTTATATCAATGTTGTCAATTTGGTAATCCATTCGCAATTATTTGAGGCAAAAATAACAATTATTCAATGATATGTGCTTTTGATTGCTAATTATCTATATTTTATTCTTAATATTGAATTAATATGCACAGTAAATGATTTACTCCTATATTTGTAATCAAATTGTTGGATGGTGAAACGGCAGACACACCCTACGGTCTCTAGGGTGGGGATCCCGAAAAAAAGATGAGGGAGTCAAATTTGCAGGAAGTTTGGCTCTTTTAATCCTAATCGCCCCGTGGAGGTTCGAGTCCTTCTCCAACAGCGATCACAATCTGTGGTTTGTTTGGTTATACAGCGACGCAGTGGTTTGCGTCGATTATCTCAGAATCAAGCGTCCAAACGTGGACGCTTTTTTTTATGCCTTTTTTCCAAAACCCACCACATGCGTGCGAAGAATCGGAAGTAAGTTAAAAAAGCGATAGAGATTTCCCACGCGCCTGCCGATGGGCGGCGCCAAGGTAATTTTAGAAAAACATAGACTGAGCTCCGGAAATAATTGACGCACCTCTTCCATACCCACGCCTTTTACATCTTTATTACTTGGATTGTTATAAATGAAATCATACCAAAGCATGATCCCACTCGGTTTCATCAGCTGTGTCATAACAGATGCAAGTTTTGATTTAAAAACATCATCTAGTATGGATGTAAAAACGGTCGACTGAAAAACAATATCAAATTGCTGCATCATGGACGAGTCCAAAACCGTGGCGTCTCCCTCAATAATGTTGATATCGGGATGGGCTGCACGGAGTGCTTGGGCGCGCTCCGGAATTAATTCATTTGCGTAAATATTTTCAGGCTGAATGCCGAGCCTTTTGAAAAATGAAATATTGCCTCCAGCTCCAGCTCCAATTTCAATTACCTTGAGGTTTTCTAATGAATCAAAATGGGCGCGTAATCCTTGCTCATATGCGTCTTCACGCTCCCTTGTAGCATGTCGCACATAAGGCCGTTGTACGTCATACAACGACGCAGATTTTTCTAGCTGCCTTCTTTTATATCGCTCCTTTACATTATCCGCTTCCTGATGCATGGCACGAATATAAAGTCTTTCTTAAGAATCTATATATTTGGAAAAACCTTTACCCAATGAAAGTTCTTTTTTCGTGCGCATTAATTCTATTAACTCATTTGACTTTCTGTCAAAGCACTGGAACGATTACTCATGACGGTATTGAGCGGACATATACTTATTACATTCCGAATAACACTCCAGACATACCGCTGCCTTTGGTATTCGTACTTCACGGCACCACCCAAGATGGCGAAGGAATCATGAATATTTCTGAGTTCAACACATTTGCTCAAGACAATAGTTTCATTGCTGTTTACCCCGATGGAATCGACGGTTTTTGGAACGCAGATTTGGGTGCTGTAGGATCTGCTGCTGATGATTTAGGATTTATTGAAGCTCTCGTAGAAAAGTTTGACACTGATTATAATGTTGATCTACAAAGGCTATACTCCTGCGGATTCTCTGCGGGGGGTTATCTCAGCTATATTCTCGCGTGTCAGTCTCAATATTGTTTTGCCGCGGTAGCATCGGTAGCTGGCACCATGACTCAGAATGCCATCGATGGTTGCAATCCTATTCACGCTACCGCAGTGATGCAGATTCACGGCACGTCAGACTTTGTGGTCTCCTACAACGGTTCTCAGTTTGCCGGTTTGGGAGTGGATCAAATAATAGAGTATTGGCAGAATGAAAATGGCTGCGCAGCAACACCGATTATTCAAGATATTCCAAACACCAATATCCTTGACTTGTCTAGTGTCCAACGTTTTACTTGGCTTCCCTGTGAGGGGAGCTCTGAGCTGGTGCTCTTCCGCATTGAAGGCGGTGGGCATCAATGGCCGGGAACAAATGCTACCCTTGGTGGCCTTGGCCCAATCAATCGCGATATAAATGCTACTGAAGAAATTTGGGCTTTCTTTTCTCAACACTCTTGCCCTGCCGACTTGGTAGACGTAAGCGAAGAAAATATTTCACCAATTAAAATATTCCCAAATCCAACATGCGACTTCATCTATTTCAATCAGCTACCGAACGATCGTTCGGTAGTGATTTCTGTCTTTGATCCTACAGGTCGATTAATGGAAAATCGCTTGCTTCAATCCAATTTTATTGATGTCTCAAATTGGAATCCTGGTCTTTATCATTTGCGTCTTTCAGATGCAAAAAACACGGAAAAAATTTTTGTTCAACAGTCGATTCTTATATTTGATTTATGAAAACATTTTTACTCTCATTTTTTACAGCGGCTCTACTCTGCGGTTGGGGCATTTATTCTACCAAGGATGTTGTCAGTCTTAACTTCGAAGAAGGTGGGGCAACAACAGAATCGTATGGCCTGAAACCAGGCGGGAGAAAGGCTTTTGAGTTCAATCGATTGAAAGATCCTGCAACAGGGATGATTCCCAAAAATATGCGCCAACGAGTCATGGATTTTACCAAACGACTCCCTGTAAAAGCTGAGGATAGAGATCAAACTTGGACAGCTAGGGGTCCGATCAATAAGGGAGGACGCAGCCGCGCACTTGCGCTTGATATTTTAGACGAAAACATTATCCTTGCAGGAAGTGTGAGTGGAGGCATGTGGCGCTCCACTGATGGCGGTCAGTCATGGACTAAAACTACAGCACCAAACCAAATACATAGCACTTCATGTGTCATTCAGGATATTCGTCCCGGAAAGGAAAATATCTGGTATATGGGCACGGGTGAAGAGGGCTACGGTATTGTAAGTGCCACTTCATTCACATCACTATTCAGTGGCGATGGTATTTTTAAAAGTATTGATGGTGGACAATCGTGGTTCCAACTTGAAAATACCGCTAGCAATACACCCCAGAATATTCTTCAAAACGGTAGCTATGATTTCGCCTGGAATATGGCAATGGATTATTCCAATTTAGAAGAAGATGAGGTGTACGCTGCTGTTTACAACGGAATCATAAGAAGCGTTGACGGAGGAGAGACATGGACTCAAGTTCTAGGCTTTGAGCAATCAGGCAGCACAAATGTCGATGTCGTAGTGAATGACGATGGTGTTGTATATGCATATTTATCTTTTGCTAACATGGCCTTCCCTGGCGGTGTCTACCGTTCTCCTGATGGCATCAACTGGACAGAAATCACACCCGAAGGTTTCTATGCACAACAAAGAGGTGTAATGTGTATCAATCCTCTCAATCAAGATGAAATGTACATGATTGCAGAAATGCAAAACGATGAAAATAATATCGGATACATTCTTTACAAATATAATTACGTGAGTGGCGATGGTAGCGGTGCAGGTGGTGTTTGGACAGATCGCTCTGCAAATGTTCCAAATGATCCTTGTCAGCTTGAGATTGGAACCTTGTTCGATTTCGGAACCTTCCGCTCGCAGAATGGTTTTGACTTATGCATCACACACCATCCTACCGAGCCAGTGTTGTTTATTGGAGGGGTGAATATTCACAGAAGTTTTAGCGAATTCGCTCAAGATGATCACGATTGGATTGGTGGATATCGTTGCAATATCGAAAACCCTTTAAACTATAGCTACCCAAATAATCACAGCGACCAACATCTCTTTGTTTTTTCAAGAAATAATCCAAACGTGATGTACAACGCAAACGATGGCGGTATCTATCGCACCGATGATGTATTGGCTGATAGTGTTTCTTGGGTTCCGCTTAACAATGGTTATCTCACAACTCAATTCTATACTGTAGCAATGGAGCAAGGTTGGGCGGATAGTGATTTTGTTTTTGGTGGAATGCAAGACAATGGTACGTGGATTACGCACAGCGACAATCCACAAACAAACTGGAAAGAAGTGCATGCTGATGATGGCGCATTCTGCGCGTTGCCTCAGGGAAGAAACTTTATTCTCACCAGCAGTCAGCTCGGAAGAATTTATAAGAAAACCATTGATGCCGAAGGAAATCTAACAGGCACCGAAAGAATTGATCCAACCAGCGGTCCTTCTTATCTATTCATTAATCCATTCATCCTTGACAGTCAAACTCACAACGATATTTGGATGGCTGGTAATAGAACGATTTGGCATTTGGAGGATGTGAATTCCATTGAAGTAACAAACGACTATATCACTAAGCATCCTCTTGGAGAATGGGACAATGTATCTGAAAGTATTATTCCCGTATCCGCAGGTGCGATCACTACACTTGATCAAGCGATTATTGATAACAGCGTGCTGTTTTATGGATCGAGTAATGGTCGTATTTGGAAACTTGAAAACATTCATACGGACACTCCTGTGCGCACTGAGCTTAACTCGGATATTTTCCCAACCAATGCTTACACCAGTTGCATTGCAGTGAATGACTTGGATACGCAAGAGTTGCTCGTTAGCTTCTCTAATTACAGTGTGCAGAGTATTTTCCATTCAACGGATGGTGGTTTGACATTCGAAAATATCAGCGGTAATTTGGAACAAAATCCCGATGGAAGTGGGAATGGTCCTGCGGTATATTGGATGGAAGTTTACCCTTCTGATCCCGCGATTTACTTTGCTGGTACGAGCGCAGGATTGTTTAGTACAACAGAACTCAATGGTGAAAATACTATTTGGGAAATGGAAGGTCCTACGACAATTGGAAATGTGGTGATCAATATGATCAAGGCCCGCCCGTATGACGGAACGATTGCTGTTGCGACACATGGAAATGGAATTTATTCTGCATCACTTCCTCCCATAGAAGCGGCAAGCGTGCAGGCCGTGGCAACATTCTCAAGAGACGTGAAAGTGTTTCCGAATCCATTTGCAGATTATGTCGAATGGAATTATGCCACCAAAATTCCTTTAGAGTCGATCGTGAAAGTTTATGACACACGTGGTAATGTGGTGTATGATTCAGGATACGTAAAACAAACACCAGGTAATCAAAGCTTGCGTTGGAATCCACGAGCTGACTTGCCAGGAGGAACCTATGTTTATATGTTGCGTGTGGGTGGCGTGATGAAGACAGGTAAAATTATTCATCAATGATGATCGACCGAATGATCGCTCGGTTGACGGCTATATTTTTTGTGCTTTCTGCCTTTTGTGGAAACGCTCAAATGAATATAGTAGTAGCTAATGTGCCACAGTTAACGCCGTTGAGAGATACACTTTACGTAGCGGGTAGTTTTAACAATTGGAATCCTCGAGATGAGAATTATCGGATGGAACTTGGACCGAATGGATATTCGGTTTCAATTTCTGGTGTTGCAGGTTCGAGCTATAGCTACAAAATTACTCGCGGCAATTGGCCTACCGTAGAGGGTTCTGCTACAGGCGGATTCATCGGTGATCGCTCATTGGTTTATCAATCGGGAGCTTCAGAAACAATTTCCGTTTTGGGTTGGGAAGACATAGGCGGAAATCCGACCATTACCGAACATGTAAGAATACTCGATAGTAATTTTCACATTCCTCAATTGCAGCGCAACCGGCGCATTTGGATTTCCTTTCCTCCAGATTATTTCACGAGTGCGGCTTATTATCCTGTTGTTTACATGCATGATGGGCAGAATGTCTTCAATGCAGGGACTTCTTTTTCCGGTGAATGGAGAGTAGACGAAAGCATGTTGGACGAGTTGGAACAGGCTTGTTCGCAGGCTATCATCGTGGCGATTGATAATGGAGGCGCCCAGCGAATCAATGAATATGCGCCGTGGACGAACAGTGAGTACAATCAGGGCGGGCAAGGTGATGAATATTGCTCTTTTTTGGTAAATACGCTGAAGCCATTTATTGATGCGAATTACCGCACATTATCCGATAGGAACAACACAGCAATTATGGGGTCCTCTCTAGGAGCTTTGATTTCCGCCTATGCAGCATTTACCTATCCCGAGGTTTTCGGAAAAGTGGGCTTGTTCTCTTCAGCGTATTGGTTTAACCCTGAAATATTTACTCTGGCTGAAAATCATCAGAATATACCGAACACCAATATTTATCACGTCTGTGGAACGAACGAGGGTAATGGTAGTGTGCTTGATGATCAAAATGAAATGATTCAAAGACTTCAGAACAACGGTTATCAAAGTGACGAGTTACAATCGTTACATTGGGCAGACGGTGCACATTCTGAGTGGTTTTGGGATAGGGAGTTTCCCGCGGCTTATACTTGGCTTATCGACTGCGCAAGTAATCAGTCAGAGATGGCCATTTCAAAGGATATCCGCCTTTTTCCCAACCCGGCTGATACGTCTTTTGAAATTCAAAGCAGTGGTGATCGAATCGTGAGTATTGAGATTTTAAGTCAAGAAGCGAAAGCAGTTAGATGGGAGCGCTATTTTGAGCCTCTTTATTCATTAAAGCAGGATGTAAGCGAGCTGAATAGTGGTGTATATTTCGTGGTAATTGGATTGGATGGCGGTAAGCGTTATACCTTTCGCCTCATAAAGCAATAGTTTAAGTTTATGTCAGAAAATAGCATTTCAACAGATAAGGCACCGAAGCCAGTTGGTCTCTACCCACATGCCCGTCGCGTTGGGAATCTTTTGTTTTTATCAGGCGTAGGTCCTCGCGTTGCTGGAAGCGATGCTACCGATAGCGGCGTACCTGGCTTACAGCTTGATAAAAACGGGAATTTTATTGCCTTCGATTTTGAAGCTCAATGCCACAGCGTTTTTCAAAATGTAAAGGCAATTCTCGAAGCTAGTGGAAGTAAATGGGAAAACCTCGTAGACGTAACGGTATTTCTTGTAAATATGAAGAGGGACTTTCATACTTACAATCGCCTGTATGCCGAGTATTTTAAAGATGCTCAGCCCTGTCGCACTACGGTAGAAATCAATTCGCTCCCGACTCCGATTGCCATCGAATTGAAGTGCATCGCAACGATTGATGAGGTACCTTCGTATTAATATTGTGTCTAGGCACAATAAATTATAGTCTTTTGGCATTGACTTTGAAAAGCAAATCAGCATGAAAAAGGTAATATTCATTTTCGCCCTGATTTTAAGCTCTGGTTTGAGTTTTTCGCAAACCTCCAAACCTCCTAAAGTCAATGTCAACAACCTCCCATCTATGGGTTATCGCAATGTCGTGAACAATGCGTTCAAAGTTGGTGAGAAGACAAAGTATCGCATACACTATGGCTTAATCAACGCTGGTGAAGCAACCATAACCGTAAATGAAAGCCCTTATAAGTTTGGCGAACGCGAGGCTTACCACATCGTTGGTGAAGGTCGCAGTCTAGGCTCTTTTGACTGGTTCTTCAAGGTTCGTGACCGCTACGAGACTTATGTAGATAAACAAGGTCTATTCCCATACCGCTTCGTGCGCAATTGCGACGAGGGCGGTTATAAAATTCATCAAGATTATACCTTCCATCAGGATAAGCGCGCTTATACCGATGAAAAGAAGAATTCTTACGCCACTCCAGACTTCGTTCAGGATATGATTAGCGCATATTTCTATGCGAGGACTATGGATATGAGCAATAAGAAGAAAGGCGATATCATTACTGTTCAGACTGTAGTAGACGGCGAAATCTATCCACTTAAGATGAAGTATTTGGGTAAAGAAACTGTTAAGGTTGATGCGGGTACTTTCAATTGTATTCGTTTTGCTCCTGTGGTCCAGAAGGGTCGTGTTTTCAAAAAAGAAGAAGACTTGAGTGTCTGGGTAACAGATGATATGAACCATTTGCCCGTATTGGCACAAGCCAAAATCATGGTAGGTAGCATTAAAATGGAACTTACCTCATACGAAGGAATGGCTGCCAGCGTGGCGCGCGTGCGATAGGCTTCAATGTGTTATCTTTGTCGCCGATAAAACAATGACAAAGAAATGAAAGCATTAGTAGAAGCTTTTCCACAACATTTAAAAGAAGCCTTGGCCATAGGACGTGCCGCTTCGTTCAACATCCCTAATAAGAAATTTGACAACGTCGTTATCTCAGGTCTCGGTGGATCCGGTATCGGAGGTAAGATTGTTTCACAGATAGTCGCAGAGACATGCAATCTCCCGATTACATGCACCAATGACTACGTTCTCCCAGCTTTTGTAAGCGAACGTACTTTGGTAATCATCAGCAGTTATAGCGGTGATACCGAAGAGACAGTAGCTGCTTTTCACGAAGCACGTGAAAAAGGTGCTGAAATCGCATGTATCACTAGCGGTGGGAAGATTGCAGGTTATGCAAAAGAGTTGAATCTCAATTGCATCATCATTCCAGGTGGTAATCCTCCTCGTTCAATGTTTGGCTATAGCGCTATCCAACAATTTTTTGTGTTGGCAGCCTATGGTATCATCGATCGCTCTTTCGAGAAGTCGGTGGAGAACAGCATTGAATTGATTGAAAAAAATATCTCAGAAATCCGCAGCACTTCGAAAGCTGTGGCTGAAAAAATCGTGAATCGTATTCCAATTCTCTATACTGAAGCGCAGTACGAAGGCCTCGCTATTCGCTGGAGACAGCAGATCAATGAGAATAGCAAAATGCTTTGTTGGCATCACGTATTCCCAGAGATGAATCATAATGAATTGGTGGGTTGGACTGGAGGTGACAATCGTGTGGCGGTTCTTTTGATTCGCAACGAAGACGATCACAAGCGTTCACAGATGAGAATGGAATTGTGTAAAAAACTCATGGGAGAAAAGTGTGATACGATTATCGAAATGTGGTCGAAAGGAAGCAATCGCATCGAGCGTACGCTTTATTTGAATCACCTCGGTGATTGGCTCAGCATCGACCTCGCAGAGCTCCGCAACGAAGACGCAGTTGCCATTCCTGCCATCATTTTCTTAAAAGGCGAGCTCGCGAAAGTGCAATAGACATTCTAAATTCTGAATTCTGAATTTAGAATTTTGAATTGCGAATTCTGAATTCAGAATTTTCTTGGTATGATACAATTTCGAGATTTGGGTTTGATGGATTACAAGGAGTGCTGGGACATGCAGGAAGTGCTGTTTCAGCGCAATTGTGAAATTAAACTCAGCAATCGCAAACGTACCGATGGAATAGAAGAGCCAACCACAGATTATCTTTTTTTTGTAGAACACCCACATGTTTATACCCTCGGCAAAAGTGGAGACATCAAGAATCTGCTTTTAGATGATGAAGGGCTGAAGCATGTGGGTGCTTCGTTTTATCCTATCAATCGCGGCGGTGATATCACATATCACGGGCCTGGTCAAATTGTAGGATATCCCATTTTTGATTTAGAACATTATTTCACAGACATTCATAAGTTTCTACGGTTTCTCGAAGAGGCCATCATTCGCACGTTGGGGCATTACGGCATCGAGGCGGGGCGCATTGATGGACTTACTGGTGTTTGGCTTGATGGAGACAATCCTGATAAGGCTCGCAAGATTGCGGCGCTTGGAGTGAAATGCAGCCGTTGGGTAACAATGCACGGTTTTGCCTTTAATGTAAACTCCGATCTTTCTTATTTTAAAAATATCATCCCTTGCGGTATCGACGACAAGGACGTAGCGAGCATGCACATCGAGCTCGGTCGCCCCGTGGATATGCAGGAGGTGAAAGACATTTTGCTCAAAGAAATAGTCACCCTTTTTGAAGCGGATTATCAAAAAATGATTTGATAGTTCTAACCGGTCTTCGTAGTGAGCAGTACACGCTCCAAATCATCGATATCGCAGGTCGTGTGGCGTTGAATGAAACTATCAGTGGAAATGCGGCCGGAGTGGAAGTGACGTTGAACAATCTTCAATCAGGAGCCTATATCGTGCGAGTATTCAATGATGCGGGCTCTCAGAGTGCAAGGTTGATTTTGGAAGGGAGGTAAGAAGGGGGCTTCTTACAAAAAAGCTATTATTACTTTTGAGTTATAATGAGAGTTTGCCTACATTTAATAGGATGTATCTTCAAAAGCAAATAAGAGGCAGAGCGCTGGAGTTCATTAACCTATGTAAGCAACACAGGGTTAAGCTATTATTTGCCTTCGGTTCTTCAATTAATGATAGCTTTAAGACTCCAAGCAGTGATATAGATTTGCTAATAGAGTTGGATATTGAAGACCCTATTGCTAGAGGCGAGCACTTATTATTAATTTGGGATCAATTAGAGATTTTTTTTAATAGAAAAGTAGACTTGTTGACTATAGGTTCAATTAAAAATCCAGTTTTAAAAGAGCAAATAGATTCTTCTAAACTTCTCGTATATGACGGAAATAGAGAGGAAATATCTTGCTGATATAGCTATTGCTATATCACACATAGAAAATTTCGTATCAGGACTGTCTTTTCAGCATTATACCAAGATTATAAAACTCAAAGCGCTGTGGAGCGTCAGTTGTCGATTATTGGAGAAGCCTTGAATCAATTAGGAAAACTTCATTCTCAAGTCGAGATTTCAAATGCTAAACAAATCATAGGCTTTCGAAATCGGTTGGTACACGCTTATGATAGTTTGGACAACTCTATTATTTGGGCTGTTATAAATAGGCATTTACCAGATTTAAAAAATGAGCTTTCGAGGTATATAAAGATTTGATTACAATAGTGTCGAATTCTTTTTTACCAGATTATATTAAAAAAAATTAATCATTCTCCCCCAAAAGCACTGCTCTTAAATCTCCTTTCTCCTTCATGATCCAATAGATCAAGATTGGAGCGAAGAGAAGGATGCCTAGGATCATCGCGGCAACGCCGAGAAGAATCGAAGATCCAGAGAAACGGTGGCGCCACATGATCCATAAACCGGAGAGAATCAAATAACAGGTAAAGTCGAGATTGAACTGACCGCTCCAACCAAGGCTTGTGAGATTATCGACGAAAACTGCAAACAAGTTGATGCCTTCGTTCATCGTAGCATTGATGGTATACACTGCCATGGCCAGTATCATTCCTGAAAGAAGAATAATCAACGTGGTGTTGGAATTTTTAGAGTTGCTCATATTGCTATTGATGGATGTTTTTTAGGGTGCGAAATTATAATAGCGTTGAGCGCACCTTTAGACGCAACCGTCTAATCTGATAGTTTTGTCGAATCACTCCATTGCCTTCGCCAATCGCTTGAGATTCGAAAAGTAGTCTGAAAGCCAACGCTGATTGAGGTTTTCGAAGGTGATTTGCAAATAGAAATTTTCTAAAGCCAACTCAAAAAGGGCGGCAATTTTTTCAGGAGAAAAATTGAGATTCAGTTCCTTGACCCACAACATCACGAAGGCATTGCCCACCATGGCGTCTGTTTTTTGAATCGCTTGGCTGTATTCAATATTATTTCGAGAAAAACGAAGCTGGCGATTGAATAGCAAGTCCAATTTGAACTCAATGAGCACTTCGATAAGTTCGGGGTCGATATTTTTTGCGTTGGATTCTTTAAGAGCGATGATCTCACAGCGCTTCAAATGATGGGCTATGAGATGAGAAGTAAAAACTTCCATATCAGCAAAGTGATGATAAAAAGAAGATTTGCTGATAACAAGTGCTTTTGCTAAAGCTTCAACCTTCAATCCTGACGGCCCATGAAGGGCGAATACTTCGTATCCTTTTTCTATCCAAATATCTTTGCCCTTTGCCATTCCGCGAAGATGGGGAAAACAAGAGTATCCTTTACAAACTCCTCATTGCTTTTTTGATAATGTATTGTGTATGGGACGAAGGAATGGATGACCAACGATGACAAACCGCTCGCACAAAATCAGGAGCGGTCTTGGCTGCATCGTTGAGCCAGTTGCCAACACTGTCCCTCACATATTTAGAAGCGTCTTCTTTTAATGGTTCAATGATAGCCATTCCCATTTCGGGATTTTCCTTGAGAGCGGGAATGTGGGCACACCACACACCACGGGGGCGTGTGGCCTCACTGGCAAAACGCCGTAGATTTTCACTCTTAGATATGGTCCAAGACGTAAGGAGGTCAATGGATTTTTCAAGGTCACTCGCAATCATTGGTCGAACTGCCATCCAGGCAATTTCACGCACGCCGAAATGTGGGTCATCGGCAAATGGTATGATTTCATTTAAAAGTTTTTTCAAATCATTTTTATGAATGTCCCCGAATGCATAGGCCGCCCAACATCGCACACTGTCAGATGTGTGCTTAGAGATTTGAGTCAAAAACTCCCAGTCATCTTCACGTTGAACAATAGTAGAAATGGCTTTTCCCACCGCTTCATTTCTGGTATTGATACTATCTTTTTTTAATTCTTTCCAATGATTGAGAATTTCTTGATGGTAAGCAGTTTTTCTTTTTTGATGTAGAATATTGCTGAGCAATACACGATGATCCACAGCCAACCACTCTACGAGGTTTGCGCTCTCGATGACGCCAGCATTGAGTTCTAGTAAAATATCTGAAGGTATGTCTTTAATTGTACGAGCGCCCTTTCTCTTTTCTTTAGAAGTCATGGAACTTTTAGTGTTCAATTATAATCTTTTCGACGACGTCACCTACTTTAAAAAAGTATAAGCCGGGCCTCCAGAGTGATACGTCGATCTGAGTTTTTTGGAAATTGAAATCGTTGAAAACTCTCTTTCCAAGGGAATCATAAATCTCTATGCGGGTATGAGGGTGATTGAGATTGAGAATGAAGTTGGCAGGGTTTGGAAAAACCGAATATTCATTCGGTTGATATTCACTAGTCTGGTTTGTCTCATCAAACTCTGCGGCACCGCAATCCAACGCTCCCATGATTCGCGGGTTGCCATAGTAGTCAAGTTCATCAGGAGTTATATCCGATGTTGAATTTGCTAACCCAATAGCGTTACTATTTGCATTTAAATTAAAGTTTTGATTTGAAACACTCACGAAAAACGGACTACCTAGGTACGCGGCATTGGTCCAGTTGAGCAAACTTTCGAATTGACTGATTTCTTCAATGGTCTGATCAAACCATGTCAACTCAAAGCCACCAAGCGGATTCCAGATGAGGTTGGATGTCATTGAATTATTCCCACCATTATTTTCAGCATACCCAAGAATTCCTTGATTGTTGAGAAAGAATATATTGTTAGCGATTTGGACATTCGAACAATGCGTCATTAGAAACTCCCCAGTGAAATCATTGAGGTAGTCGTTTTTATAAAATGTATTGTTTCGCACCAAGACGTTGTTTACAGTGCCAGAGTTATTGGGGTAATCATATCCTCCAATTGCGAGCCCAGCAACTTCGTTGTCTTGAAGAATGTTATTTTTAATAATGATGTTCTCTGCACTTTTTCCTACATGTTCGCAACCAACCTCTATTCCGTAGCCATTGTGGCTGGTATAATTGCGTTCGATGAGAATGTCTTTACCCCCATCCACGTATATCGCAGCACTAGTCGCATATTCTGAAAGGCAAGAAGAAATTGTATTCCCTCGAATAATTCCATTTCGGGCTTGATCAAGATTTGGGTCGGGACAAGTGCCTTCGTGACCAATAGCGTCAATGGCTATGTTGGTAAGGTCTTCAATTGTATTATTTTCTATAATGAAATTAGCGACATTTCCATTTAAAGCAAGCCCTTCGCTATATCCAATAGTACAATCGTGGATATAGCAATTGCGAATAATGATATTTTCTATTGGATCTATGTGGTCGCCGAAAATGATGATGGGCTGTGCATTTGTGTTTTCGTTTACAATGGGATTGGGACTTGAAGAAAAATTAATTTCGCTGATCTCGGCGTCTTCGATTAGGATATTCTTCGAATTGCCTTTTATCAAAATTCCTATTCCAGAGTTTGCTGTGAGATTGAGGAAAGCAATACCGGTAATGGTGACATTAGTTTTGGAGTCTATTGTAAGTAAAATGGGCTCTGCGTTAGGATTGTCGAAGGGTTGCTGGACAGAAACTTGATCTTCTGGCCACTCTTTTCTAATCGTAATATCATCATGGGTAATGTTCAAGTACTCATAATACGACCCGCCATAAACAATGATAGTGTCGCCTTCACCGGAATTGTCGATTGCATATTGAATAGATCTAAACGGAGTAGCCTGGGCGCCGTCATTAGAGTCACTACCAAAAACGGAGACGTAAAAATTACTTTGACCATAGAAGAATAGAGGGAAAATAAGGGCAGCGACGATTAAGGAAAAACGCACCATTGTTTTTTTGGTGAAAATAGTTTATGTCTTTGAATTATGAAAGTAGAAAACAAGGAATTCAATTATATTTGTCAAAACTTAAAGACTTTATGAAAAAACTAGAATGGGCGTTAGCAATTGCAGTTATTTTATGTTTATGCATAAAAATCAGTGGTTTGCCCTTGGGTAGTTTCCTCACCATTACCTCATTGAGCGCTTTATCCATGTTTTATTTTATGAGTGGTTATTTTATTATTAATAATCTCACTCCAGATTTTGGTGTAAGGAATCCTACAAATCCTTCGTTTTTTGAAACCATGTTGGGTATTGCCACAGGTGTTTTCATTGCGGGAGGTGTGATTGGACTGATGTTTATTCTACAGTCATGGCCAGGGGGCTGGTTTTTTTTAATAATGGGTAATTCAGGGTTATTGCTCACAAGTTTAATTTCTTTTTATCGCTTCCGTGATTACCGAGCCCATCCCACGAAGGCTGTGCTTTGGAGGTTCGTGCTGTATGGTTCAGGTACGCTCTTGTTTGCGTTGGGAAGTGTGTATATGTAGTTTTCTTTTTTTAAATATTCTTTTGATTCATTTAACGGGACTTGGGATTTCTTAAGAAATTCTGATTGGTTATTTGCACAACAAATAATTGAATCATGAAAGGATTTTTAATCATGAGCATGCTATCGCTCTTCACTATTATGGGCTTCGCTCAAAGCACCGCGGAACCCAAAACACTTTTTGGAAACACATCTTTTGAAAACCTCTCTTTTGTCATTAATCCGTATAGCGAGCTGGGAAGTATGGGTGGGTCGGAAATGTTGTCCTTGGGTATTCGCGGAGGTGTGAATGTAAATTCGAAGTACACGTTTGGGGGTTATTATTTGGGATCATTAAACAATGTGAAACCCTCGGGAACGGAGCAAGTAATGGGTTACATGGATATGCGCGCTGGGGGTGTTTATTTTGAATATACACTTTTGAATGAAAGACTCGTGCACTTTTCATTCCCACTAAATATTGGTTATGGAGAGGTGGAGTGGGGAACAGATAATGACGAATTGGAATTCGGGGAGCGTAACTTTTTCACAGTTGAACCTACCGCTCTTCTTGAAATAAATCTACACAAATATGTGAAGGCCAATCTCGGCGGAGGATATCGTTGGGTGAGTGATTTCAATTACTTAAATGTCAATGCCAATGATCTCCGCGGTGTTATAGGCCAGCTAGGCTTGAAGATCGTAATCTAATAGTTTGCTAACTATCCCACTTCGAATAACCCGTAGTGAATTCTAATTCCTGCGGGTTATTTTCTTTGGTAATAGAACACGAGGCTCGCTTTTTCGATGGTATTTGCCCATAGGTTGAAGCCTACTACTGCAGGGTCGGTCTTTTCATCGAGGCCAAGGCTTGCCTTTTTAAGAGCGTGAATTGTAATGATATACTGATGGATGCCGTGTCCCACGGGTGGACAAGGTCCGCCGTATCCCGTTTGTCCATAACTGGTGATGCTTTGAATGCAACCTTGGGGAGCTTTACCCGCCGCTGAATTCCTGCGTTAGCGTACCCTGGCCGCCAACGCTATTGCTTTTGAGTGTAAAGGTCTTGTTCATAGCGCTAAAATAACAACAAATCTCTCGCTATCTTTGCCCCCGTTATGCAAAACAACGACGACAAACTCAAAAAGGTCATCGCTCACTCCAAAGAGTATGGCTTTATTTTTCCTTCATCAGAAATCTACGACGGACTTTCTGCCACATACGACTACGGTCAATATGGTGTTGAATTAAAAAACAATATCAAAAATTATTGGTGGACCGCGATGACGCGCATGCACCAAAATATAGTAGGTATTGATGCTGCAATCTTTATGCATCCTACCACTTGGAAGGCTTCTGGTCACGTGGATGCATTTAATGATCCATTGATTGACAACAAGGACAGCAAGAAGCGCTATCGGGCCGATGTTTTGCTCGAAGATTATATCAAGAAAATTGAGCAAAAAATTGATAAAGAGATTGAAAAAGCAAAGAACAAGTTTGGAGAAGCTTTTAATGAAGAACAATTCAGAGCTACCAATCCGAATGTACTGCGCAATCAAGAAAAAATAAATGCGGTAGAAGCTAAAATGAAAGCGGCTTTAGAAGCTAGTGATCTCGAAGCTTTGAAGAACCTCATCGACGAATGCGAAATTGCGGATCCAGAAACGGGTAGTCGCAACTGGACAGAAGTGCGCCAATTCAATTTGATGTTTAAAACGGAAATGGGCGCTGTGAGCGGTGATGCTGGAATTATTTATTTGCGCCCTGAAACAGCTCAAGGAATTTTCGTCAACTTCCTCAACGTTCAAAAGAGTGGACGCATGAAGTTACCTTTCGGTATCGCACAGATAGGAAAGGCTTTCAGAAATGAAATCATTGCGCGTCAATTCATTTTTAGAATGCGCGAGTTCGAGCAAATGGAAATGCAGTTTTTTGTAAAACCAGGCACCGAATTGGAGTGGTACAACTACTGGAAGGAAACGCGCATTCGTTGGCACAAGGCCTTGGGAATGGGCGAAAGCAATTATAAATTTCACGATCATTTGAAGTTGGCCCACTATGCAAATGCTGCATGTGATATCGAGTTCAACTTCCCCATGGGCTTCAAGGAATTGGAGGGTATTCACTCTCGCACCGATTTTGACTTGGGTGCACATGAGAAATTCAGCGGAAAGAAACTTCGCTATTTTGATCCGGAAACAAACGAGAGTTATGTACCTTACGTGATCGAGACGTCTATTGGTCTTGATCGCATGTTCCTTGCAACACTTAGCGCTGCTTATGAGGAGGAGAAATTGGAGGATGGTTCTGAGCGTATGGTATTGCGCATTCATCCAGCATTGGCTCCCGTGAAGGTGGCCATTTTGCCATTGGTGAAGAAAGATGGACTTCCAGAAAAAGCACAGGAAATTGTAGATTTATTGAAACTCGATTTCAATCTTCAGTATGACGATAAAGACGCCGTAGGGCGCCGCTATCGCAGACAAGATGCTATTGGAACTCCATATTGCATAACAGTGGACTACGATACGATGCAAGACAATACAGTGACGATTCGTGAGCGCGACAGCATGCAACAAGAGCGAGTATCGATTGATCAATTGCATCAGATTGTGAGCAAGAAGGTGAGCCTTCAACAATTGTTTAAATAGAATTTTTTAATTTATATATCATGCAAATCACAAACGAAAAAGTAGCCGCAATCCATTACACATTGCGCAACAATTCAGGCGAGGTGTTGGATTCGAGTGCTGGCCGCGAGCCGCTCTACTACCTTCACGGCCATGGCAACCTCATTCCTGGAATGGAAGCAGGTTTGGAAGGAAAGGTAGTTGGAGACAAGTTTAATATCGTGGTAAGTCCTGAAGACGGCTATGGCGTTCGTGATGAGGCTGCCGTGCAACAAGTGCCAATGGCTGCATTTGGCGGCAATCCTGTGAAAGAAGGAATGCAGTTTCGTGCTGGTAATGAGCAACAACAATATATAGTGACAGTGACTGCCATCGAAGGTGATATGGTAACTGTAGATGCCAACCATCCTTTGGCTGGTGTGGAGCTACACTTCGATGTGGAAGTAATGGAAGTGCGCGAGGCTAGTGGCGAAGAAATCGCTCACGGACATGCTCACGGACCAGGCGGACATCATCATTAATTCATTTTTCTAAAAAAAATTATATCAATATGGCTTATCAATTGGACTCCCGCAATTTTTCTGGAAAGCGCGTTTTGGTGCGTGTAGACTTTAATGTGCCGCTCAACGAACAGATGCAAGTGACAGATGACACTCGCATTCGCGCTGCGGCAAAGACTATCAAGAAGATTATCGGAGACGGTGGAAAAGCCATATTGATGTCTCATTTAGGCCGTCCGAAGGGCGGTCCAGAGGATAAGTTTTCATTGCGTCATATTGTACCGAACGTTCAGTCGGTTTTAGGTGTGCCTGTGCATTTCGCCGAAGATTGCATCGGAGATAAGGCTGCAAGTGTAGTAAACGCCATGAAAAATGGAGAAGTTGTCCTTTTAGAAAATCTCCGATTTTATAAAGAAGAAGAAGGTGGTGATGAATTTTTTGCAGGACAAATTGCTGAGAATGGTGATGTGTATGTGAATGACGCCTTCGGAACAGCACACAGAGCGCACGCCTCCACAGCAGTGATTGCCAAGTTTTTCCCGACCGATCGTTTGTTCGGTTATTTGATGGAAGATGAAGTACAAAATATAGATCGCGTGCTCAATAGCAATCAAACTCCCGTGACCGCGATTATTGGTGGCAGTAAGGTGAGTAGTAAGATTGCGATTATTGAGAACTTGATGGATCGCGTGGATAATCTGATTATCGGCGGCGGTATGGCTTTTACATTTATCAAAGCCCAAAAAGGTAAAGTAGGAAGCAGTTTGGTAGAGGAAGATAAATTAGATGTGGCGCTCGACTTATTGGTAAAGGCACGCGAAAAGAATGTGAATTTGTTGTTGCCAACCGATGCTGTGATTGCAGATAAGTTCGCCGCAGATGCGAAAACGGATACTTGCGGTGTTGGAGCCATTCCAGATGGTTGGATGGGCTTGGATATTGGTCCGGCATCTATCGAAAGTTTTAAAGAGGTAATTCTTCGCAGTAAGACCATCCTTTGGAACGGCCCGATGGGCGTGTTCGAAATGGAGGCGTTTGCCAAGGGCACGATTACCATTGCTGAGGCATTGGCTGAAGCTACTAAAAATCATGGAGCATTCACCCTTGTGGGTGGTGGCGATAGCGTGGCAGCAGTCAATCAGTTTGGCCTCGCAGATCAAGTGAGTTACGTGAGCACCGGAGGTGGTGCAATGCTCGAGAGCCTTGAAGGCATCGAATTGCCAGGTATTGCCGCGATTCGCAAATAGAAATTCGTATTCTTAAACATACGAGCTACTTTTTTGATTTAGAAATGTATGTTTAAATAAAATACGAAACCTATGAAGTGGATGTTTGTCTTTTTATGTGCTGCAATCTTGTTGGCATGTAGTTCTTCCAATGAATCCCTTGAAACCGTTAGTCAAGTTGACCTTGATAAATATGCGGGCAAGTGGTACGAGATAGCGTCGTTTCCGCAGCGTTTTCAAGAGGGCTGCCACTGCACGACAGCCACGTACACGAAAAGTACAGAAGGACACATTATCGTGGAGAATCGATGCAACAAGGACAGCATCAATGGTGAGTTGTCATACATTGAAGGCAAAGCGTTTATTGTTGAAAATTCTGGCAATGCTAAATTGGAGGTACAATTCTTCTGGCCATTTAGGGGAGACTACTGGATTATCGAATTGGCAGATGATTATTCTTATGCTGT
The DNA here is from genome assembly GCA_046309775.1 of Flavobacteriales bacterium. Taxonomy (GTDB): domain Bacteria; phylum Bacteroidota; class Bacteroidia; order Flavobacteriales_D; family Sanyastnellaceae; genus JAIXWP01. Next base: position 29,792 of record JBKCOM010000171.1, read on the forward strand.
AGTAGGCCATCCCAATCGGGAGTATTTGTGGATTCTTTCACGCACTCCACAAATGGAGGAGGCTATTTACAACGATCTATTGAAACGCATTTCAAACAAGAAGTTTGATATCAACCTGCTGCAAAAGACTGTGCAGTGTGGTGAATAGTTTTTTGCGCACAGTGAATTGAAAATTGTGGATATTTGAGAAAATAAAAAGCAAAAGAACTAATTATGACAAAAGAAACAGCAATTAAATTATTTGAGGATAAACAGGTGCGTTCTGTTTGGGATGTGGAGCAGGAAAAATGGTTTATTTCTGTTGTAGATGTGGTGGAAGTACTTACTGGAAGTGTTGATCCCAGTGCCTATTGGAGAAAACTGAAACAGCGACTAAAGGAAGAGGGGAATGAAACCGTGACTAGTTGTCACGGGTTGAAAATGCGAGCGGCTGACGGGAAAATGCGGTTGACCGATGTTGCTGATACTGAACAATTATTTAGGTTAATTCAGTCCATTCCTTCACCAAAAGCGGAGCCTTTGAAGTTGTGGCTAGCACAAGTGGCTGCTGAGCGCTTGGACGAAATGCAAGACCCCGAGTTAGGTATAGATAGAGCTTTGGAGCAATATCTACGAATGGGTTATTCAGAAAGTTGGATCAATCAAAGACTGAAAAGTATTGAAGTTCGAAAGGAACTTACCGACGAGTGGAAGAAGCGTGGATTAAAGGAGGGTTTGCAATTTGCGACACTCACTGATATCATTACTAAAGCATGGAGTGATAAAACCACGAAGGAGTATAAAGTACTTAAGGGTTTGAAGAAGGAGAATCTTCGTGATAACATGACGAATACAGAGTTAATATTGAATATGCTCGCCGAAGCCTCTGCTAAGGATATTTCTGCTGCAGTAAAACCAATGGATTTCGAGAGTAGTAAGAAAGTGGCGAAGCAGGGTGGAAATGTAGCAAGAGTAGCAAGACTTGAATTAGAAGCTAAGACAGGAAAGAAGGTAATAACCTCTTTAAACGCTAAGAGTTCTCTAAAGGGGCTTTCTGAAAATGAGAAGAAAAGTAAAAGAAAAGATTGAAACTCTGTTCCTTAAGTTTTAGGTCCAATTAACTAATTCGCGATCCGTAGAAAAAAGTTTTATCTTTTTTGTAATATTTGAAACAGACCTGCGTCAAATGGTCAAAAATTAATCAATATGAAAAAGCTTATATCATTGTTTTCACTGCTTTTGATAGCATTTGCAGGCTTCTCGCAAGAACCAACGGAAAAATCTCTCCTTTGGGAAATCTCTGGAAATGGACTTAAGGAAAAGTCCTATCTGTACGGGACCTTCCACTTGCTTTGTCCTGATGATTTGATTTTTGATAAAAAGGTCACCGAAAAGCTGGATGTTTCAAAGGCGCTTTACTTGGAGTTAGACTTTAGTAATCCGCAGATAGGTGTTGAGATGCAAATGGGAATGATGATGGCAGACGGCCATACTATTCGTGAATACACAGATAGCGCGACATTCGCGAGAATGGGAGATTCTTTGAAGGCAAAAGTGGGTATGCCCATCGAGATGGTGAACAGCTTTAAACCAATGTTGTTGGCATCTCTGCTTTATCCCAGTGCTCTTGGATGCAACCCCGGCTCTCCTGAAATGGAACTAATGAAGCTCGCGGATGCTAAGGGTTCTAAGATCGCTGGTCTAGAGACGGTGGCAGATCAACTAAAAGTGTTTGAAGGAATTCCTTATGATTTGCAGACGAAAATGCTCGAAGAGTATTTACTTACGAGTGGAGCTATGAAGAAAGAAACCGAACAAATGCTCGATATTTATAGAAAGGGCGATGTCAAAGCCATGCATGATTTCATGAAAGAAGATCAGGACGGGATGGGCGCTTACATGGATTTGATGCTCTACGCTCGCAATCGAAACTGGGTAGAAACCATTAAGGTACAGTCAGCAAAAGAAGCCTCTTTCTATGCCGTGGGTGCTGGCCATCTTGGCGGCGAACAAGGTGTAATTGCATTGTTGAGAAAGGCGGGTTTTACAGTAAAGCCGATCAAGTAAACAAGACACAATGAACTCCGATCAATTCATTCAGGAGCTTCAGCTAAATCAACGTATTATTTTCAAGGTATGTTCTCTTTATTGCAAAGAGCAGGAGGATCGCGAGGATCTGTTTCAAGAAATCGTGGTGCAGGCCTGGAAGGCGGCAGATCGATTTAGGGGAGATAGCAAGTTTAGTACTTGGCTGTATCAAATTTCATTGAATGCGGCGATTTCTTGGTTTCGCAAGGAGAAGAAGCGCTCCAATGACGTGCCATTTGAACGTGCTCATCTCGGCTCACAGTCGGATGACGCTTGGCAAGTAGATGAAAGAGAACAACAATATCAATTGATGCATCGAGCGATTGAACAGCTCGGTAAGATTGATAAGGCAATAGTCACACTTTATCTTGAAGATTATGATTACAAAACGATTGGCGAGATGCTTGGAATTTCCGCAAACAATGTGGCAGTAAAAATGACGCGTATTCGGGTCGTTTTGAAAGAGCTCATGCAAAAAATGCAATGAAATGGAATTAGAAGATTTTAAAAATATATATCAACGGAAAGAGGATTCGCAGACATTGCGGAGCGCCGAGGAGTTGACTGCTTTAGTTAAAAGACGAAGCACGACTGCCATTGAAAAGGTGGTGCGTAATCTCCGAATGGAACTAATATTTGGAACTGTGCTCTGTGTAGTTTTATCTGTTTACGTTTTCCGAATGCCAGGTTCGTGCATACTACCTTATCTGGCGGGATTGATCATAGTTTTTATGATCATTCAGACCTTGGTTTACATACCGATTTTTAAGAGGATAAAGAATTTACACGACAATAATGAATCATCTACTCGGGTATGGTTAAAATCGCTGATAGATTATTTGGAGCGGTTTATCAAATTGTACATTCGATCCATGGTGATTGCGATCCCAGCGGGTGCGGTCTTTGGGGGAGTTATTGGATATAATTCGGCAGGTCGAAAGGAGCCTGATCCAGCCGTGCCTGATGTGTTCAATAGCGAAGATCCGGCCGTTTTGATTATCATTATCATCGTATGTGTTTTGTTGTTTATAGGAACATTTTTCTTTTTACGTTGGGCAGTGCGGGAGATGTATGGCAAGCATTTGGAATGTTTGAAGGCGGCTTATGAAGAGTTGGGAGAGGAGTGATTTGGCGTAATATTGCGGCACTACTCCTTTCCTTTATGAGGGCAGCCGCGTTGTTTATGATACTTTTTTTTTGTGTGGTGAAAGTTTTCACCCAGAGCGATAGCGCTGCGAATCCTATCCAGTTTAGTGGTCATATTGAGGCTTATTATGCGTATGATTTTGCCAATCCAGATGATCATGAGCGGCCTTCTTTCATGTATTCGTTTGATAGACACAATGAAGTGAATTTGAATCTAGGATTCATAAAGGCTGCTTATTCGAAAGAACGCGTGCGCGGGAATATGGCTCTGATGACAGGCACGTACGCGAATTCTAATCTAGCAAACGAACCGGGAGTTTTCAGGAATATTTTTGAAGCAAATGCGGGATATCAGCTTTCTACTAAAAAGAATCTATGGGTGGATGCAGGAATTTTTTCATCACATATTGGTTTTGAAAGCGCTATTGGAAAAGACTGTTGGAACCTCACGCGTAGCATGCTTGCCGATAACTCTCCTTATTTTGAAAGTGGTGTAAAAGTTTCTTATACCAACGATAGCGGCCGATGGTTTTTTAGTGGATTATTTTTGAATGGATGGCAACGCATTGCTCGTGTCGATGGAAACAATACGCCGGCTTTCGGACATCAAGTGACGTTTAGGCCAAATGCTAAATTGGTTTTTAATAGCAGCTCCTTTGTGGGCAGCGATACCCCGGATTCGACGCGGATGATGAGGTATTTTCATAATTTTTATATGCAATATCAAATAACAGAGAAGCTGGGTTTCATTTTTGGATTTGATGTTGGCGCACAGCAAAAAATGAAGGGCAGCGATGCATACAACATTTGGTATTCCCCTGTTTTAATTGCGCGTTTATCTCCGACGAAAAAGTTTAATGTCGCTGCACGGGCCGAGTTTTATCATGACAAGAATGGAGTGATGATATTTACGGGAACGCCTAATGGATTTGAAACATTTGGAGCTTCCATCAATACGGACTTCATCTTATCTCCAAATATTATGTGGAGAATAGAAGCGCGCACCTTTAGCAGTCGTGATGCGGTGTTTATGGACGGCTCCTCACGCAGCAATTCCAATCACGCCCTGACGACATCATTGGCGATACAATTTTGATTATACACCGCCGCCCCACGACCCCGTTAGGGCATACGCGTCAACTTAAGGATTTTTATTTGACAGCTTTTGATTTGCGTGGAGGTTCATTTTTGACGCGCTTTAATACGAAAGTATTTTTATCTTCTAGTATCCATTCCATTTCTTCACCCTTTTCTAATTCAGCACT
>JBKCOM010000172.1:0-42785 GCA_046309775.1 Flavobacteriales bacterium
TCCTGTGATCGTCTTCTTTCCTGTGATTTCGCAAATACGTGCCATATCTTTAAAGTTTTAACCCTTTAAATTGGGGGTGCAAATAAACGAAGAATTTTCCAACAATCAACGGTTTATTTGTAAAAATTCTTTTCTCAGTAGGTTTAATGCGGCATTCGAGGCCATAATAATGTTTCTTTCCCTGCTTTTTCCAAGCCTAAGTTTGGTGCAAACCGCTCTTTCTTTGTTCGCGGCCGCCACCCAAATCGTCCCCACTTTCACCCCGTCGCTGTCATCGGGACCTGCCACTCCTGTGGTAGAGACAGCATAATCTGCCCCGAATGTCTTTACCGCACAAGAAGCCATTGCCAGCGCCACCTCCTCTGAATAAACGGTATGTTGAGCAATCAGCTCCTCGCTCACACCAAGTTCCGCAATTTTTATTTTCTCATTATAAGTAATGAGCCCTCCCAGAAAATAAGCACTACTGCCTGGTATGTCTGTGATTAAATGTGAAATCATGCCTCCCGTGCAGCTTTCCGCGACAGCAATCATAGCTTTCTCTTCAATCAACCTCTTTCCGACCACACTTGCAAGTGTATCTTTTTCAAAACCAAAAACGTGTTCTCCTATAATTTGAAGGAGCTCCTTTTCCTTTTTATCTATCTGACTTTTCAATTCCGCTTCGCTACCGCCGCCATAAGCTGACATACGCAGTTTTACAGCACCGGGTGATGGTAGGTATGCCAACTTGATATTAAACTCCTCCAAACTATCTTCCCACGCGCTGATTTGATCTGCTAGAAAACTCTCACCAACACCAGTCGTCAAGATAGTTCTATGGACAATAGAAGGGCGTTTGAAAAATTCTAATACTCTCGGAAAAACTTCATTTTCCATCAGCCACTCCATTTCGTATGGTACGCCGGGCATTGAAACTACAATTTTACCCTCTTTTTCAAACCACATTCCATTCGCCGTGCCGCGCAGATTGTGCAAGATGGTGCACCCTTTGGGCATTAATGCCTGATCTTCATTCACGGCAAGCACTGGAAGCCCGCGCTGACGAAAAAATGACGACACCCGTTCGAGTGTCTCTTGATCCCTTTCTAAAGGCATTTGGAAATATTCGGCAAGCGTCTTTTTTGTGATATCGTCTTTCGTTGGACCGAGACCGCCAGTAATGAGTACGAGCGCAGAACGCGAAAGGGCTTCATCGAGCATTTGAACAATCTCTTCCTTACTATCAGCGATGGCTGTAGTTCGGTGCACACGAATTCCAATTGCGTTGAGATGTTCGCCCATCCATGCTGCATTGGTGTTGATGGTTTGACCAATCAAAATCTCATCGCCGATGCTAATGATTTCTGCTTGCATGATTGTGTTATTTCCAGCGTGCAATCACGGTCTCATTCCCCTTGGTGACATCACCAATCTTCGCGATAATATCGGTTCCTAATGGGAAAAATAAATCCACGCGACTGCCAAATTTTATAAATCCAAATTGTTCGTTGCGACTTACTTTTTGTCCGGGTTTCACGTAGTAAACGATGCGTCGTGCAACGGCGCCAGCTATTTGGCGCAAGAGCACTTCTTGTCCCGGCTTTCGCTCAATGACCACAGTTGTTCTTTCATTTTCGGTACTGCTCTTTGGATGCCAAGCAACGAGATAAAGACCCTCGTGATATTTGGTATACTTCACCTCCCCTTCGCACGGCACCCAGTTGGCGTGCACATTGATGGGAGACATAAAAATAGAAACTTGAATTCGTTTTCCCTTGAAGTATTCTGGTTCTTCTACCTCTTCGATCACCACTACCTTTCCATCACAAGGTGCTACCAATTCATCCTCAGCCGCGCGATTAGTGCGCGAAGGCAGGCGGAAAAATTGCAAAAAGAGAAAGAAAAATACCACGCCTGTTAACGTCAATAACCAATTGACCCAAGCGATGGAAATGAAATTAAACGCCAGAACTAAAATGATGGAGATTACTAAAAATGCAGTCACCAAAATCTTGGTGCCTTCCTTATGAATGGTCATAGTTTAGTGATAAATTTTAGATAGAAAATAACGAGAGGGAGAGCCAGGAGCAGTCCATCGAAGCGGTCCAAAACGCCTCCGTGGCCGGGAATAATTTTACCCGAATCTTTTACGCCATAACTTCTTTTCAAATGCGACTCGAAGAGGTCACCCAAGTTTCCAAATACCGCGATAATAGCAGCAATCCACATCCATTGCGAAGAAGGCAAGACGTCCACATATTTTGCAAATATCCACCCGAAGAAGATTGCAAAAGCAATTCCTCCAAAAAGGCCTTCCCATGTTTTGTTGGGTGAAACCTTTTCATAGAGTTTATTTCTTCCCAAAAATCTTCCTACGAAATAAGCAGCGGTGTCATTTGCCCATAAAATAAAAAAGAAGCCGATGGGAAGCATTGGTTCGAATTCTCCTTGAGAGAAGGCCAAAAGATTGATCATCGCAAAAGGCACCACCACATATATCAATCCCATCACCGTTGTTGAGACGTGATCCACTGCGCGCTTGTCGAGATGCACCAGCTCAGCGCTGTAAAGCAATATGACTATGGGAGCAAGCAACCAGAATGTCCAGCTCTCAATGATCTCCATTGCGTAAAACATGATCATGATGTAGAGACCGAGACCGAGAATGTATCCAAACATCTTTCGCGGCTTTTCGGCTGAATCCATGGACACCATGTCGTAGAATTCGATGAGCCCAACGAGAGCGAAAAAGAAAAACACTGCCCCGAGGGCATACGGACCGAGGAAGGCAGAGCCGATGACCAGCACTCCGAATATCAATCCTGCTATTGCTCTAACTGTTAAATTGCTCACTATAGATAGAAATCAAGGGACAAAATTAAGGCGAAGTCATGCTTCGCCTTAAAAAATTATACTGTCGGTTGAATTTCAGGGGATCTGTCGGCCCACTCTCTTTCTCCCAAGACTTCTACGAGGTCGTCTTTAAAGATTACTTCTTTGTCCAAAAGCTTCTTGGCGAGACTATCCAGTTTCTCTTTGTTTTTAGTCAAGAGATCCTTTGCTTTCTCATAAGCCTTTTCAATAATCTTGCTTACTTCCTCATCGATTACGCGGGCTGTTTCCTCGCTGTAAGGCTTAGTAAACTGATTTTCTCCGCGGCTATCGTAATAACTTCTGTTACCAATTTTCTTGTTGAGACCATAAACAGAAACCATCGCATAAGCCTGTTTGGTGACTTTCTCTAGGTCGCTGAGAGCACCAGTTGAAATTTTACCAAAAGCCACCTCTTCTGCTGCGCGACCTCCGAGGGCTGCGCACATTTCGTCGAGGATTTGTTCGGTGGTTGTAATCTGTCTTTCCTCTGGTAGATACCAAGCAGCACCCAGTGAGCGACCACGAGGAACGATAGTCACTTTCACTAGCGGAGAAGCGTGTTGCAACAACCAACTTACGATGGCGTGGCCACTTTCGTGATATGCGATTGTAGCTTTCTCTTCGGTAGTGATGATTTTATTCTTTTTCTCAAGACCACCGATGATACGATCCACTGCGTCTAGGAAGTCTTCTCGACCAACAGTAGAGCGGTTTTTACGAGCGGCAATCAAAGCAGCTTCGTTACAAATATTTGCAATGTCTGCTCCGCTGAAGCCCGGGGTTTGTCTCGCCAAGAATTCAACATCAACAGAATCGTCTTTCTTCACGTTTTTCAAGTGCACATTGAAGATAGCCACGCGCTCATTGAGATCGGGCATGTCCACATATATCTGACGATCGAAGCGACCTGCGCGCAAGAGTGCTTGGTCAAGAATATCGGCGCGGTTTGTTGCTGCGAGAATGATGATACCTGAGTTTGTGCCAAATCCATCCATTTCGGTGAGGAGCTGGTTCAACGTGTTTTCGCGTTCATCATTCGAACCGAAGTTCACTGATTTACTGCGCGCTCTACCGATAGCGTCAATCTCATCGATAAAGATAATCGCAGGAGCTTTCTCTTTGGCCTGACGGAAGAGGTCGCGCACGCGGCTTGCACCGACGCCTACGAACATTTCTACGAAATCAGAACCACTTAAACTGAAGAATGGCACCTGTGCTTCACCAGCCACAGCTTTCGCGAGCATTGTTTTACCAGTACCGGGAGGACCTACTAAAAGTGCTCCCTTCGGAATCTTCGCACCGAGTTCCGTGTACTTCTTTGGGTGCTTGAGAAAGTCCACAATTTCTTGTACTTCTTCTTTAGCTCCTTGAAGACCAGCTACGTCGTTGAAAGTAATTTGCGTTCCTTTTCCTTTTTCGAATAATGTGGCTTTAGATTTTCCAATATTAAAAATCTGACCACCTGGTCCACCGCCGCCACCTACGCGACGCATGATGAATACCCATGCACCAATCATGATGGCAATCGCAATGATCCAATAGAAAAGGCTTTGCGCTGCTTCATTTGGAGGAAGATAGTTTACACGGAAACCCTTTTCTTCGCCGAGCTTATTGATTTCTTTGATAAAATCTTCTCCCGGAGGAATGTTGAACCAAAGGTCGCTGCTTTTTGAAAAAGTCTGAAAACCCTGCTTTGGCAGCTCATTTTTAAGTGAGTCGCGGCCAGCATCATTAAGGTATATTACAGCCTTTACTCCATCATATTCGAGTTTATCAATGAAGCCTTTAGCGGCAATATTTTTAAACTTGTAGTAATCGGTAGGACGTCCGTCGCTACCGCTATTGAAAAGCAACATACCAATAAGGATGGTTGCAATCAATGCGTAAATCCAATAAAAATTCATTCCTTTTTTAGGGTCTGGGATTCCAGAACCTGGATTTCTCCTCTGTTGTTCGTCTGCCATATTTTGCTTTCTATAATCTTTATGCTCTGTCTTCTATGCGTTTAAAGGCTGCATCCGCCCATAATTCTTCGAGAGCGTAATAGTCTCTCATTCGGTCATTAAATATATGCACAATAATATCAAAGTAATCCATCAAAATCCACTGTGCATTGCGCTCGCCCTCCACGTGAGAGGCACGGTAGCCCAAACTTTTAAGCGTTTCTTTTTCGATTGACCTCGAAATTGCTTCCACCTGAGTGGTGCTAGTTCCGTGACATATAACGAAGTAGTCTGACATTGCATTTTCCACATGTCTCAAATCCATCACCACAATTTCATGTGCTTTTACTTCTTGCATACCATTGATAATTTCATCTAATAGTATTTCCGTGTCGTCTTTTTTTAAAATCTTTTTCGCCATTAATTTTTTTTCACTGTCAGGACAAAAGTAAGCAGGTTATTGCAATCTTGCGTCCAATGATTTTTCGTGACCGAGCACATATTCATTTGGACAGCGTGGATTCGACGAACAACTATGCTGCCAATCTCCTGAGGCTGTCACCACCGCCTGATGGCACTGTCATTACGACACTTGATCAGACTAGTGGGAAAGGACAGCGCGGTTCAGTTTGGCTATCATCCAAAGGTGAAAACCTCTTATCTAGCTTTATTGTTTATCCAAAGGCGTGCAATCATGAAAACTCTTTTATTCTTTCTCAGTTGAGTGCCTTGGCCGTGGTGGATACATTAGAACACTATGTGACCCGTGATGTAAAAATCAAATGGCCTAATGATATTTTGGTGGACAGAAAGAAAATCTGTGGCATTCTGATCGAGTTGAACTGGTCTGTGACAAAAGTGCAGAGCGCGATTATCGGAATTGGCATCAATGTGAATCAAACGCAGTTTGAACTTCCTAACGCCAGTTCATTGAAGAATCTATCTGGCCATGTTATATCCCCCACAGAACTTCGCACTGTGCTCATCCAATCATTTGACAGGCGTTACCAACAATTTGCCGAAGGTGGAAGTGCGCAAATTAGGCGTGAATACATGAACAATCTTGTGGGCGTCACGGAATGGGAGCGCTACATTAAGGATGACGAACAGATCAAAGCACGCATTCTTTCCATAGACACCAGCGGAATCGCCCATCTAGAGCGGGAAAATGGACAATTATTCAAAGCGGACGTGAAGGATTTGACCTTTATCTACTAATTGAAATCAAAAAAAATATAAAAATATTATGCATGCATAAATATTTTTACTAGTTTAGTGGCGAGATAAATTGAACGCCATTGAAACCCGAAGAAACCATAGACTTTCATATCCGCTGGGCTTGGGCCAAGATTTCAAAGTCCTATAATATAGAAGCACAGAAATCTGGCGGCAGCATGGCCGTGGGTTATGTATTATTAAACATAGATAAGGAAGGCACTCCGAGCACGAAGCTCGGCCCTAAAATGGGAATGGAGCCAACATCGCTTACTCGACTCTTAAAGTCGATGGAAGAAATGGACCTCATCAGTCGTGAAGTGGATAAAAGCGATAAGCGCGTAGTGAGAGTGCACCTTACTCAAAAGGGAAAAAAAATGCGCTCCAAATCAAAAGAAGTCGTCATCAAATTCAATGAACATATAAGAGACAATATTGACGCTAAAAAACTTCAAACCTTTTTTGAAGTGATTGGTGAAATCAATGGTTTGCTTGAAAAAAACAACATATTCGACTCTAACAAAGAACATGAGCATGAAAAGAATCATTCGTAATGTAGCAGTGATCGGATCAGGAGTAATGGGCTCGCGCATCGCTTGCCACTTCGCCAACATCGGAGTAAAAGTGCTCCTTTTGGACATTGCACCCAACAAACTAACTGAGACCGAAGAGGCTAAAGGACTGACCCTTGAGCATCCCGCAGTTAAAAATCGTATCGTTAACGATGCATTGCAAACAGCAATAAAATCAAACCCTGCCCCACTCTATTCGGAGAAATTCGCATCGCGCATTTCAACGGGTAATCTCACGGATGATATTTCAAAGATTAAAGATGCCGACTGGATCATTGAAGTTGTGACTGAGCGACTCGACATCAAGCAAAAGGTTTTTGAAAGCGTAGAAAAATACCGCAAAGCAGGCACAATTGTAACCACCAATACCTCTGGTATTCCAATCAAATTATTGATCGAAGGTCGTTCGGAGGATTTCGTAAAGAACTTCTGTGGAACTCACTTCTTCAATCCTCCGAGATACCTCAAACTTCTTGAAATTATTCCTTCTGAAAAGACCGATCCTGAATTGGTATCATTCCTTTCAGATTATGGTCAGAGATTTTTAGGAAAAATCGTTGTTCCTTGCAAAGACACTCCTGCATTCATCGCCAATAGAATTGGTGTATATAGCATTCAAGCGCTTTTCCATTTGGTAAATGAAATGGGCTTGCGAGTGGAAGAAGTTGATAAACTAACAGGACCAGTTCTTGGTCGCCCAAAAAGCGCCACATTCCGCACTTGTGATGTGGTAGGATTAGACACTCTTGTACACGTTGCCAATGGTGTCAAGGCCAACTGCCCCAATGACGAGGCGAATGCCGCATTCACTATTCCTGATTTTGTTCAGAAAATGGTAGACAACGGACAGCTGGGCGATAAAACAAAAGGTGGTTTTTATAAAAAAATAAAAGATGAAAAAGGCGGAAGTAAAATTCTTGCTCTAAACCTCACCACCGGAGAATATGAAGATCAGCAAAAAGTAAAATTTGGAACGCTAGAAGCAGCAAAGCTTGTAGAAGACTTAGGCGCTCGTATTCCTGTTTTATACAACGGAAAAGACAAAGCAGGAGAGTTTTTCAAGAAAAGTTTTCTTTCTCTTTTCGCTTACGTTTCTCACCGCATTCCTGAAATCAGCGACAGCATCTACAGTATTGATGCTGCAATGAAAGCAGGCTTTGGATGGGCGCTAGGACCGTTTGAATATTGGGAAAAAATTGGTGTTAAAAAAGTTTTAGCTGACGCCAAAGAAGCGGGTGTAACAATAGCACCTTGGGTTGAAAAAATGATCGCTTCTGGAAATGAAAGTTTCTATGAATTGCGCGATGGAAAGCAATATTGTTATGACATTATCAAAGGTGAAAAGCTTGCTGTAGAAGTAAGCGACCGAATGATCGTTCTGTCGAATTTTGCTGATGACACTATTGTTTGGAGAAACAAAAATGTCATTGTACGCCACATTGGTGATGGCATTCTCACTTGTTCTTGGAACACTAAGATGAATACAATAGGCAGTGAAGTCATTCAAGGGCTTCACAAGGCGATGGACATTGCAGAAGCTGGATACAAAGGATTAGTATTATATAATGATTCTGAAAACTTCAGTGCCGGTGCGAATGTGGGATTGATCTTTATGCTCGCCGCAGATATGGACTATGAAGAGTTGGATGTGGCAGTACGCGCATTCCAAACTACTACCATGCGACTAAGAACTTGCAGCATTCCGGTGATTGCCGCGCCACACGCACTCGCGCTCGGCGGTGGATGTGAGATCTCTATGCATTGCGACAAAGTCGTAGCACACGCAGAGCTTTATATGGGACTTGTTGAATTTGGCGTAGGCCTTATTCCTGGCGGTGGTGGAACGAAAGAATTCGCATTGCGTTGTTCAGACGAATTGAAAGAAGGCGATATGCGCGTGAATACCTTTAGAAGAAGATTCCTCACTGTTGGTCAAGCGAAAGTTTCTACCTCTGCGCAGGAAGCATTTGAACTTGGATATCTCAGAGAAGGAGTGGATGAAATCGTGGTGAGCCGTGAATTGCAGCTTGCACGCGCGAAAGAAGCAGCACTCGAACTTTATGAAAAAGGATATGTAGCACCACAACCTCGCAAGGACATTATGGTGCTTGGTCAAGAAGGATTGGGAATTGTGTATGTGGGTGCGAATAGCATGTACAGCGGAAATTACATATCTGAACATGATCAATACATTTCTGAAAAGCTTGGATTTGCTATGGCTGGCGGCGACTTATCGCAGCCACAACAAGTGAGTGAGCAGTATTTGCTCGACCTTGAGCGCAAGGCGTTTTTAGAATTGTGTACCAAGAAGAAGACCTTGGAGCGCATGCAAAGCTTATTGACCACAGGTAAAATTTTAAGAAACTGATTTATCCCAAATAAAAATATGAACGCATATATCATTGGCGGATACCGCACAGCAGTAGGAAAAGCTCCAAGAGGTTTTTACAAGTTCATTCGTCCGGATGAATTGGGAGCAAAAGTCATTCAGCGATTGGTGGCTGATTTTCCTCAATTGGATAAAAACAGAATTGATGATGTAATTGTCGGAAACGCTACTCCAGAGGCCGAACAAGGACTCAACATTGGAAGAATGATTTCATTGATGGGTTTGGATACTGTGAAAGTGCCTGGTATGACGGTGAACCGATACTGTTCGAGCGGCCTTGAAACAATTGCGATTGCTGCATCGAAAATTCATGCAGGCATTAGCGATTGCATCATTGCAGGCGGCGTGGAGACGATGTCGCCGATCCCATTTGGAGGTTGGAGAATAGTGCCGCATCCAAAAGTGGCACAAGAGCATCCTGATTGGTATTGGAATATGGGACTGACCGCGGAAGCCGTGGCGAGAGAGTTTAAAGTAGCAAGAGAAGATCAAGATGCATTCGCTTTTGAATCTCACAGAAGAGCTGTGGCAGCTATTGAATCTGGTAAATTCAAAGATGAAATTGTTCCAGTAGAAGTAACTGAGATTTTTCTTGATAAAAATGAAAAACGTCAGGAAAAAAAATATACCGTTGATACGGATGAAGGACCACGCAAAGACACCAATCTGGAAGCGCTTGCACGACTAAAGCCAGTCTTCGACGCCAAGGGAAGCGTGACCGCTGGTAATAGCTCACAAACCTCTGATGGTGCAGCATTTGTGATGATCGTTTCGGAGCGTATGCTCAAGAAATTGAACGTGCAGCCCATCGCCAGACTAATGAGTTATCATGTTTCAGGTCTCGAGCCCCGCATCATGGGCGTGGGTCCTATTCATGCAATACCTGGAGCGTTGGAGCGCGCGGGTCTCAAACAAAAGGATATTCAATTATTCGAATTGAATGAAGCTTTTGCTTCTCAAAGTTTAGCGATCGTAAGGGAACTTGGATTGGATCCTTCCGTAGTAAATGTAAACGGTGGAGCGATTGCTTTGGGGCACCCACTTGGATGCACGGGAGCTAAGCTCACTGTTCAAATGATGAATGAATTGAAAAGAAGAAATCAAAAATATGGCGTCGTAACGATGTGCGTAGGCACAGGACAAGGTGCGGCGGGAGTATTTGAAATGTTGTAAATAATAAAAAACACAATAGCCATGGCAGAAGTAACAAACAAGCCGATTACCGGAGGTGAATTTTTGGTACGCTCTACACAAGCGTCAGACATCTTCATTCCAGAAGAATGGACGGAAGAGCAAATCATGATGAAAAAAATGTGTGAGGATTTTGTCAATCAAGACATCGTCCCCAACCTCGACGCCATCGATCATCAAGAAGAGGGATTGATGGAAAAATTGATTGATAAAGCGGGTGAATTGGGTATGCTTGGAATTTCTGTACCCGAAGAACTTGGCGGAATGGGCATGGATTTCAAAACATCCATGCTTTGCACCGAAGCACTCGGACAGGCACACAGCTTCTCTGTGGCATACGGAGCGCATACAGGTATCGGTACCTTGCCAATTCTGTATTATGGCAATGAAGAACAAAAGAAGAAATTCATCCCAAAACTCGCCACTGGTGAGTGGAAAGGCTGTTATTGCTTAACAGAACCAGCTAGCGGTAGTGACGCGAATAGCGGAAAAACCAAAGCTGTACTTTCAGAAGATGGCAAACATTATATTCTCAATGGACAAAAAATGTGGATCACCAATGGTGGATTCGCTCATGTCCTCACTGTGTTTGCGAAAATTGACAACGATGAAAATCTCTCTGCATTCATTCTCACAAGAGATATGGAAGGCATTACCTTCAATGCAGAAGAGAAGAAGATGGGTATCAAAGGAAGTAGTACCCGTCAGATCTTTTTCAATAATGTAAAAGTTCCTGTTGAAAATCTCTTGAGCGAACGCGGTAATGGATTCAAAATAGCCGTGAACATCTTGAACATCGGTCGTATCAAGCTCGCTGGTGGTGTGCTCGGTGGTGCTAAAGGTGTGGTTACAGACAGCGTTCGATATGCGAATGAGCGCGAACAATTTGGAAGACCGATTTCAAAATATGGAGCCATTCGTTTCAAATTAGCAGAACAAGCAATTCGTTGTTATTCTCTTGAAAGTGCCTTGTATCGCGCGACGCAAAATATCGACGACGCCATCAATGCATTGGTTGAAGGTGGCATGGATAAAGGACAAGCGGTATTGAAAGGCATTGCATCATTTGCACCTGAGTGCGCAGTATTAAAAGTACTCGGTTCGGAAGTGCTCGACTACTGTGTGGATGAAGGTGTTCAGATTTATGGAGGTATGGGCTATAGCGCTGAAACGCGCATGGAGCGCAGCTATCGCGACTCACGTATCAATCGCATCTTTGAAGGAACCAATGAAATCAATCGTCTACTCACTGTAGATATGATTTTGAAAAAAGCGATGAAAGGTGAATTGGATTTGATGGGACCAGCGATGGCAGTGGCCGGAGAGTTAATGTCTATTCCTGATTTTGGTGATGCGCCAACCAATGTGTTTGAAGAGCAACATGCAAATATCAAGAAATTCAAAAAAGCACTTCTTCTTGTTGCGGGTGCCGCAGTTCAAAAGCTTGCAATGCAATTGCAGAAAGAACAAGAAATCTTGATGAACATTGCAGACATCGCGATCCAAGTATATGCGGCAGAATCTGTTCTTTTAAGAACCGAGAAATTGGCGGGTATCAAGGGAGAAGCAGCAGTAGATCTTCAAATCGAAATGATGCGATCGTTCATTTATTCAGCCGCAGAAAAAATCAATCTTGCAGGTAAAGAAGCATTGATTTCATTCGCTGAAGGTGACGAACTAAAAATGATGTTGATGGGATTGAAGCGTTTTACGAAAGTAGAACCATTTAATATTAAAGAATCTCGCAGAAAGATTTCAGAGAAGATGATAGCCGAAAACAGCTATTGTTTCTGATTTTCTGGGTTATTTGCAGCAAAGAGGCTCTCACGAAAGTGGGAGCCTTTTTTTATTGGCAGTAACCCCAATTCCAAAAAGAGCGAAATCATATTTTACTGGATCCATAGGGTCCATTTGTCGAAGATGATTCATCAATTCTTCCAAAGCGTTCCAATCGTTTTGTTTGCGCTTTAAAAGCTTTAATTCTCTCGAAATATTACCCGTGTGCACATCTAGCGGAATGCAGAGTTGACTCGGTTGAAAGGACTTCCACAAACCAAAATCAACACCTTTGGATGCATCGCGCACCATCCATCGCAAAAACATATTCAAACGTTTTGCCGAACTCCCCGTGGCAGGATTGGAAACGTGTTTTTGACTTCGCGATTCGTGTGGGACAGAAAAAAATATTTCTCTAAACCCTTGAATAGCCGAACGAATATCTACACCATCAAATTCTTTTTTGAACGCCGCTTCCATATCGTCAAATTGAAGATAGACATTTTTAAGAGAAGCGATAAAACACTTGATATCCTTATCATTGAAGGTGCGATGCACGAAACCGTCGAAACGCTTTAAATCTTTGGGAGAATGATCTTTAATGAACTGATAAGGTTCATGATCCATTCGTTCGATGATTGCATTTGCATTCGTTATAATGCTCTTTCTAATGCCCCATGCGATGGTAGCAGTAAGAAATCCAGAGATCTCAATATCTTTTTTTTCAGAAAATCTATGAGGAATTAGAATTGGATCCTCATTAATGAACGCACGATTCTCGAAATACTCTGCTTGTTCGTCGAGAAATGGTTTTAGTGAAACCAATAGTTTTTTCATTTCGCCTCGCCCATCAACGCATATTGGAGAATATTCGCTCCCATCTTTAAGGCTTTGGTTCTTGTCTCCTCGCTATTTCCGTGCACTTCTTGATCTTCCCAGCCATCACCGAGGTCGCATTCGTAGTCATAGAAACAAACCAATCGACCTTGATAGAGAATACCGAATCCTTGTGGTGCCTTCTTGTCGTGCTCGTGAATCTTGGGAAGTCCCGTTGGGAAGTCGTAGGTCTGATGATAGATCGGATGATTGAAAGGCAATTCGATGAAATCGGTTTCAGGAAAAACCTTTTTCATTTCCTTGCGGATGAATTTATCGAGACCGTAGTTATCTGAAATGTGCAAGAAACCACCACCGATAAGGTATGCGCGCAGATTGGCGGCATCGGCTGGAGTGAATACTACATTTCCGTGGCCGGTCATGTGGATGAATGGATAATTATTGATTTCAGGCGAGCCGACATCCACAAAAGGAACATTCTGATCGATGTTCATTCCGAGATTTTTATTTACAAACTTCACCAAATTCGGAACGCTGGTAGGATTTGCGTAGTAGTCTCCCCCACCCTTGTATTTCATCACCGCAATCTGATAGCTAGGCGCATTGAATGAAACGCAAACCAGAGCGAGTAATAATCCAAACAAAACTCTTTTCATAGTGTCAAAGATAGAAGAAGTCTTATTGAGCAGCAATCACACTAATCTCTACTCTTGCATTTTTTGGCAAAACCGAAACCTGAACTGTTTCGCGTGCTGGAAAATCAGAAGTGAAGAAAGACGCATAAACCTCATTTACCGCAGCAAAGTCATTCATATCTTTTAAAAAGATAGAAGTTTTTACGACATGTTCAAATGTCAAACCTGCTGCGGTAAGCACAGCACCGATATTGCTCATGATTTGCTTCGTTTCGGTAGCAGCATCCGCAGGCGTGTATTCTTGCGTCGCGGGATCAATGGCGATTTGACCGCTGAGGAAGCACATATTGCCAAACTTTACCGCTTGGCTGTATGGACCGATGGCCTTTGGCGCTTTCTCTGAGAAGATTATTTCCTTTTTCATATGTTCTTAATTGAATTAACCCAATTTTTAATCATTTGTTTGCCCTCGGGCGTGAGCACGGACTCGGGATGGAATTGAACGGCCTCAATAGGCAGTGACTTGTGTCTAACGGCCATCACTAAATTATCTTCGTTTTTGGCGGTAACGATTAAGTCGTTGGGCACCACATCTGCCACCCAGCTATGGTAGTGACCGACTTCGAAAGGGCTTTGAATATTATCGAAGAGAATTGAATTTTCGGTGACCAGACATTGACTTGACCGCCCGTGAATCACCTTACCCAGATTTTTTAACGAGCCACCAAAAAACTCAATGATTGCTTGCAGACCAAGACAAACGCCGAGAATAGGTTTGGTAGAGTGAGCAGCCTTTATCACTTCCATCATGATGCCCGCCTCAGAAGGCAGGCCTGGACCTGGGGAGAGCACGATAGCATTATACGTCAAAGCCTTTTGAACGGAGATTGCATCATTGCGAAAAACATCTACCTCAACGCCATGGGCACGCAGGTAGTGGAAGATATTGTAAGTAAAGCTATCGTAGTTGTCGAGTAAAAGTATCTTCACAACAATTCCTCCTTTCAATGGTTATATTTGCCAAAAGCATTCATTATGTTGCTCAAGAAAATTCTCTATTATCTCAATCCTGTCAATTTTTTCAAAAAGGAAAAGGTAGATATCAACTTGCGATTCATGCATGGAATCAATAAGATTTCTATCCTACTCTTTTTGATTTGTGTGGTAGTGATGATTGTGCGTGCAGTGACGCGTTAATTTCTCCACCTCACAGAGCGCACCATGTGGTCAATATCCTCACGGACGAATTGCAACACTGGTGCAATGGAATCTGGATTGGGTTTGTTGTTGAAGTATAGGCTTCCTCTAAAAAAGTGTGTGGTGCTGTCGGTAAGGAAGAATTGAGCCTGTGAGGCAGCTTCTCCTTCGATATCGTAGATTATACCGTTCACGTCGTTTTCCGTGTCGTGTACGAGTGTGCGCTTGAGGGCCGTGGCCTTCATTTCATGTTTAGCAGCAAAAGTGTATGAGTCATTAATGAGCGACTCGAGGTTGTTGTTCACTTTAAAATAAGTGCAATAAAGAGTCGCCTTAAATCTTGGAATCTGAATATTGAACCAGCAGCTATCTTCCGAAATTCTATCTTTAAAAATTTCCACTTTAGCATAATTGGGAACATCCATGGAAATATCGCATTCAGAATCGAATTTTGAATATGCATGTTCGGGCAGTGAAACTCTAAAATAGCCACGGGGTTTGGGAACAGCTTCACCCCTGCAAGCTGCAAGAGCTAAGCAAAGGCTGGATAAAATGAAAAAATATTTAATCATTAGTAATGCTTTGTGGCAATGTGATTTTAATGCGCTTTAATTTTCTTTTATCCGCCGATTCGATGCGGAATAAAAATCCTTCGAAATGTACTTCATCTCCCTTCTCAAGAATTCTTCCTGATTGTTCTAGTAAGAATCCGGCGAGTGTTGTGGCGTCGCCTTTGGCCTCTTCAAATAGAGTAGATTCAATATCGAGTATTCGGTAGATATCGACGAGTGCAGTCTTTCCTTCAAAGATGAAATTCCGATTGTCGAGTTTGCTATAGTGCAGTTCTTCGTCGTCGAATTCATCTGATATATTTCCGACAATTTCCTCTAGAATATCCTCCAATGTGATGAGTCCGCTTGTGCCTCCGTACTCATCGACTACGATAGCAAGGTGATTTTTCTCTTTTTGAAATTGCTGAAGCAAATCGTCAATCTTTTTATTTTCGGGAACAAAAAATGGCTGCTTGATCAATTCTCTCCAATTGAACTCTACCTCCTCGAGATAAGGCAGCAAGTCTTTTACAAAAAGAAAACCCACCACTTCATCTGGGGAATTTTTAAAAACAGGCCAGCGGCTGTATCCTTTGTCCATCACTTTGGAGAGTACCTCCTCGTAGTTGTCGTCTTCCCAAAGAGAAGAGATATCGGTTCGTGGAGTCATCACCTGCCCTACTTCTTTAGCACCGAAGGTCACAATGCCTTCGAGAATTTTGTTTTCTTCCTCTGTGAGATTGTCGTCTTGCGTTAGTTCTAGTGCATATCCCAAATCGTCTACGGTGATGTTTCGGGCATTTTTAGTTTTAAATTTTTCTTCAAAAAAACCACTGGATCGCATGAGAACAAACGTAAGAGGAGAAAATATTTTTTGGATTAATATCAGCGGAAGGCTCATGAAGCGTGCGCTGCTGAGATTATTTCCTGTGGCATAAACTTTAGGAATAACCTCACCAAACAATACCAACAGAAATGTAATTGCGACAACATTGATAAGAGTAATGACCCAATCGGGATAACTCCCTTGAGGAAACCAATCGCTAGCGAGTTGAGTGGCGAGCAGGACAATGGCGATGTTTACTGCATTGTTAGCGATGAGAATCGTTGCCAGCAAGCGTTTGGGCCCCGTTTCTTTATCGGGAGATTCGAGTAATTGAATGATTGCTTGGCTTCCTCTATCTTTTGCTTCTTTGAGTTCTGCTTTTTGCGCGGGCGTTATGGAAAACAAAGCCACTTCGCTTCCAGAAATAAGGGCGCTGCAGGCGAGTAAAAGCAGTACAAGGGCCAAAGGCCCTGCACTGTTCAGAATACTGAGAACAAAAATTTCAGTCAGAAATATATCACTACTGTCCAAAATGGAAGGTATTGGTTCGACTAAAATTAGAATGGTAAATCGTCTTCTACCGGAGCAGCAGAAGGCACTGGCGGAGCCGGTGGCATGCTGTTGCTGCTGCTTGAAGGAGCTGAGCCTGTAGCAGCTGGGCTTTGAGACTTTGGAGTGAGGATGGTCAATTCATCGATATCCACTTCGGTGATATACTTCTTTTCACCATTCACTTCCCACGAGCGATTGCGAAGGCGGCCTTCGAGATACACGCTCATGCCTTTCTTAATGTAGTCTTGCACCACTTTAGCCAAAGCAGGGCGGCGCACGGTAATGTTATGCCAATCTGTTTGTTCCTTCAACTCTCCAGAGTTCTTGTCTTTCCATCTCTCTGTAGTTGCGATTCTAAAGTTGGCAACCATTCCTCCGTTGTCGAACGTTTTGATTTCTGGATCTGCTCCCAGATTTCCGATAAGGATTACTTTGTTTACGCTAGCCATTGTCGAATAATTTTGGTTAACAAATAATTTACCTGACAAATATACGACCTCCCACAAGGGCCCGACCGTTTATTCTATTTACAACTTATTCATACTTGCCCACATCGATGAGGTATTTCTCAATCAGGCGTGGAATGCCCTTTTCGGTGATATTGCCCCAAGCAACCTCTACTGTCCCTGATGGCATATTATGCCATTTATTCGAAAGTTTTATATGTAAAAAACGCGCTTTGAGACGGCGATGAGACAAGATGTGCTTATATTCTTTTGAAAAATCAACCTGAATAATGGGTTCATCTAATTGAATCCCTTTTTGAAGAGAAAGAAGAATGGCTTCTTGTTCAAGCGCTGACTCACTTTCTATGCTGGGAAAATCGTAAAGTCCCTCCCAGATGCCCTCACCGGAGCGTTTTTTCATATAAACAATACCATCGAATTCAATCACCGCGTAGTATACATACAACTCCTTCACAGCTGTCTTCTTAGCTTTATAAGGCAATTGAGCAACCGCATTTTTTTGAAGCGCTACACATGAGCTGGCGATAGGACAAACCCCACAATTAGGATTTACGGGTACGCATTGCAAGGCGCCGAACTCCATGATCGCTTGATTGTATGTGGCAGGATCATCAAGAAGCAGATTTTTGTTTGCTAGTTCTTGTAGCTTCTTTTTACCCTCGTTGCTATCTATTGGCTCAAATACACCAAAGAAACGTGACAAAACGCGCATCACATTGCCGTCAATTACGGGATGAGGAAGGTTGAATGCGAAAGAGGCAATCGCAGCGGCAGTGTAATCACCAACTCCTTTTAATGATAGAATCTCTTTGTAAGAATCTGGGAAGGTCCCATTGTATTCGGAGGCTATTTTTTTTGCAGAAAAATGAAGATTGCGCGCTCGGCTATAATATCCGAGCCCCTGCCAATCTTTGAGCACTTCGTCCTCGGAAGCGATGGCAAGGTCTGAGGCCTTAGGATATTTTGACACAAATTTTTGATAATACGCCATCCCTTGATCAACGCGGGTTTGCTGAAGAATAATTTCTGAAAGCCAAATTTTGTAAGGGTCTCGGGTCTCACGCCAAGGCAAATCCCTTTTAAAACGATGGTACCAATCGACCAGAGAAGTGTTAAAATTCATGTTTTTAATAAAAAAAAGCTAACACTCGGATAAACAACGCATTGAAATTGTGCGATTACCCGTATATTTGCCGCCCCAAATTTGGACGAATATCCATAAAACAATAATATAAAACACAAGGAAAGATGACGAAGGCAGATATCGTAACAGACATCTCCAACAAAACTGGGATCAGCAAAGAAGACGTGCTGGCCATTGTTGAAGGATTCATGGCAACTGTGAAGAACTCTATGGAGAACGGTGAAAACGTTTATCTCCGTGGATTCGGAAGCTTCATCGTTAAGAAGCGTGCGGAAAAATTGGGAAGAAACATTTTGGCCAAGACCAGCGTGACGATTCCTGCACACTATGTACCTGCGTTCAAACCAGCTAAGGAGTTCGTAGATTCAGTGAAAGAAAAAGTGAAAGTAGTTGAGCATGTCTAAGAAGACATCCCTCATACTTCTCATCACTGCGTCCATAGGACTACTCGTTCTTTTTTTACTCATGCCCAAGCTTCCCTCTTCCGTAAGGGAGAAAGCGGAGAAGCCGATAGATAAGGATTCACTCAAGTTGATGCAAGCCATCGAGTTGGTGAATGGTCCGAATCCGATGGAAGGTATCACCATCCTTCGTGAAATCGTGGCCGACGATCAAGATAATGTGGATGCACATTATTGGTTGGGAGTTTTCTCTGTGAAAAGCGGTCAATACGATAAAGCGATTGAACGTTTTAACAAAGTAATTTCTATTCAACCGAGCTATCTAGCGGCGTACATCGATATGGGGGGCCTTTACATGGAAATGGATAGTGCTCAAAAAGCACTGTATTATTTCAATGAAGGCGTACGTATCGACTCTACCAACAACTACGCACTGCTCTTTGCAGCGCAAACACAAGAAAAGTTGGGGATGCTGGCTGAAGCCAAAAAGAACTATGAGCAATTGCTAAGACATAACTCGGACACGATTGTGGCCAATAGAGTTAAGGACTTTATAAATAAAATAGAAACAAAACTAAACCCGTAGAACAATGCCTTGCGGTAAAAAAAGAAAGCGCCATAAGATGGCAACGCACAAGAGAAAAAAGCGTTTGAGAAAGAATCGTCACAAGAAAAAAGTGCGCTAGTATATTACTGCTTGAGTAATATCTTGTAAGTGATTTTTCAGACAGGGCTGGATACGTGTATCCAGTCCAATCTGGATTTTATCCATCTTAATCTCATTCCATTGAATGCTGAACTAGTCATAAATGCTACTCCTACTGGGGTGGATATTGCATTGCTGCATGACAAATCTCTGATTGAGTTGCATAGAGAGCAACGCAATCAGCAATATGCTGTGGGCGATATTTACCTTGGTCGTGTGCGCAAGCTTATTCCGCACCTCAATGCCGCTTTTGTAGATGTCGGCTACGATAAAGATGCCTTCTTGCACTATCTCGACCTCGGCCCCCAATTTGCTTCACTCAATCTCTTCACTCGACGCACCATCAGCGGAGAACAGAAGGGAGCTGACTTAATGAATTTTCCTCTACAACAGGATATTCATAAGGAAGGAAAAATAAAGGATGTCATGGGTCAGGGATATGTTATCCCAGTGCAAGTGGCCAAGGAGCCTATCTCACAAAAAGGCCCTCGCCTCACCTCTGAAATTACCATCGCTGGTAGATACCTCGTTTTGGTGCCTTTCTCCAATAAAGTTTCCCTTTCATCTCGTATCACAGACGAAAATGAAAGAGATCGCTTGAGAAAGTCTATGCAGAGCATTCGCCCAAGCAATATGGGTGTGATCATTCGCACGCAAGCTGAAGGCGCCAGCGTGACAGAGCTGGATCAGGATTTACAAGACTTGGTGAAGCGTTGGGAGGAGATGTTTAAAACAATGAAAAATGCGCGCCCTCCTCAGCGCATTTTAGGTGAAATTGACAAGACCTCCTCGGTACTCAGAGATCTTCTCAATGATAATTTCACCAATATCCACGTCAATGATGAGCAGGTAGCTGCTCTCGTGCGCGGATACATGAAGTCCATCGCACCTTCACAAGAGAACATCGTAAAACTTCATAAAGTAGCTGATTTATTCGACGCATTCAACATACATCGACAAATCAAAGCTTCTTTTGGTAAACAAGTCAATTTAAAAAGTGGCGCATACCTCATCGTAGAACATACTGAGGCCATGCACGTGATTGACATCAACAGTGGTAATAGAAAAAATGCTACTGTAAAAGATCAAGAGGAGAATGCACTTCAAACCAATATTGAATGTGCTAAAGAAGTAGCACGCTTGCTGCGTCTGCGCGACATGGGTGGTATTATTTGCATCGACTTCATCGATATGCAAAACCGCGACAACCAGCGCAAATTGCACGATGCACTTCGCGAATTCATGTCTGAAGACAAGGCCAAGCACAACGTACTTCCTCCAAGCAAATTCGGAGTAGTAGAAATCACTCGCGAGCGGGTAAAGCCTGTTACAAAAGTGGTGACTACCGAAAAATGTCCGAGCTGCGGCGGTAAAGGTGTTGTTCAAGCTTCTGTTCTTTTCACCGATGAAATTGAAAATAGTCTGCGCTATCTCAGCGAAGAAGGCACACATAAAGAATTAAAACTTCTCGTGCATCCAATGGTAGAAGCATATCTCACCAAAGGCTGGTTTGATAGCGTTATCAAGCGTTGGAGAAAGAAACACAAAGTAAAACTTGCCGTGGAAGCTTCTTCTTCTTGCGAACTATTGGAATATCATTTCATTGATAAAGAGGGCGAAGAAATCGCTGTCTAATTTTCCCTATCTTTTATAAGCCAAAAAGAATTTTTCTACTGAGCCACTAAGGGCTTGTAGATTCATGTGATCGCTGGCCTGCGCGGCATCCAGAATTTGACCATCTTTCATTTTCACCTTAATGGCATCCGTCTTTACGCTATAAGCACTGTTGTGAACTTTATCTGAAATCACAAAATAAGATGCTTCCTCAAAAGATAGATTCATCTCTTTTGCGATGCGTTCAATTTGCTTTTTCACCACCGACTCTTCTATTGGTTGACGCGACATTTCTATTTTGAATAACCCGCGATTCACTATTCCCTTCGCCAGCTCAGCGAGCACTCTATCTTCATTGGTTTGCCATACCTTGATAGCTCCCATAATGTCAAAGTCATCGAGCGCAATGAAATGTTGCAATGCTTCGCCATCCTTTTCGAAATCGCCTTTTCCTATTTTATTATAAAGGAAATAATAAAGCGCCGGAGAACAGAACACTACTTCGCCTTGCTCTGCGAGGTATTTAGCGCGGCGCAGTGCATTTACGAGCATAAATTCCGCACTTAGCACTGTCTTATGCAGATATACTTGCCAATACATAAAACGGCGTGCTACGATGAATTTTTCAATGCTATAAATTCCTTTCTCTTCTACCACTAACTCATCATTCACCACATCGAGCATTTTAATGATGCGCTCACTGCCAACCTGACCTTCAACCACGCCGCTAAAGAAACTATCGCGAGCGAGATAGTCGAGACGATCCATATCCAATTGGCTGCTCACCAATTGATGTAAGAAGCGTTTGTGGTATTTATCATTAAATATTTTTATTGCTAAATCAAAACGGCCGTTGTACTGCTCATTCAAATCGTTCATCAAGTAGGCGCTGATTTGCTCATGATGTATTTTATCTACGATAGAATGTTCGAGGGCGTGACTAAACGGGCCATGACCAATATCGTGAAAAAGTATCGCACACAGACAGCCAAGCTCCTCTTCTTTGGTGATTTCATGCCCTTTGTAGCGAATTTCTTCAATCGCATTTTGCATTAAATGTAGGGCTCCGATGGCATGCTGAAATCGATTGTGCACAGCACCTGGATATACGAGATAGGACAAGCCCAACTGCGCGATGCGTCGCAAACGCTGAAAATAAGGATGATCAATTAAATCCAATAAAAAATCATGACGAAACGTGACAAAGCCATAGACTGGATCATTGATGATTTTGCGCTTATTGGATTTTATTCCCTCATTTTCTTTCATGATGCAATATTAGTGAGGAAAATGGGTTGAATGCACCGCTGCATTCACAACAAAATCTTAGCTTTACCCCAAATAATTCAAATGAATAGCGTAAAAATACTCTGGGCCGACGACGAAATCGATTTGCTCAAACCACATATCATTTTTCTAGAACAAAAAGGTTATTCCGTCACTACTACCAATAATGGTCGCGATGCGATTGATTTGGTGAAAGATTCATTCTTTGACATTGTTTTTCTCGATGAAAATATGCCCGGTCTAAGCGGACTGCAAGTATTACAGGAGCTCAAGACGATCGACCCAACGCTACCGGTGATTATGATCACCAAGAGTGAAGAAGAGCAAATCATGGAAGACGCTATAGGTTCAAAGATCAGCGACTACCTCATCAAGCCAGTGAATCCAAATCAGATTTTACTTTCTGTAAAAAAGAATTTGGATGAAAAACGCCTGGTGAGTGAAAAAACCACAAGCGACTATCGCATGGAGTTTCGTGACATCGCGATGCGCCTTGGCGATCGCATGAATGCCGAAGAGTGGTCGGAGTTTTATAAAAAGCTCGTGCATTGGAGTATGGAGTTGCAAAGCAGCAATGATGAAGGCATGGCCGAAATTTTCCGCACCCAGCGCCAAGAAGCGAACGAACAGTTTTGCAAATTCATCAAGAATAATTATACCAGTTGGCTCAAAAACACTGGCACTGGACCAGTAATGTCGCACACACTTTTCAAAAATAAAGTGGTTCCTGTATTGAAAGAAAGTGGCAATGAGCCTGTATTCATGGTGGTAATTGATAATTTGAGGTTCGATCAATGGAAGACCATCTTGCCACGACTCAAAGAATATTTCCGTGTAGACAATGAAGAAATTTTCTACAGCATTCTACCTACTGCCACGCATTATGCGCGCAACGCGCTCTTCGCAGGACTGATGCCAAGTGAGATAGAGCGCATTCATCCCAATCTTTGGAAAACAGAAGATGACGAAGGCGGAAAGAATATGCACGAAGATGAATTCCTCGCAGCGCAACTCAAACGTTTGGGTCTCGATATTAAATGGAGTTACAATAAAATCACGCAGCTTCAAGCAGGAAAAAAACTTGCCGATCAATTCAGCAATTTGATGTCGAACAAACTCAATGTCATTGTCTACAATTTCGTAGACATGCTGAGTCACGCGCGCACCGAAATGGAAGTGATCAAAGAGCTCGCTGATGACGAACCCGCGTATCGCTCGATTACTGCGAGTTGGTTTGACCACTCACCGCTCTTTGATATTTTGAAAAAAGTGGCGGAAAATAACTGCCGTTTGATCATCACTACCGACCACGGTACTATTCGTGTGGAAAATCCAGTGAAAGTGGTTGGTGATCGCAACACCAATACAAATCTTCGATACAAAGCGGGGAAAAATTTGAATTATAATCCAAAGGAAGTGTTCGAGGTGCGCAATCCAGCAGATGCCTATTTGCCTAAATCCAATGTGAGTACGGCTTTCATTTTTGCGCAGAATTCAGATTTCTTCGTTTATCCAAACAATTACAATCACTTTGTCAATTTTTATCAGAATACCTTTCAGCATGGAGGAATTTCACTGGAAGAAGTATTGATTCCGTTTGCTGTATTGAAAGTAAAGTAAGATGTCCAAATTGATTCGCGAATACCGGATTGATAGCATAGAATCTTTGGATTCGTTTGCTCTGCAGTGGTGGATTGACTTTCCCTCTCCTGCGGTGTTTGCAGTAGAAGGATCAATGGGGGCAGGCAAGACCACTACCATCAATGCCATCTGCAAAGCGATGGGCATAGAAGAAAGTTCTAGCCCGACATTTAGCCTTGTCAATGAATATGAAACAAAAGAAAAGGTCAAAGTTTTTCACTTTGACCTTTATCGTTTAGAATCACTGCGAGAGGCCTTGGATATCGGCATCGAAGAATATTTGGAGGCCGAAGCCTATTCATTCATCGAGTGGCCTGAGATTATCCAAGCCATATTACCACATCCCCACTACCGAATGACGATAGAGGATAAGGAGGAATATCGAGTAATTCGAATTTCTCTAATCGAAAATTAATAGCCAGCTGAAGGTGCGGCTGTCGTATCCGCGGGAGCAGCAGCAGGAGCTGGAACCTCAACTTTAGTAATTTCTGGGAGAGCACCACTGAGTACTTCTTTCTTAGGCTCAGTTTTGCTACCAGCATTGGTGAGCAAAAGAGTGAGTCCAACACATACTGGACCGATGGTCCAAAGCAACTTAGAGCTTGGTTTATTTTCTTGACTAGCCATATCTTATAAAAGGGTTTGTAGTGAGTGCGAATTTATACGATATTTTCTTACTTTCGAAATCCCGAACAAGCTACCTTTTATGGATCATAAAAAAGAGTCGATTCGCAACCTCGCTAAAGAGGCCGCGCTTATGCCACAGGAAGAACTCCTGGCCATTTCCAACCGCACCCACCACCTTGTGATTGGGATACCCAAAGAGACTTATTTTCAAGAACGTAGGGTGGCTCTCGTGCCCGAAAGCGTGGGCCTTTTGGTGGCCAATGGACATGAGGTGATCGTGGAATCGAACGCCGGAAAAGAATCGAATTTTCAGGATCATGATTATAGCGAAGCGGGCGCCAGAATCGTCTATTCTGCCGAAGAAGTCTTCAAAGCAGACATCATTTTGAAGGTCGCACCGCCCAGCGAAAGTGAAATTACGTTAATGCCCGGACGACAAACGCTCATTTCAGCGATTCATCTTCCCATTCAGAAGTCGGAGCACTTTCGATTATTGCAGTCTAAAAAAATCACTGCCATCGCGTGGGACTTTATCAAAGATGAAACAGGGATATTCCCTGTAGTCCGCGCCATGGGCGAGATTGCGGGTAATACCTCTGTATTGATAGCAGCAGAATATTTGAGTCATACCCACAACGGTCAAGGACTTATGTTTGGTGGAATATCCGGCGTAAAACCAACCGAAGTAGTCATCATCGGTGCGGGTACCGTGGCAGAATTCGCCGCTCGCGCTGCACTAGGACTAGGCGCTTCGGTAAAAATATTTGACAACAGCATCTATCGCCTTCGTCGCATTCAAAATGATTTAGGGGTTCGTTTGTGGACGTCCACTATTCAGCCGAGTGAATTGGCTGCCGCGCTAGCCAGTGCAGACGTTGCCATCGGTGCGATTCATACTTCTCAAAACCGCACGCCCGTAGTGGTTTCAGAGGACATGGTGAGTAATATGAAATACGGTTCGGTGATCGTGGATATCAGCATTGACCAAGGAGGATGTTTTGAAACGTCACGCGTGACAACACATGACAAACCCACTTTCAAAGAACATGGAGTGGTACACTACTGCGTGCCTAACATTGCCTCGCGTGTGTCGCGAACCGCCTCTTATGCATTGAGTAATATTTTCGCACCTATCCTTTTGAGCATGGGCGACGAAGGTGGCATTACCAATCTTGTAAAACATCAAGAAGGATTTCAACACGGCGTTTATATGTACAATGGCGTGATCACCCACGAAGGTGTCGCTGCCATGTTCGATCTCAGTTGGAAGCCGCTCAAACTGCTGATTGCAGCATTTTAAGAACGGATTTTAGCGCCCAATTTTTCATCCAAAGCCTTGCTGATCTTTTGCATTGTGGCATCCACTTGCTGATCTGTCATGGTTTTCGATGCGTCTTGTAAGATGAAACTTACAGCATAAGATTTCTTGCCTGCCTCGAGGTTTTTGCCTTCATAAACGTCAAACAATCCCACTTCTTTCAAGAGTTTGCGCTCGGTTTCGTAAGCAATTTTTTCAATCTCCATAAACTGCACTTGTTTGTCCATGAGCAAGCTCAGGTCGCGACGCACAGCAGGATATTTCTCCGGCGCAGAATATTGAATATTATTTTTCGGAAGCACTTGGATCAATTGATCCCAGTCGATTTCGGCGTAATAAACTTCTTGTTTAATATCAAAAGCCTTTCGCAATGCCGCAGCTACTCTGCCCCAGCGAGCAATGGTCTTTTTATTTACACTTACACTCATTGCTTCCGACCAAATCTCACTTTGAGTTGCATTGAGAACTGCATTCTTGATACCCGCAGCGCTCAACACAGCGTCCACAGCGGCTTTTAAATCATGCACCGCCACGGCGTTGTTAGCATTGTTCCAAGATTCAGGTTGGCGCGCGCCCGTAAGCCAAATGCCCATTTGATACTTCTCTTTGTAAGCATCGCCCACCTTGTGATAAACCTTACCGAACTCGTATAATTTCAAATCAGGATTCTTGTGATTTTGATTGAGCTCTATTGATTCGAGACCTCCGAAAAGCAGCGACTGGCGCATGATTCCCAAATCCTGACTCAATGGATTGAGCAATTTTACAGCAGTATCTTCACTGATAAATTCATCATTTACTATCGAAGCATATTTCGCCTTCGTGAGCGACATTCCCATGATTTCATTGAAACCACGAGCTGCCAACATATCCGAAACGCGGTGTTGAATCTTCTCGCGATCAGGCTTTGGCGCATAACTAATTGACGAATGCAAGCTCGTGGGGAAAGCGATATTATCAAATCCATAGATTCTCAATATATCTTCAATAACATCCGCTTCGCGCGTTACATCTGCTCTGTAGTGAGGAATTACCAAAGACAGTTGATCATCGTTTTCATTTGCGATAGCAATTTCTAAATCACTCAAGATACTCTTGATGCGCTCCTTCGGAATCTCTTGTCCGATAAGCCTTGTAGCATTTTTGTAGGAGAGTGTTACTTCCGCTTTTCTAAGAGTATTTGGGTAAAAATCAAGAAGTCCTCCATCTATTTGGCCACCACACATTTCTTCAAGCATCAATGCCGCTCTTTCAAGCGCGAAAACGACTTTCTCAACATCTGCTCCGCGTTCAAAACGGAAGGAAGCATCCGTATGCAAACCATGATGGCGGGCTGTTTTGCGCACCACCACCGGGTTGAAGTAAGCACTTTCGAGGAATATCTCAGTAGTGCTTTCTGACACACCGCTTTCCTTTCCACCAAACACACCTGCGATACACATCGGTTCGGAGGCGTTGCAAATCATTAAATCTGTATCGTTCAATTCGCGTTCAACGCCATCGAGCGTCACAAACTTCTCGCTCTGTTTGCCGCGACGAACAATGATTTTATTACCTGAAACTTTAGATAAATCAAAAGCATGCAGCGGCTGACCAAGTTCATGTTGGATGTAGTTGGTAATGTCCACCACATTGTTGATTGGTCTAACCCCAATCGTATTCAAACGATCTCTCAACCATTTTGGAGATTCAGTCACCTTGAGCCCTTTCACCACGATACCAGCATACCTAGGACAGTCCGAAGTGTCCGTTACTTCGATTGAAATGTTGGTGTTTGAGCCAGCGCTAAGAGATTTTGTTTTGGGTAAAATGAGGTTTGTCTGAAGATTCAAGCCACCTTCCATATTCTTGAGCGCAGCCTTCAAATCGCGCGCTACGCCGAAATGTGAAAATGCATCGGTACGATTCGGAGTAAGACCTATTTCTAGCGTAAAATCTGTTTCGATATTGAGGAAAGTCGCGGCCGGCGTGCCAGGGATTGCGGCAGCATCAAGCACCATTATGCCATCATGACTTTCACCGAGACCTAATTCGTCCTCAGCGCAAATCATTCCATGCGATTCTGCGCCGCGTATTTTACTTTTCTTAATGACGAACGATTCACCTGCTTTTGGATACAGCGTAGCACCAACGGTAGCTACCAAAACCTTTTGACCAGCAGCAACATTGGGAGCACCGCAAACAATTTGCACAGGTTCGCCCTCTCCCAGATTCACAGTGGTAATACTCAAACGGTCGGCGTCAGGATGTTTTTCGCGCGTGAGCACCTCACCGACCACTACACCTTTGAGACCGCCGGGAATGACCTCTACAGGCTCAATAGCCTCCACTTCCAAACCGATAGCCGTGAGTACCTCACCCATTTTTTCTGGGGTGAAATCGCAGGGCAAATAATCTTTGAGCCAACTGTAAGAGATTTTCATATCCGATGATTTTGAGAGGCGCGAAAATAACCCAAAATATACTAATAGTAAACTAAGAAGGGGGATTGATGGTTATTTTTGAATTACAACCAAATACGTCATGAAGAATATCATTTTATTGCTCTTTTTAGGAGCCGCAGTCACAGCCGTGTTCGCCTGCACCAACACCACAGGACAAGTAGAACAGACCCAGAAGCCAGCGAAGGCATTGAGTCCAACAGATACCTCTTTAAAACCTGTGAGCCGTACAGAGCAAGATTGGAAGAACATTCTCACAGAAAATCAATACTACATCTTACGCGAAGAAGGCACCGAACGCGCGTTTTTGAATGCGTATCACAACAATAAGAAAGACGGAATTTATTACTGCGCTGGATGTGGGCTACCATTGTTTTCATCAAAAACAAAGTTTGATTCTGGAACTGGCTGGCCTAGTTTTTACGCGCCGATTGAAAAGAAAAGAGTGAAGGAAAATATGGACGCCGCCTATGGTATGATCAGGACAGAAGTGGAATGCGCACGCTGTGGCGGCCATTTAGGACACGTTTTCGACGACGGCCCCCGCCCCACCGGCCTCCGCTACTGCATGAACAGCGGCGCGATGATATTTCAGGAATAACTAGAACGAGAACGAGAACGAGATTCTGAATTCGAAATTCTGAATTCTGAATTCTGAATTCCGAATCAGTTATTGCGAATTAGGAACTCAGAATTCTTCAGCCAGCCTTCCGAATTCAAAATATCCTCTCTGCGTAACTTGGCGTCCTCCGCGGCTTTGCGGTAGAAAAAGTTGTATCAAAATAAGATGACGCTAATGAAGCTCAGCACGGATATTTAACTCGCGAGTATCTAATAAACAATCCGAATGGAGTTCAATACTAGAGACCTCAGGGAATATCTTACGTAATTCTATAAATTTTACGTTTTCTAATTTCAAATTTTCTTTTCGAAAAAATAAATTAAAGTGAAATTCTTTTGATTCATTTGACTCAAGTTTGAAATGATTATTTTCATTAATAACAACATCTCTCTTAGTCTTTTCGAAATAATCACTAACAATGGAAGAATAATTCATTTCTAATCCATCTTTGGTATGGACAAGAACATCCCAAAAAGGACAATCCAAAACACTATCTTTACAGAATACAGGATGAATAATGCAACTTGAATTAATGTTCCTAACAATCAATCTAGACTCTACTTTAACGGAATCTACTACCTCAAACCTAAGGACATAATCTTCCTGATTATTTGAAGAATGATTAGCTGATCCACTTCCCATGTTGCAACCGCTCGTAATAAGAAGACCTCCAAAAAAAATGGCGTGTAGAACTAGCATGACCAGACTTACAGTTAAAATTCGAATTGGACTCATATTTTTTCCTAAAAATAAGAACAAAAGAAGCAATCACAGAGAATTCCGAATTCCGAATTCCGAATTCCGAATTGCGAATTCCGAATTGTGAATTCCAATTTAAACCACTGCGGCGATTTTGAAATTTGGATAGTCCGTGTACCCTTTAGCGTCGGCGGAGTAAAACAAGTCTGTATTAAGACTCTGTGAGAGCTCATGATTGGATTCGAGTCGCTCTACCAAGTCGGGATTATTGATGAAGGACCGGCCAAACGCTATCAAATCGAATAGTCCACTCGTAAGGTCTGCTTCTGCGCTTTGCTTATCGTAACCTCCGCAGCCGATGAGAGTATTTTTAAAATTCGCGCGAATCAATTTCTTAATTTCCAATGGAACCATAGCTCCGCCCATCGCAGAGTGATCCACCAAATGGATATATGCTATGTCCAATTTATCCAGCTCCTTTGAAAGGTAATCATAAATTGCGTCTATCTCAGCGTAATTTGACATGTCTCCAGCCATTCCGTAAGGCGATAAACGAATACCAGTTTTATCTGTTCCAATAGCAGCAGCGACGTCGGCCGTGACCTCTAGAACGAACTTGCACCGGTTTTCTATACTGCCACCATATTTATCCGTTCTAAGATTGGTAACTGGCGACAAAAACTCTTCCAACAAATAGCCGTTTGCGCCGTGCAATTCTACCCCATCAAATCCCGCTTCGATAGCATTTATAGCAGCCTGCATATACTCTTGTTTAGTAGAATCTATATCATCCGCGGTCATTGCTTTAGGTATTGGGTGATCTTGCATCTTTTTTTCATCGGTCCACATTTGTCCCGACGCTTTGACTGACGATGGCGCCATGATTTCGGAACCTTCTGGCATGTTGAGCATATGACCTATTCGTCCCGTATGCATTAGTTGAACAACGATCTTCCCATCTCGAGCATGAACAGCCTCTGTTGTTTTCTTCCAGCCATCTATTTGAATTCCATTAAAAATACCAGGAATACGAGCGTATCCTAGGCCATTTGGCGAAGGAGCTGTGCCTTCGGTAATTATTAAACCAGCCGAGGCTCTTTGCTTGTAATACTCGGCTACTAAATCATTGGGGACATTGTCAATGGACCTACATCTCGTCATTGGTGCCATCACAATATGATTTCTCACTTCTATCGCCCCAACTTTGGTGGCTGTAAATAATTTATAATTCTTCATTTAGATTTTATTGATGATTTTCTAACTCTCCCATTCAATTGACACTATTATTTCATTTCTTCTACCAAAAAGTTGATATGGAGGGTTGTAACCCAAATACCGGAAATTTCCATAGTACGAAAGATGATTCTCCTTTAATATTCGTTGTAATTTTTCTATTTGGGTTTTTATTGTCTCGTTAGATGCAAATCCATCAAAAGAAATCACCGCAACATAATCTTCTGAAACAAGCTCGATGGATACATTCGGATTGTTGGGCGCAGGCAAACTTTCTTTCGTGAAATTAGAAGGCATTACAAAACTCATCTTCGAAACCGAATCTCCGAAATCCATGTGCACTGGAGTGGTCATGGCTATTTGCTTTTTTTCCTTATTTCCTCCGAATATGTAAGAAGCGAGTTTCCCAAATTGGGAACTACTAAATTCCTTATAGGATGAGCTATTGGCTTTTATGGTTGCCATTGTTGACTCAGGGTAATACCTGATTTCAAATTCATCTTCCGTCCGCACCACTTGGTACGGCTGCGATTGTGATTTGCCAGTTGCCACGTAGGTATAAATTTGAAATGCAATAAATAACACCATTAAAATTCCAAACACTATTAAGACTATTTTCATTTTTTTTTATTTATGCCCACCGAAACCTGGGATGGAAAAATGACATTAGAACCACCTTTCTTGAGGGTTTTGAATTAGGTATTTTTACGAAAATAGATTCACTATTGGCTTACCTCTTCTAATGATAATTCTTTTGTGCAGAAAAACCAATCATGGCATGTAACGCCTTCTTCTTTGCTATCCATTCTTTCTTTTGCCATACCGCAAGAGCCGGCGGTTGGCACAATCACATCATCCCCCGGCTGCCAATCGGCAGGAGTAGCGACATTGAATTCATCAGCCGTTCGCATAGCTATGAGTGCTCTCTTCAATTCGTCAAAATTTCTTCCCAAAGACAAGGGGTAATAAATTATTGCTCGAATGACTCCTTTAGGATCAATAAAGAAAACTGCTCTCACTGCTTTGGTTGAACTTTCACCTGGCTGAATCATCCCATATTTTTTTGCCACTTCCATGGTGATATCTTCAATGAGTGGAAAAGTTACCTCCATATTTTTCATACCCTTAAATTCTATTTTTTCCTTGATGGTTCTCAACCAAGCAATGTGGCTGTAGAGTCCATCAATAGAAAGGCCCACCAATTGACAATTGAGCGCCTTGAATTCAGGTTCACGTTTAGCAAACGTCATAAACTCTGAAGTGCATACTGGAGTGAAATCGGCGGGGTGACTAAATAGAATAATCCACTTGCCTTTATAATCTGATGGAAAGCTGATCTCTCCTTGAGTGGTTACAGCCTTAAATTCTGGCGCCTTATCGCCAATTCGTGGCATTGGAATTATTGTTTCTGTGATGTCCATTGTATTGGTTATTCTGAATATCGTTATTGAACGATGATTCAAAGGTTGCCCCAACTCAATGCAACGACGTTACACATAAACATCAAAGTGTTATATCATTTTGGGGTAGTCATTGGGACTTCAAACAACAGATTCTGAATTTAGAATTTAACCTGTTGATCTTCATGCAATTCACTTTATCGCAAACCTCACTAGAATAATTCAAATTTAAAATAATTAGTTTTCTTCATAGTACTTTTCAGATTGTAACTTCCCATTTTCGTCATAAAATCGCCACTCCCCGACTTTTACCCAATCATTACTTTCATTATTAAACAAATATCCACCCGTCGATTTTGGTTTACCATTAGGCCACAGAGAGATGTCCGCTTTATAAGAGGATGTTGAAATAAGAATTCCGTCCGTATTATACCATTTCCAGATGCCTACTCTAATGTTTAAAAATTCGCCATCGTAAAACTGGCCTTCCACCTCAATGCGCCCGTTCTCGTAGTAAGAAGTGTACTTTCCTCGTAGGTCCCCTGACTCCATTAAACTCTCCGTGTATTCCTCCATAATTCCTCCACCTATGTAATAAGTTTTCACTTTTTGGAAGAAACCAGTTAAAATGGTCTCCTCACGAACTAAAACATTAAAAGGTGTATATACTTTACGCGTAGTGCCTTTTTCAAGTAATGGACCGTTGATCTCAATCCAGTAATCATCCTCATTTTGGAATTTTATATAAACTCCATTGCCCTTGACATATTTAATTTGACTTACTACATAGCCCAAGGAATCCCATTCCTTCTCTACTCCATCCTTTAACCCAAACCAATAATTGCATTCTTTCCTAAGATTTCCTGATTCATCAAAAAATTTATAGTTACCATGTAGTAAATTACCGCCATTACCACCTCGGGTTGATTTCAATCCAGAGTACTCATTATACCAAAAATACTCATTATGATCTTCAAATTTTGTGAGACATCCTGATGTGCAAATCTTGAAAATCTCATAGCCATTAGTATAGGGTATCTTAACCTCCTTGGTTAAAACGGTTTGTGCAAGACAATAATCACAAATCAGAAGACCGCACATCGAAGTAACAAGCACTTTTAATAAGAATTTCATTTTTCGAATCAATTTAATTGGACTTTCAAAATTAGCGGATTTCCAAAAAAAATGTATTTCTAAACACTAGAATTTTATTGTTTAGGGAAGCTTTCAGTAGCACAGTGATTCAAATCCAATCCTCTATTAAAATTCCCTATTCTCGCACTCCCTCGCCTTGCCCCCCCTCCGCCAGCCCATGAATGGGCAGGCTTTCATAATCTCAATTCTGATTAAGTTGTTTAAAGTTTAAAATTAATTTTCTACGAATATTTCAAAAAATCTTCATTGAGAAGCAAATAAAAAATCAGCAGCATCATAGCAATAATTGGCAGAAGTAGAATCCAATACCAAGGTATTCGTTTTGGATTTTTTTTAAAACACAAGTAGAGAAAGAAGTTAATAATTAAAACTAGAAAAAATGACGACATGAAAAATATAAAGAGCAAAAATAAAAACACGAAAGGTAGAGCCATTGCTGATTGAAGCACTATCATATAAATTCAATCTTCTATTAAAATTTTTCTGTTCTCGTTCTTGTTCCAGTTCTCCCTCACCCCCCCGCCAGCCCATGAATGGGCAGGCTATTAGCAAAACCTCATGTTCCCATGTTCCCCGTCCTCGTTCTCGTTCTTGTTCTTGTTCTTGTTCTTGTTCTTGTTCTTGTTCTTGTCCCCCCTCCTACTCCTCCTCCCCCTCCTTCTCCCTATAAATCCTCACCTCTCTCCCACTCTCCGTAGCTAATCCACGGTACATACCTTCGCTGTTGAAGGGGAGACAAATATTTCCGAGACTATCAACGGCGATGAGTCCTCCTTCTCCGCCCATTTTTACAAGCTTGTCCATCACCACTTTTTCACATGCTTGTTCGAGCGTCATACCGGCATACTCCATCAAACATGAAATGTCGTAAGCAACTACGGCTCTTATAAAATACTCGCCGTGTCCCGTGCATGAGATGGCAACAGAATTATTATTTGCATACGTTCCTGCTCCAATTACTGGACTGTCACCAATTCGTCCCCAACGTTTGTTGGTCATGCCGCCCGTAGATGTTGCGGCAGCGAGATTGCCATGGCTGTCTAACGCCACGGCGCCAACGGTACCAAACTTTTTATCACCGCTGTGATCGAGTTGATATACTTCTTGATCTTTCACTTCCAACCATTGATTGTAGCGAAAATCATCCTTAAAATATGCTTCGTCTTTTAATTCTAATCCTTGCAATTTTGCAAAATCAACAGCTTGCTGTCCTGCTAAAAAAACGTGTCCTGATTTATCCATCACAGCACGGCAAAGCGCTATTGGATTTTTCACAGAATGAATACCTGCCACGGCACCAGCATTGAGTGTAGCGCCGCACATAAGCGCTGCGTCCATTTCATGTGTGCCTTTATTGGTGAAAACGCTGCCGCGGCCAGCATTGAATAAGTGATTATTCTCTAAATCCACAACAGCCGCTTGCACCGCGTCGAGCGCAGTGCCGCCAGCTTTTAAAACGGCTTCACCGCAGGCGAGCGCTGCATCCAATCCTGCTGTGTAAGCCAATTCTTTTTCAGGCGTCATCAGGGCGCGAGTAATCGTGCCCGCACCGCCGTGTATTGCAATAGAAAATTTCATCTTATTGATTTTCGGCCACCGTTTCTCCGGGCGTGAATTCGCGCTTCTTCACATTGTATTGATTGCCATGCACCAAAATATGAACGCGAATATTCTCCACAGAAATCGGTGTTCCCATATTCACTTCGGTGATGTTCGAATGGCGAATGTCTTTTCCGTCTACTATTACTACCGCACCGCTACCGATGGCTTCCAACTCATTGCCATTGCGAATGATCACGCCTGTATCTTCACCAAGTCCAATACCAGTGCATGCAGGATTGCTGCTCACTGCTTGCGCAAGACGATTGAATCTTCCACGCTTGTCAAAATGTGAATCGATGATCACGTTAGGAACAAATGCAAGACCTGTAGTAATTTTAACCTCACCTTTCAAGTGCGCAAGATCGCTGCGACCTTGATAGATCATAGTATTGCTCATGGCCATGGCGCCAGCACTTGTGCCAGCTATCACAAGACCTTCATTCAAATATCGCTCAATGATGATATCCAAAAATTTCGTTCCGCCGAAAATTGTTGTCAAGCGAAGTTGATCCCCTCCTGAAAACATCACTCCATCTGCCTTAGCGATGCGCTCCTCGTATTCGGCCATTTTCGCATCTTCACGATTGCGAATGTTCATCACACCTACATTCGTGCATCCAATTTTATTGAACGCCGTCATATAGTTTTCTGCAACTTCCAAAGGAATGCTGCTGGCAGTAGTAACTACTTCGATGTGTTTATCTAAACCCCCGATTTCCTGAACCACTCTTTTGAGAATTCCAAGCTCAAAAAAGTGAAGGTTGCCGTGAGCGCTATAATAGCCCTCGTTTTCGGTTCCTTTATCTTCAGCCCCCCCAATTGCGATTAGCAATCCTTTTGGATTATCTGACATGGTTTAATTTTTTTTGAGAAAAAACAAAAATACATCGTCAGACTATTGGATGGAACCAAAGTTTTAGTACATTATCACTTTTTTTCAACCTTATCAACACAAAACCTTAACCAATAGATATGAAGATCATCGACATTAAAGTTATGAAAGGCCCGAATTATTGGTCGATTCGCAGGCATAAAGTGATCCAGATGAAGCTGGATTTGGAGGATATGGAGCAAAAGCCCACGAATAAAATCCCAGGCTTTTCGGAGCGTTTGGAGGCAATGTTTCCGTCGATGTTCAGCCATAGATGCAGCATTGGCGAACCTGGTGGTTTTTTCATTCGCGTAAAAGACGGCACTTGGATGGGCCATGTAATCGAACACATTGCATTGGAAATTCAAACGCTTGCAGGCATGCAGTGCGGCTTTGGTCGCACACGAGAGACTTCTAAGAGCGGTGTGTATAATGTGGTTTTCGCTTATATGGAAGAAAAGGCTGGTATCTATGCAGCCCGCGCTTCTGTAAGGATTGCTGAAGCACTTATCGAAGGAAAAGAATATGATTTAGCAGCGGATATCCAACAGCTTCGTGAGATTCGAGAAGATGAGCGACTCGGACCATCGACAGGCTGCATCGTGGAAGAGGCTGCTGCACGAGGCATTCCTTATATCCGACTCAACAGGCATTCATTGGTGCAATTAGGCTATGGAATCAATCAGCGCCGCATTCGCGCTACGATTGCCAGCACCACAGGCAGCATTGCAGTTGACATTGCATGCGACAAAGAAGAAACAAAAAACCTTCTTGGCGCAGCAGAAATTCCTGTTCCAAAAGGTCGTATCGTCTATACAGAAGAAGGATTGAAAGATGCAATTGATAGCATTAAATATCCTATTGTTACAAAACCTGTAGACGGCAATCACGGAAAAGGTGCTACTACGAATATCACGGATTGGGAAGGTGCCGTAGCAGGTCTTCAAGCAGCGAAAAAATACGGTCGAGGTGTCATCGTTGAACGTTTTATCACCGGAAAAGATCACCGAGTTCTTGTAATCAATTATAAATTCGTAGCAGCCGCCATTCGCAAACCCGCGGCTGTCATGGGCGATGGCGTGCATACGATTCAACAACTTATCGACATTACCAATCAAGATCCGCGCAGAGGTTATGGCCATGAAAAAGTGTTGACACAAATTTCTGTCGATGATTTTTTAATGGAAATGCTCACCCGCGAAGGCTTGACAATAGAGAGTATTCCTGAAAAAGGCAGAGAAGTTTTCTTGAAACCAACTGCAAATCTCAGCACAGGAGGTACGGCTACAGACGTAACAGATCTAGTGCACCCAGATAATATCTTCATGTGCGAGCGCATAGCGCGCATCGTAGGTTTGGACATTTGTGGTATCGACATCATGGCTTCGGATCTTTCCACACCTGTATCGGAAAATGGCGGTGCGATTCTCGAAGTTAACGCTGCACCAGGATTCAGAATGCACATTGAACCAACAGAAGGCTTGCCTCGCAACGTAGCAGAACCAGTGATCGATATGCTCTATCCTCCGGGAAGTAGCGCACGCATTCCAATCATCGCTGTGAGTGGTACAAATGGTAAAACGACCACAACACGCCTGATGGCTCATATCGTGAAATCGATGGGACATAAAGTAGGTTATACCACCACTGATGGTATCTATATTCAAAACCGCCTCATGATGAAAGGCGACTGTACCGGGCCGGTTTCTACAGAGTTTGTGTTGAAAGATCCAACTGTTGATTTTGCTGTACTCGAATGCGCACGCGGTGGTATTCTCAGAGCGGGATTAGGATTCCACAATTGCGACATCGCAATCGTGACCAACATCGCCGAAGATCACTTGGGGTTGCAAGACATCGATACATTAGAACAACTGGCCCGTGTAAAAAGCGTGGTACCTGAAAGTGTATTCCCTGAAGGTTATGCCATCTTGAACGCAGACAATAAGTACACCCTCGCGATGGCCAAAGACATCAAAGCGAAGATTGCATATTTTTCTTTAGATGAAAATAATCCTACGATTGTGGAGCACATCAAGAAAGGTGGATTGGCGGCCATTTATGAAAATGGGTATGTCACCATTTGTAAAGGCACATGGAAGATTCGCGTGGACAAAGCGAGTAACATTCCTCTAACATACGGAGGTCGTGCCACCTTCAATATTTCGAATATTCTGCCCTGTTTACTCGCGGGCTTCATTCGTAATTTTAGAATTGAAGATATGAAGATTGCCTTGGAAACCTTTATTCCAAGCCCCGTTCAGACTCCCGGCCGCATGAATATGTTCCACTTTAAAAACTTCACTGTAATGGTAGACTATGCGCATAATGCACATGGCTTCTTAGCGATCAGCGACTTCTTATCGAAGGTGGACGCCTCTCCAAAGATCGGAGTCATTGCAGGCGTGGGCGATCGACGCGATGATGATATTCGCAACTTAGGTAAAGTGGCTGCAGGGATGTTTGATGAAATCATTATTCGTCAAGATAAAAACTTACGTGGACGCAGCGAACAAGAGATCATCGACTTGATGACCGAAGGCATTCACTCTGTGGGTGGCGATAAGAAAGTTACTGTCATTCCAAAAGAACCGCAAGCCATTGAGTATGCCATAAAAGGTGCAGTTCCCGGGGCTTTCATCACCATTTGTTCAGACGTGATACCCGACGCCCTCGATCAGATTATGAAGTATAAAGAAGAAGAAGAACAGTTGAATCCCATTCGACATTAAAATAGAAGGGGCGGAATTTCCGCCCCTTTTCTTTTTTCAATCATTGAAATATTCAATGATAGCCCTCTTGATCAAGGTCTCCTGTTCTGCGGGAGCCAGTGCGGGCAAGTTCTCTACTCGTTTGAAATGTGGCCAACCATCGGCATCTCTGCCTTCATATTCATAATACCCAAAAGGCTCAAGAAGAGTGCAGATAGCAATGTGCATCACGTCTAATTTCTGATCCTTTTTCAAGGGTTTATAATCATGGCCTAATTCCTGCAAACCAATCAAAAAGATAATTGCAGAATAATCCAATTTCTCACCAAACGACTTTGAAACCTTCTCTACCGTTTCACTCCACGTTTTTTCAAAGATGTAATCCATTTTTTGGAATTCAATAATTTGTACAAATGTTCATAAAATCAAAACAACCTACACCATTGTTTTACGTCACAAAGATGTTAATTTCGCATTCCCGAGACCTAACGCAGATTCAAAATTATATGAAGTCTATACTATTAAAGAGTTTCTTTTTAGCTATTACGCTAGCTTCCAGCTCTTTCGCTTTCTCCCAAACCCGTACTGATTTGTTGGATGCACAGTTAAATGCTGTGGCTGATTCTTCTAATGCAAAGTACATTCGTCAGATTTTTCCAGAATCAGATTCTGTTTTCAAAGTCGAAATCAAATACAAGACCGGTGAGTTGATGATGACCGGAGTCTATAAAGACGAAGCGCTTCGCGTTGAAAACGGTGATTTCAAATACTACTACGCCAATGGCACGGTAGAATCAGAAGGAAAATACAAGAATGGCAACAAAGTGGGTGTTTGGAAGCGTTGGAGCTATGATGGCACGCCACGCCCCGATCGTCAGTACGCAGATGAGAATTTTAAGCGCACCAATCGCACCACTGCATCGGCAAAGTTCCCCGGCGGAATTTCTGCTTTGCAACAAATGGTGAATGATTCGCTTCAATATCCAGCTGAGGCGCGCGAGAGAAAAATTGAAGGCACTGTCTATGTCACATTCGTCATTGACGCTTCGGGAGACGTTCGTCAACCGGAAATTTCAGATGGAGTGCATTACTTGTTAGATGACGAAGCCTTGCGCTTTGTTTCTACCATGCCTGCCTGGACCCCCGCCACCCGCGGCGGCATCCCCGTAGACAGCAATTTCATCATGCCGATTACCTTCAGCATCACGGAAAAATAGATACTAGATACTAGTGACTAGATACTAGTGACTAGATACTAGATACTAGTGACTAGTTTGGATTATATTAGCCTATTATCTTATTAGCCTATTAGTCCAACCCGTTTAGCGGATTGAATTAAGTCTATCCACGGCCTGCACCACCCCTTCGACAGGGCTCAGGGCATGCCTTCGACTACGTTCATCAACTGCGCTTGAGCTTGTTGATTCACTTCGCTCAGGGACCGGTACATAATGCCGCCAAAACTGAGGAGTTGGGCAAAAAAGAGAAGGGATTGAAAAACTACGTTTTCCAATCCCTTCTCTTTTTTGCCCCTTTTTTGATCCAAGCAGCTCGGTCCCTGAGCGGAAAAAATTATCGCGCGAAAGCGATGATAATTTTTGGAGTCGAAGGCATGCCCTGAGCCCTGTCGAAGGGGTGGTGCTGGCCGTGGAGAATCACAATTCAATCCACTTAACGGGTTATCCTATTATCACACTAACATAAAAGCCGCTTCGAAATCGAAGCGGCTGTATTTTGTTGTCGGGATGACAGG
The DNA here is from genome assembly GCA_046309775.1 of Flavobacteriales bacterium. Taxonomy (GTDB): domain Bacteria; phylum Bacteroidota; class Bacteroidia; order Flavobacteriales_D; family Sanyastnellaceae; genus JAIXWP01. The sequence continues at coordinate 40,233 of JBKCOM010000172.1, forward strand.
ACTTGAACCTGCGACCACACGCCCCCCAGACGTGTACTCTACCAACTGAGCTACATCCCGGAAAAGTGGGCGCAAAAATAGAAAGAATAAAAGAAGAAGCAAATTAAATTGCCCGTCAACGAAGCATCTCGATATTATTCGATGATCACCGACTCTTCATTGGTCTCTTGCTCTTCAATCTTGATGATACCAGAACCGAAGAGTGAACCTTTGACAGCTTCGATGTTCAAAACCGCAAATCCCGCCTGACCAGACTTATAAAAGTCACTGAAATCAAAAGTAACTTTTCCGGTACCGTTTGAAGTCTGGGTGGTGTCGAAACGAACTGTGCATCCATTGCAAGGCTCGCTAGGAACTCCAAACAATCTTACTTCAGCGCCGGGGACAGGCTTTCCATCAACATCTAGAATCAACACAGTAGCGATTGTTTCCTCGTCTCTTCTGCAAGAAGAGAAAATAACCGTAGAGCTTGTTAAAAGAAGAATTGAAAAGAGCTTAATTGCTTTTGTGGTTGTCATGTGAAGGTTTCTTAAATTCGCATCCTCGATTTTATACCTCGAGGAAGATTTTTACAAAGAAAGTAAATTTTAATATAAATGAAAAGACTTTTCTTATACTTGATTGGTTGCTTTATGGTTTCATCCAGCTTTTTGATGGTAGGATGCAAGTCCAAGTCTAAGGTAACTGCCTCAGAAACAAATACTAAAGAAATTAAAGAAGATAAACCACAAAGCAAAATGAGCAACGAACTACCCGTGCCAACAACAAACGTAAAGGTGAAAATGACCACCACTTACGGCGAAATGATCATCCAACTCTATGATGAAACGCCCAAGCACCGCGACAATTTCATCAAATTGGTGAATGAGAAATATTATGATAGCCTCCTCTTCCACCGCTGTATCAAGGGATTCATGATTCAAGGTGGTGACCCAAATAGCCGCAATGCCGCTCCAGGTCAGCAATTGGGTGTAGGTGGACCAGGATATACCGTGGATGCAGAATTCAACCCACTACTCATTCACAAAAAAGGCGCACTCGCCGCTGCCCGTCAAGGTGATATGGTGAATCCTAAGAAAAGCTCAAGCGGATCACAATTCTATATCGTACAAGGCCGCACCATGAATGACGCTCAAATCGATCAGATGCAAGCTTATGTTCAGCAGAAAAATCCAGGTTTTACTTATACTCCAGAACAACGCGAACTTTACAAGACTGTGGGGGGAACCGCACAGCTGGATATGGACTACACCGTATTTGGTGAGGTAATCCAAGGCCTAGAGGTGATTGACGCGATCAATTCACAACCTACAGCGCCTGGCGATCGTCCGTTACAAAATATCATTATGAAAATCGAATTCGTTCGATAATGCAAGAAAAAATCAATCAATATATCGCGGAAATCGAAGCGTACAGCACCAAAGTTGCTGACGAAATCGAGCAATTCCGTATCAAATGGGCAGGTCGCAAAGGTATTCTCAATGACCTCTTTGAGGAATTCAAGCAAGTGCCCAATGACCAGAAGAAAGTTCTCGGTCAGGAAATGAACCGTCTGAAAACGGCGGTACAAGCCAAGTTGGACGACTTGATAGCTTCTACTGCCTCGGTAGGATCCGACAACGCCGATAAAGAAGACATGACGCGCCCTACAGGAGCATACGCTCCCGGCACGCGCCATCCTCTTTCTACGGTGCGACGTGAGATTCTCGAAATCTTCGAGCGCATCGGATTCACTGTCGCCGACGGACCAGAAATCGAAGATGACTGGCACGTATTCAGCGGACTCAACTTCCCGCCAGAGCACCCCGCACGCGACATGCAGGACACATTTTTTATAGAAAAAAATCCTGACATGGTCCTTCGCACGCACACCAGCAGCGTGCAAGTGCGAATGATGGAAACACAAAAACCACCCTTGCGCATTGTGATGCCCGGCCGCGTGTTTCGCAACGAAGCGATTAGTTCTCGCGCACATTGCCAGTTTCACCAAATAGAAGGATTGTATATCGATGAAGGAGTATCCTTCGCAGATATGAAGCAGACCCTTCTTTATTTCGCTCAGGAATTTTTTGGAAAAGCTAAGATTCGCTTACGCCCATCGTATTTTCCATTCACCGAACCAAGTGCTGAAATGGACGTATATTGGGGTTTGAATAGCGAAGCGGATTATCGCATCACAAAAGGCACAGGCTGGCTTGAAATCCTCGGATGCGGAATGGTAGATCCCAATGTGCTCAGCGCATCGGGCATTGACCCTGAGAAATACAGCGGATTTGCCTTCGGAATGGGCATCGAACGCATCACCATGCTTCGATACCAAATCGACGACCTCCGTATGTACTTCGAAAACGACGTACGCTTCTTGCGACAATTCGACCGAATGGTCTGATTTCACAATATAAGTGTACCAACAACACTAAGTAAATAGAAAAGGTATAGTGGAACCTCCATTATCCTATATTTGTCACCATACAACGAAACAGCATGGCAACAGAAATAGCCGGAAAGAAAAAAACAGATTCTAAATCTGCAGCGCCGAAGAATGCCGGACGC
>JBKCOM010000173.1:0-57521 GCA_046309775.1 Flavobacteriales bacterium
CTGTACATTGCCGCGGACGTTACTCAATTCCACAGCCTTTTGCTTGAATTCTTTGCTGTAATTTTTTCTTTCTTGTTTCATGATGTTAAGGTATTAAAATCCTCCTTAACTTAGTGTCCGGACAAACGTAGCAAATCCACTTTTATGACACTATTTGATAATATTACAAGAAAGTCAACAAATATTTTATTATTTATATTAAATATTTATGCTATTTTTATAATACTTTTTTCTTACAACTTTCCTCTAGAAACAGATATTGTACCACTAGATTACAGCACTAGAAGAACATATACCCGAAGGATTTCTGTTACTCTTGTTAACGGAGAAAGTGCAATATCCTATATTCCGAAAAATGAGGAAATACCTAAATCATTTATTGTTGAATATAGACGTAGTTTCATGAATAAGTTGGTAATAACAAAATTAGAGGGGGAATAATGTCAAAGACTTGGCTTAAATCTTTATGTATTTACGTGTTCGTATTATCAAATTCATGGGTTGGTAAACTTCTTGCGCAAAATAACATAAATCAACCAATAATTTACGCAACAATAAAAATTGACACTATTATTGATAATGATGAAGTATCTATTAAAATAGATACATCAAGAATTCAGGTTTTGTCAAAAGAGTTTGAGGATAATGTTCTAGAGGCGAGTTTTCTAGTTGATTTATCATTCTTGAATAAAGATTTATTTGATGATTTAAAGGGTAAGAGTGTAAAAAGTAAGTACCTAGAAGCAATAATTAAAATTAGGTTTATTGATGGTCGAAAATTAGAAGTTCGTAATTGGGAATCTTTACGAAAAAAAATGATTCTATCGGCAAAGGAAACCTATCATGCCTTAAAGGAGGACGTTCCAGAATTGAAAGAGTTAGCCTACTTAACCTATACGGAGACTCTAAAGAATTTAAATACTCATGATGACGTAAGAAAAGTTGTTTATTCTAGATTAGAGTTCCTGCTTTTACCTTATACATTTAAAACTACTATGGCTGACACTTTGATTTTCGAGGATTCGGTAATCAATGTTTTTGAAAAGGGGAAAATGATAAATGTTCAATCAACGCATGTTAATAGAATTTGCGATAGTAAAACGGATTCTGAGATTGTTTCTGTGTATCATTACGATACTGATAGCTTCAATTCGATGATACAAAAAATGTTCGAAAAATACCTACCACGCAACGAAAATACTGGTTTCAATTATTTCCTTAAAACAGAGCAGATACAGAAGATTAGATATGACAATGAAAGTTTAAATTCAAATAATGTAGTTAAATCGATAAAAATTGAACTAAACTTTCCTAGAATAGGGTACACTAAAAAGATTTCCACGATTCGAACTTATCGCATTTGAGTGAAAGCTCCCCCCCGAGTACAGAAGTATTTATAATTAGTTTATCAAACAATCCTATGTACTCGATTTGAATCATACATTGAACCTGCACAAGCGTTGTTGCATTGACTCCAAATAAAACCTACATTTACCGCGAAAATAAACGAAGATTTTACAGCGCGGTTGCTGAGCGGGTTTTGGAGGGGCTTTGGAAAGGCTTGTCAATAGGAGCTTCGAGAGAAGGGTTCGTTTACCTCACTCTCCGCTTCGAGAGAAAAAAGAATGAAAGAATGAGATACTGAAAAATTGGAAGACTGATACCCTCGAACTTCCAAACTTTCAATCTCACAATCTCCCAATTTTCCAATCTTTCTAAGGGATCACTCTCCGCTTCGAGAGAATACTCAAATGCGAAAAGCCGAGAAAGCGGCTTGTTGGTAGCAGAAAGTGCCTTCGAATTGAATTTTCACAGATTCTTCTTCAATTCCAAAATGGATGTTGCGTCCAGTTCTGTGTAAATCCCATTTCTTTCTCTTGTCCCAAAGGAATGCTTGCAATCAAAGTTCTTAATCTCTGTCTAAAGTCATTATTCGGTTCAATTCTGTCAAGCATGTACTGAGTAGCGCACAGAGCTGCGTAGAGCTTGTTATTGTATATACCAGAGATTTCTTTTCCATTGAAAAATGGATGGGTTGTATTGTAAGAAAGCTTTATGTGCGCCGTCATTCTTCGGTTCCAAAGACGCGCATGATGAGCGCAGATATTCCTCAAAGCAGAGAAGCAGAACATCCAATTCTCCAAGATATCGGCCTTTTTAATTCCGAAACTATGGGCGACAGCAAATTTTTCAGGCGCGTCCTTTAGGTTTTGATAAAACTTAGAAAGCACTCCCATACTAGCCACCTCCAGACTCATCCACGACGGAGGCTGGCTTGGTGATGTGTACTTTGTTTTGTAATGCTTGATGAATGTCTCATCCGAGCGATCTATCTCTTCTTGAAGCTTGTTCAAATGCTTTGAGAATTTTGCCGTGTCTTTAAAAAGTCCTGGGTTTGTTTGCCAATGACTTCCGTGCACTATGGATAATTGATAGATGATCTGAGTTCTCAGTGCAATTTCAATGCGTTCGAGAGCATCGAATATGAGCACCCGCAATGACCTATCAAAATTGTACAGTGCTATAATATCTTCGATGCTGACTTGCTTAACAAATGGATGCTTCGGATTTAAATTGTCTTGAAACGGGTAAGTGTACGCCCTTAGTCTGTAAAAGCTGACTCTCGATAGCGCATCGATAGCGACTTGTGGGTTTTTTATAAGCAACCCTTTGGCCTCAAGTGAGGTCACTTGATCTCTTAAAGAAAGCGGTGGTTTAGTGTATTTCATAGACTCGGCACAATTAGAAATGAACGTCCTATAAAATCGAAAACTCGCCCAGGTGCGCTGATCTTACGAGAAGCGGGGCGAGTATTATTGGCGCGAAGGTACGATCTTGAAACGTATTTCACAAAAAAAATGTTCGGTTTATCCATAAGAGGTTGTTCGAAATTATATGCTTTCTTTACATTCCCTTTGCGTCTGTTCAAAGTAGCCAAAGATGCCAAATCAGAAATCCCGCATTTTCCTTGCTTAGCCTAGGTCCAAGCTTGCTTAAAACACTTGCCCACCTTGAATACAAGGCGAATAAAACGAAAACCCATGCTATTATTGGATTTCAGCCTTCTGAAAACTACTGGGTACCAGTATTAGAATTTGACATACACGAATTTCAGAGAATGAAAGAATGAGAGATTGGGAGATTGAAAATATCCTAAGCTATGGGGGGAGCAATAGAAGAATAAAGATTCGTATTTTCGTGTGGCATGAGAGATGAAAGATTACAAATCGAATACGTTCAATGCAACCACCTCGGCAACGTACTAGCTGTAATCAGCGATTGGAAAGTTCCAGTGATTTGGGGAAGAATTCCAATAAAAACAAATAGAAAAGTTGAGTATCGTAACCTAAATACACAGAGTCAACTACCCGAGGGAATCGTGGATGAAAAGAAATCAATAGAAGAAAATAGTAAAGTAAATAGAATTTCTAGACGAAAGCAAGGGAAAATGTGGCGACAAGTGACAAAGAAGAACCGACTTTAAATTGCTAATCAAGAAATTTTATTGAATTTAAAAAATATTTTGAACAATTATGATTAAAAGAATTCTTACTGTTGCAACCTGCTTAATTCTTAAATCAGCCGTACTAAAAGCGCAGTCTATTCCTGACTCCAATTTACAATGGCATGATAAGCTAACCTTTGAGGATTATAAAACAAGCCCTATAAGTTCAAATAATTTTAAAATGGTTCTTTTAGGCAGAGGACAAAAACATCTAATTCAAACTAATGATAGCACATTTGTCGAAATCTTTGGGGATTCTACAACTTTTTTATGGAGAGATTTCAAGCAGACTACAAAACATGCTGATTTAAGGATGGATCAAGGAGATTATTTCCTTTTTACTCTTATATATTTCGGAGGAGGAGACATAAATAAGGAGGGTTTTATTTATAGCTTTGATGCTGTCTGCGGTGATTGGGTTTATGTAACGCAGAAAGTACGAAAAAGAAAAAACAAATTGGTAGCGAGGCAAAAACTGCTTTTCAAATTGATTCGTGATTAAGAAGATTAAATTTCAAGCTCATCCCAAATTTGATTTTTTTGTTAATTATGTAGTAAACAAGCCAATGAGCACAAGATAAATGACGAATTCAATCTTCACAGTCATTTTAACATTGGAGCAAAAAAAAACTACCTTTCCCACGAAAATCAACGAAGATTTTACAGCGCGGATGCTGAGCGGGTTTCTGAGGGGCTTCGAGCGAAAAAAAAATGAAAGAATGAGATACTGAAAAATTGGAAGACTGATTCCCTCGAACTTCCAAACTTTCAATCTCACAATCTCACAATCTTCCAATCTTTAAAATTCTCCCAAATTTTCCCTCTTACAATCTCTCAATCTTTAGTACTTTTATCTTACTAAATCTCTCATAACCCGTGAAAAAAAATAGCCTCCTCGCTGTATTGCTTTTGATTACAGCCGTAACCAACGCTCAGCTTGCGGAAACTGAATACCTTACAAAAAAGGCCGACGCAACAAGTTCCAATGAGTTCTTTGCTGATTTTGATAACAATGGTGTAATTGACTTCTTTCTTGTAGTGCCGAGCATCGTGGAAATAAATCCTGGTTCACCCAATGGATATCAAATCCCACTCAATGCCCCAATATCATTCCTCAGCATGAACTGTATTGCTGATATGAACAACGACGGCTTTCTCGATATAGTTGCTAACCAAACAGCAGGCCTAGTTATATTCTTTAACCAAGCCGGACAAAGCTTCACCCCTTTCGAAGTAAACCTTGGTTCCAATTTTCATAGCGCAGGCCATGATTACAATGGTGATGGTTCTGTAGATATCGTTTACGGTGTCAACGTTTATTTAAATGATGGTTCGGGCCAGAACTTTACAAACTCCAACTATTCTATTGGCTCAGCTTACGACCTATTCCTGGATTGGAACAATGATGGCATCAAGGATTTAATCCGTTACAACGGAAATAATATGACTATTCGCTATGGACAAGGAGGCCTTAGCTATGCAGCTCCTTCTAATTTCATATTTAATAGTTCCACCATATCTCCTATCTCCTCCACCTTTCAAGATTATGATAGTGATGGTGATCTAGACTTCCTCCTGTTAAGCAACAACATCAAGGCTTACGTCAACGACGGAACAGGAGGAATTAGCGCATCTAACTCCACCATTGTATCCAATAGTGGCGAATTTTACATTAGCTGCGGAGACTTCGATGGCAATGGACAATGGGATGTTCTTGGAAGGAACTTAAACAATGTATTTATACGATTTAATTTCGGTACACTTCAATTTGATACTCCAAAAGTCCTCGGTTCTGCCACCAACTACCTCTCCTCCCCTGGTTCAAACACTTCGCCATCAAGCTATTTTCTAAATGACTTTAATGGTGACGAAATCGATGAGGTAATTTTGAATATCACCGTTTTTGGTGTAAAATACTGGTTTACTTACGACACTTCTATCAATGGTCCTTCTAACCAAAATGCAAATGTGATTTACTCCTCTTCTCTCGACGCTCCTGTTTTCCGAGACTTTAATGGCGATGGTAATCTCGACATCATCTGCATGGCCGATCAAAAAGCACAAGTGCTTTACCAAACATCGAGCAACACTAAAATCCAAGGAAGAGAGCATTTTTTCATTTACCCAGGTTTTATAGATGTTAATTACAATTACTCATACGGAGATTTTAATGAAGATGGCTGGCAAGATATGGTCTATAGCCATTTTAACTTGGGTATTAAAATGGTGGTTTCAAATCAAGGTGTCATTGATACTACAAATGCTATTACTGTATCAGAAGGCAGTCTTAGTTCTGTAAGAATCTTTGATATCAATGAAGATGGTCACTTAGATATCCTTCATGATGGCATCTTTAGTGGTGGTGTTGCCGTGTACTACGGTGATGGCGAGGGTAGTTTTACTAACCTAGAATCACCCGAAGAATATAGCTGGGGCGCAACTCTATTTCCTCAGTTTTATGAAGATTCATTTTTTGACTTTGATAATAATGGTTGGACCGATATCTTAATGACTGAATGCCGTATCGCCTATCAAATGAGCCAAAATCAATTCTCCTATGATGAGGAGACTCCAATCTACTCCAACGGTTATACCAGCGTCGGGCATTTCGATAATAACGGATATATTGACTTCATCTATCAAAACACCAGCTTCAATTATTATATCGCATTAAACAATGGTTTTAATAATATATCCGAAGGTGTATCGGTCAACTCTCTTTTAGGTGCCAATGTTAGTATGCCAACATTTATCGATTACGATGGTGATGGTGACGAGGATATCATTGGTTACTTAACCGATTTTGGAAATGGTCCTTATACCTATAATGTTTATGTGAATAATGGAAACGGTACTTGGACAACTGTTCCATTAGGACTTCATAAAACCAGATCTTTTCAAGTTGTAGACTGGGATCGAGACGGTGACGAGGATGTGCTATTCTTTTATGATTCCACCACTAATGCTGTGAGCGACATCGACAAGGGTATATACTGGTTGCAAAACCTTTCTACAACACAATACGCGGTGACAGGCGTAATCTATTATGACGAAAACCAAAATGGCGTTAAGGATGAAGTTGAAACAACAACATTTGGTTTTAATCAAACTTCAAGCAGTTCGGGTGATTATGGATATACTCAGAACACTGGCAACTACACCATCTACCATGAATTAGCGGGAACCTATACTATCACTACCCTAGCCCCAAATGGTTTCATCTTTACAACCCCAAGTGAATTTTCAATTGAATTGACCAATGAAGAGCCAACAGTGACAAATATTGATTTTGGCGTATATCCCGCAGCAGTATTCACTGCAGGTGAAGCTGATCTTGTGGCCTTCTCCCCTATTTGTGATAGTCAAGGAGCTGTGTTTATTCAGCTTACCAATACGGGTACACAGAACGTTCCTGTAGAGATAACATTTGAACTACCCGATTACAGTTCTTTCATGGGAAGTAGTATTGATACTCCTTCTACTACTGATTCTACTTTGATTTGGGCATTTGACGAATTAGAAATTGGAAGTAGCATCAATATTCCTTTCTTCATCGGCTATCCTAATGTAGACTTCATTGACTCCATATTTACCTATATCTATACAATACAAATTGGAGACGTAACACTAACAGATACCTTACAGTTGAATATGCTCTGCGCCTACGATCCCAATATTAAAGTTGAACAAATTGGATGGGGGCCTCAAGGATACTTCCTAGATGGACAAACTCTTGAATATATCGTTTACTTTCAAAATACAGGAAATTATCTCGCGACCAATGTGCGATTGGAAGATCAAATTACTAATCTTTTAGATGCAAGTTCCATCGATGTAGTGAGTGCCTCACACAATATTGAAACTTCTTTGAGCGACACAGGGCTTTTGACATTTTACTTTCCGAACATCATGTTGCCAGACAGCGCAAGTGATCCCCTAGGAAGTATTGGCTATGTGAAATTCAGAATCAATCACGCACCGTCAGTCGAACCAGGAGATGTCATAGAGAATTTAGTGAATATTTTCTTTGACTTTAATCCACCCATCACTACCAATACCGAAATCAACACCATGTATGATTGTGAATTGGAAGGAGATAATATTCCAAATGCAACTGTTCAAATAGCTGGTAATGTCCTTACGGCAAATGAAGGATTCGATTATGAGTGGTTTGTAAATAACAATGCCCAAGAAAGTTACAATCAGAATACCTATACTGCTTCATTCGCAGGAAACTATCAAGTTAGAGTAATTGATCCTAATGGTTGTTCTGAATTGAGTAATCAAATTTCTGTCACTTCCATTGAGGAGGGCTATAAGACTTCATGGAATATCTACCCCAACCCAACCACCAGTCGTTTCGTTGTTACGAATCTCGAAGGAGCGAATGTACCCCTAGTGATTTATGACATGATGGGTAAAAAAATCATGAGTCTCAACGTTTCTAATAAACAGGAGATTAACGTGAACGATTTATCCGCTGGGATTTATGTGATTCAAATTGGTGATAAGCAGCGGAGGTTGGTGGTAAAGTAGGGCGAGGGGTGAGGATCTACCATACGATTCTCAGCGGCTTGCGTCAGCTGTCGCTAATGAATCCAAACTCATTCTTTTTTCTGTTGTCCCTGCACCTTTCTCAAAAACGCAATTCGCATTAAAAATATCAGATGTATTAAACGGCACTTTTGTCAAATGAAGCTTCTTGGTTTTATAACCTTCACTCGTAAAAATCAAAGTGGCTCCTTGACTTTTGCTCAGTTCTACTGAAAAATTACGTCCATCCAACGTATCAATCGTTCGACTTCCGTTTTGATATACTTCCAAAATGACACTTTGCCCGTGACTTACTTGAGCACCATCCACATTTCTCATGATCTCTCCCTTAAATACGTAACGAGAGGAGTCTCTAGGCAGTTGAATATTCTCTTTTTGTGTTTTTTCAATAAACTTTACACCATCAATTTCTTCAACTCCTGCACCAGGACTAAATTTATAATCCGCTACAGCGTAACTAATATCACTTTTCTCGGGAATAAGCAGATTTACTTTTTTGGTTTTGTATCCTTCTAACATAAACCATGCATCGACTGATTTAGAAACGGGTAATTCTATGCAGAAAAAACCACCTGAGCATTTATGGATCGTACGAACTGAACCGTCGAATAATGTAATCTCAACTATCTTATTGGAATCAAGTTCTACCGTCTTATTTCCATCCAAAACAGAAATTTTACCACACAATAATTTCTTATTGCCTTCATCATGCAAATCGCTGTAGTCAATTATATCAGCTAAAAATCTATGCTCTCCCTTAAAAAAATCGGGATAATGAAAAGTTCGATAAACTCCTTCATACTGATAGCTTGAAGGAAGGAATAATTTTTCCCAATGAACTACAGAATCTTTTTCAAAAGAACTGAATAATATTGTTTCATTCTCTGAACTATAGCCGAACGTAAGTGCTTCTATACTTTTGTTCTCATAGGAAATAAAATAATAGCCAATTAGCGCAGAACACAAAACCAAAATTATTATCACTCCTTTTCTAATGGTTGATTTAACTTGCCAATCTATAATTAGAAATATAGCTCTTCCGAACCCTGCTAAAATAAAAATCCCTCCAAGAAATTTCATAAGTAAGATAAGATGCAAAAAAGTGAACGGGTCATCAAAACCCGCATTATAGAAGACCAATGGTTTTATTCCTTGCTCAACTCCTTCGGATGACTCCTTTGAAATGGAGATATCAGTAGTTGTACCGTTGTATCTCATCTTCATCATAAAACTCTTGGATCTGCCAACCGTCTCATAATGGCCCAACTCCTCATATTCCAAAATCGAATTATCTAGAATACAATTCCTATAAATCAACAAGCCAAATACAGTAATTGAAACAAACAAAATAAACAGAAATAACAACTGGAATTCTTCCCTCTGCGATTTAGTCTTGTTTTTCAACATAAAAGGTCATTTTTTTAATTAACTTTTGTGTACTATCTGTTTAAGCTGCGCGGCCACCACATTTTCTGTAAAACGTAACCGACGAATTCCCTTCTCAGATGTAGTCCCTTCCGTCCCTGCGTAACTCCTTCCCCCCTAATCTCTCCCTCTCTCCCACTTCCATTCTAAACTAGTCACTAGTCGTTAGTATCTAGTCACTAGTCGTTAGTATCTAGTATCTAGTCACTAGTCGTTAGTATCTAGTCACTAGTCACTAGTCGTTAGTCTCTACTCCATCATTCCCTTCCCCCGCATGATATTGGGAGCATACTTCTCGAGGCGGGAGATGCGCGTGCTGGAGTTTTTGGCAGATGCGATGTGCATGATATAACCGCGCTGTCGGCCAGGGGTCAATGCATAAAACGCACGCTCCAATTCTTTGTCTTCTGCAAAGCGCTCTTTCATTTCTAACGGCAATTCCATCGTGATGGCGGACTTATCCAGCTTCTTTCCGCTCTGTTCTATTTCGATTGCTTTTTGTACAAAATACAATAAGTCGTCGCGGTAGCGCTCTACTTCATCGACCGAACGAAGTCGCACCAAACGCGACTCGACGGTCATCTCCCCCGCTTTCTGCAATATCCCTCTGTCTTCTTCTATCAAGCCTCCTTTGAAAAAACTGAGCACACAATTATCCTTAAACGCTCCTATCATCGCTACGTTCTTTCCATTATATGTATAACACGGTGCACTCCATTTCAATTCTTCTTTCAACTCAGTGTGCCACATCAGTTCTCGTAGCGCTTGCAATAATGGCGACCATACACGCGCACTGCAACGATCGGTGGCGTAACGCTCGCAACGTCCACAACCGTCAATAAAATAATGGTCCACGTTGGGAATTCTGTTTGCCATTCTTTTTGAATTAATTCTTGAATAATTTCTTTCTGTGTTTCTTTCCCCAATCACGCATGGCTTCGATCACGTGATCCAACGACTTGCCATATTCTGTCAAACTATATTCTATCACTACGGGATAACTATCATGCACGGTGCGCTTCACCAATTGGTTGGTCTCCAATTCGCGCAATTCTTTGGTCAACATTCGTGGGGTAATTCCTTCTACGTCCTTTTCCAAATCCGTAAATCTTTTACTTCCAAAAGACAATGCAATCAAAATGGGCAACTTCCATTTACCATTGATGAGATCCAATACATCCCGCACGGGACGTATGAATTCTTTGCACTCGCCTTTGTTCTTTGCTATGGTCAATTTGTTCATCTCACTTCCCTTTAGTATAGTACTATACTTTCGATAGCAAAGGTAAAATAGTTTTGTCAAAAAAATAATTCTCATGAAAGTATTAGTATTCGGAGCCGCAGGCTCACAACAATTCCCGGTGATCGCTGCCTTACAAAAAAGAGGCGCTACGGTCATCGCCAATACACATTCTAATCAAAATGTAGAGCGCCTAGAGTCAACAGGAGCTCATGTAGTGCTCGCTGACATGGCCGATCGCGATCGCATTTTTGAAACCACAAAAGATGTGGATGCCATTTCCTTCCTCGTTCCTTTCTTTCTTCAAAATCCAAATGACGGCTTGCAGTATGCAAAGAATGTAATCGATGCGGCGGTTGCAAACGGAGTGTCGCACCTTGTTTGGAATACAAGCGGTTTTATTCTTCCATTTAAAATTGGCAATCCTGCCATGGATGTACGCATTGACATTGCGCAATACCTCAAGGAAAGCGGTTTGCCTCACATCATTATTCAACCATCTGTATATGCCGAAAACCTGCTCGGTCCGTGGACGGCGCCTTTTGTAAAGCACGAAAACAAAGTGCTCTACCCGACCCCAGAAGAGATGCCTGTGGGATGGATCCCCACCAACGATGTGGCTGAGTTTGTGGCACAAGCCATTTTCACTCCAGCATTGGCTGGTCAATCTTTTCTTGTAAGTGGCACAGAAAATCTCCAAGGAAATGCACTTGCAGAGAAGTTTAGTATTGGGCTAAAAAAAGCGATTCACTACGCGCAAATGCCTCCGAAAGAGTTTGGTGCAATCCTCGACCAAATGTTTGGCGCTGGCGCTGGCAAGGGCGCGGAGGATATGTATCAAGGCATCACTGACTCTAAACAATATCCCCTCATGTTCAACCCACACATGCAAGAGGTGCTTCGAGCGCTTCCCATCGAAATGACTCCGATAGAGATATGGGTTAAAAACAACCAAGCTGCCTTTTTGTAATTATTACAATAACATCATCATTCTATAATTCAATAACCTCCTTAAATTCGTTTTAGATTTGATACCGATGAAAAAGAAAATATTCATAATAGCAATGGCTATAATTAGCACTTGTGCTATTGCCGCCGGTGTCCTACCAAAGGGTTCTGAATCTTCTAAGAAGAAGGAGCAAAATCCCAATCAACAAATGGATCGACCTCAATTAATTTATGTTTATGACGCCCTCTGCGGATGGTGCTTTGGCTTTAGTCCCACTATGAAAAAGATCAAAGACCATTTTGGTGAAAAAATGGAATATACCATTCGCAGCGGCGGTCTCCGCCTTCCGCCAAACACGGGGCCTATTGGAGTGGTAGCACCATATATCAAGACAGCATACAAAGACGTGGAGAATGCATGTGGAGTGAAATTCGGCGATAAGTTTGTGAATGGAACCTTGGCCGAGGGCACGATGGTGCTGAATTCTCTACCGCCTGCTATTGCCCTTTGCATCATGAAGGAGCGCTATCCCGATAAGGCTTTCGAATTTGGAAGTCTCTTACATGACATGATTTACGTGGACGGAAATGGTTCGGAAGATTATTCTGTTTATGGCCAGTATGCAGCTAAACTTGGGTACGATGAGAAGGAGTTCAATGCTAAAATGAATGACCCACATTATCTCAAACTTGCACAAATGGATTTCGAGGCAGCACAACAACTAGGTGCAACAAGCTTCCCGACTGTATTGATTGAAAAGAATGGATTCATAACCGTACTTTTCCGTGGCTACCTCCCCTTCGATCGCGCAAAGGCGATTATTGATCAGCATGTGAAGTAGAAATTGGAAGATGGGAAGATAGGAAGATAGGAAGATAGGAAGATAGGAAGATAGGAAGATAGGAAGATAGGAAGATAGGAAGATAGGAAGATAGGAAGATAGGAAGATAGGAAGATTGGAAGATTGGAAGATTGGAAGATTGGAAGATTGGAAGATTGGAAGATTGGAAGATTGAAAAGACTGGCCTGTTCCCTTGTTCCTTGTTCTTTGTTCCTTGTTCCCCTGTTCCTTGTTCTCGTTCTTGTTCCCTGTCCCCCCTTTGTTCTTTTTTACACCCTCACCACTAGCGTCAAAAAGAAGCTCCGTGGGTCGCTGGGGATGATGCCGGGACCGGGGTAACTCTCGGCGCGGCGGGTGAAGTAACTTTCATTGAAAACATTATTGCAAGAGGCTTCAATACGAATGTACTTTTTGAAATCATAACTCATACTCACATCGCTCACCATGTATGATGGTATCAAACCTTCCACGGCCGTGGCGGTGCGCACAGCGTTGCTCGCATCACTAAAGTGTTCGCTCACATAATTGAATTGATAACTGACTCGAAATTTGCCATAACTGAAATTCGTGCCGGTACGAACGATTACAGGTGGCACCATTTCTACTTCATTGCCTTCTATTCCACTATCATCACTATTGATATATCGCGCATCGATAAGCGAACCATTCACAAAAACACTCCAATCCCACTTTTCATTTTCATTCTTTAAAATGCGACGAATATTGAGTGCGCCGAAGGCTTCTATTCCCACGTTTCGGCTCGCCGAAACATTGGTGCGATAACGATAATCTATAAACAATGGTGCTTGATCAGCGCGAAGGATTTGTCCAATACGATTGCTGTAATACAAATAGAATCCTGTGAGCTCATAACTTAAGACATTCTCTATATCACCCTTAATTCCGAGGTCTGCGGTATATCCTCTCTCATCTTGCAAGTTCGGGTCAATTCTAAAATTGGGATTTTGGATGCGTAAATCAGTAAAATTGATGGCGCGATAATTTTGCGAAATATTGCCATAAACTTTCATCCTCTTCCCTACTCTATGTTGTATGCCCAAGCCTGCAATCACAAATGATCTTTCTCTGTTCAGAGTTTCATTGATTCGGTTGTCTGCGACTACATTGCCCGCAAAATCAAATACCCGTTGTCTGTAATAGCCATCAGCACGCGTAGTGATATGCTCAAAGCGCACACCCGGCGTAATGCTTGTGTTGCGGCCAATGGTAAAAATGTGTTCTAAAAACGCTGCTAGATTATAATTAGGAAAAACATAATCACTGCCCTCGACATTGTCTGGTTGGAGATAAGAAAAATTTGGTTGATCGGTGTCATCCGCTTCACCTTGCACGGCGCGAGTATTGCCGCGATAAAGTCTTACACCAGCGATAAAGGCATTGTCCATTTGCATCCATTCATACCGATGCACGACACGCGCCTCACTACCGATATTTCTAAACTGCCCATCAATCAAGGTTCTATTTTGGTTGAAGTCTATTACGTTGATGCGCTCTAGATTTCCTAAAGATTGCCTTCTGGCATTGAGTGCAAATGTTCGCCAATTGAACTGTGTGGCTTTGCTAAACTTGTGCGTATAATTCAATGCAGCTAGTTCCCAATCTACGCGAAACCAATTGCGATTGCGCAAACTCTGTTGCGGATCGCGCTGAAAATTCAAATCGGTGAGTCCTCCGGGCTGCTTGGCCAGGTAGTCCATGTGCGTGTACTCCAATTCAATTTTATTACGCTCATTCCACGTCCAACCTAGATGAACAAATGCATTGTCCAATTCAAAATTGCTATTGGGCCTCCACCCCTCTCCTTGTTTATGCTGGTAATATGCGAGGTATGAAAATTTCTTATTCTTTGATGTTCCCGAAATGCTATTGAATGAGTTTAAAAAATTCCATGAACCGACAGTCTGTCTGCCCACGAACTCGAAGCGTTTGTCTGGATTGGGCTTTTTAAAAGTAAAATTGACCATTCCACCAAACTGAGTTCCGTACTGCAATGAGGCAGCTCCGCGAATCACTTCAATCTGTTCGAGTACTTCGGTGGGAGGTGTGTAATAGCTCTCTGGATATCCCAAAGCATCAGCGCTGATGTCGTATCCGTTTTGACGCGTGTTGAAATTTGAAGTGCGATTTGGACTCAAGCCACGGCCGCCAATGCCAAGCTGCAAACCTGCACCATCGCTTTCCCAAATATTCAATCCTGTAATTCCTCCAAAAATTTGACGAGCATTGTTGGTAGCGGTATTTGCTGTAAGATTTTTTAATAAAATCACTTCATTCTTTTTTCCCTCATACAAAGTGAAATTTTGAATGCGTTGCAAACGCTGAATTCCAAAGGTACGCTCCTGTTCTTCCAAAATCTCTAACTGCTGTAGGCTAGAAGCAGTCGAGTACGTAACGGGAATTTCAACATAACACTGTTCTGTCCTCACTTCATATTGAAAAGTAATTGGCTCAAGTTGAAGTGCAATTACTGCGATAGAGTAATTCCCTTTAGTCAAATTTGAAAAAATAAACTCCCCATTGCTTTGTATCTCTGCAACGGTTCCTAACTCTTTAATTACTACAATTCCTTCCTCCACCTCTGCTGCATCTACACCTGTAATCTTTCCGCGTAAGGTGCATTGAGCTGCCATATTGAAGCTCATGAGCATCAGTAGAATCACTATGATATTTGAAAGAAATTTATTCATAATGATTGAGCCACGTCTTGGCCCTGAAGCTATCATTTATTTCTAGTAAATTCAACTGATCATCAAACAACAATTGACTCGGCCTACCATTCAAAGTGACGTACACTTCCGCGCGCACTGCTATGCTATCTGAATTCGATCGGCCATAAATGTCTCCAAGGAAATGGGCATACTGGAGGATCATATCTGGCTGCATAGCCATTTGTTTTTCTTGGTGGTCATTCAAAAAGTCTCCATTGTAGACGATTCCTTCTTTACCCGTTCTTTTATCCTTGATATAAAACGTGGCAGTGCCCGCTTTTTCCATCAACATCACCCGCCAACCAAAGCGATAGCCCTCTTCTGTCCAATACATATTGCCGGGATAGAAAATAAAGCGCCATGGAAAAATCAATTGAAAACTTATGTATAAAGCTAAAAAAAACGTTACTAATGAGGAGGGATTTGAACCGAATGAAGATTCGGTATTTTGATTTTCTTTCTTAAAAAATCTCATGAACGGAGCGTGCAGACGCTGGTGCCATTGCGGAGAAAAGAAGATAAGAGTACCTCCAATCATGACCAAAGGAAAGACCCCAATTTGAAATAGAACTCCTACAAGAACATGGAATACGATCACCGCCATGTATGCATAAATACGTGTTCGCGACCACATCAGAAAAAACACAATGCTCACATCGTAGAGCATTCCAAACCAACTGAAGACGTAAGGCGTGATGGACCAAGTAAACGCCTCTCCGATAAGGGGCAATTTATCATGAGCTGGCAGCCACATTTTAAGGGGTAATGCCTCGATTAACCACGTGTAATTAATCTTTGCAAGACCAGCGTAAACGTAAACAATGCCCAATTGAATTTTAAAAATATGGACACACCACGCAGGCACACGATCTGTCCATATTCCCTTGCGCAACCAAGCATCCACAGAAAGGTGGCGATGCGCAGGAACAAAAATCAATAAGAGACTAACAAGACTTACGAAGTAGTAATGATTGAGATAATAAGTAAGATCAATGAGTTCGAAATAGGTGAACAATACAAAAACCAGCACCGTTGAAATACGGTACATAAAGCCCACCATTACAAAGAGAGAAGCCAACACCAGCAATGCATGCAGCGCATACATTACAGGTGCTGGCAAAACTTCTACCCATTCAAAGCCGAAATATTTGAAATGAAATACCGGCTGAACAAAATGATCATCGACCCAGCCCAACGCCATGAAGCGAATCGTGCTGAAAGCCATCAACATTCCGAAAACAATTCGGAACGTGATCAGTGGTGCAATGGAAACAGGCGAGAAAAAAATATTTCTTAACCGCTCTGTCACAATTATTTCTTAGCAGTCACATTCAGAATGATACCAATCTCTGGGCGGATCAACTCATCTCCTAGCGACTCTTCGCTGCCATAATTGATACCCCAATCTTTTCTATTGATATAGAACTTAGATGACGAAGCCTTGATCTCAGCATCGGTTCTGGTCACTTTCACGGGAATGCTAATGCTTTTGGCCACACCCTTCAAAGTCAAATTACCAGTGACCATAAGACTATCGGCACCTTTTGGAGTGCTACCAGTGATTTCAAAAGAAGCTGTTGGGAATTTTGCAGTATCAAAGAAATCTCCGTCGAGCAAATGCCCCTTCAACTTAGCGTTCTTAGGACTATCTGCGGGAATATCTTCCACTGTTAGAGTGTTCAAGTTGATAGTAAATTTACCAGCCTTGATACCTGTAGAATCGGCATTGATTTCACCATTGTTGATGACGATTGAACCGTAGTGTTCGGGGTTTCCGATGGCGATACCCTCGTAACCTTCCCACGTCAATTTGCTTGAGGTGCTATCTACTTTGTAGGCTACAAGCTCATTTGTGTTTGCATTTGCTTGTTGTGCATCAGATGCAGTCACAGTGGGTTTAGCGTCACCACCGCATGAAGCGAGCGCAATCACTGCCGCTCCGAAAAGAATGATTTTTTTCATTGAAGATTTATTGTTTTTAAAAAAAATATTAGTCACCGTCGCCGCTGCTGAAAGTAATGGTAATACCCAGAATGCTACTCATATCGCTCTTCACAAAGCGAGTATGGCGTTGTAATTCTGTATGCAGCGCTTCGAGGGCGGCGAAATTAGTGTTGATTTGCTCATCGAGCGCTGTATTCTGAGGAATGTCATTTAATTTGGCGCGTATCACGTCAAACTGTGCTTGAGTCGACGCCACGAGAGCAGCGCCTCCCTCTGAACTCTCGATGTATTCTTTCCAACCAATACCATCCACGCCGTCTTTATTTCTTCCGTACCAAAGAGCTTCGATGGTTTGAAGATGGGTAGTTAGAAATCTTAAAGATTCTTTGCTGTAAAAAGCTTCGACACTTGAAGGCGAAGGAGCTGTTTGACCAGCGCGCAAACCGAGGGGAATACCTAATTTAAAATTCTTTATTGCCTCAAAACTCTTTACGAATTCGTTGTACATCATCGAACAAGAACTTCCAACGTCTGTCCCGTTTTTGCTAATAAATTCATTATAATATTGACCATTCCAATCCTCCAAAACCAGGTAAACTTCGCCACTTACTTTCACTGCAAGCATCATGAGGTAGTTTTTGAAACTGGGATTGTTCAGGACCGAATTAATTATTTCTTCATCAGAAGTTCCATTAAAAAGAAGATACTCGATGGCATGAAATCCTCGATTATCTCTATTAAAGTCATTAAAAGTATAGTTGCCATCTGCAATGTTTTGATTTATCAAAGCCACGTTCGCTGGCCAAGTAGCTATTTCTTCCACTAACGATTTGCGAATACCACTTTCTCCCGCAGGACCAAAATTGAAGCTATTGCAATACATAAATTGATTGTAAGCTTGACGCCAAGCTTCGCGAGCTTCGTCTAACCTCTGCTGATATGGATACATTGCAAAGTTGATGATTGCAGAATTCATCTCGTCAGTGGCATCGTACAAATCCTCGAAGGCTGGCTTGATAATATTGTCAGCATAGTTGCGAAGCAATTCTGTACGATCAAAAGTATCGTCGTCCTCGTTTTCTTTTTCTTTGTCGCATGAAACGAAGAGAATACCTAGTGTTAGTAGAGCGATGATTGATAAAAGAAATCTGTTTTTTTTCATATTTATTTTTTACTTAAAAAGTCTGTGCATCCTTTGACGCACAGACTTAACAACAAACACCGAAAAAGAATTTTAAAAATTAACGACCATTAACTAGAATCCAATTGAATTCAAAGTCAGCCATTTCTTGGTCAGAGAATTCATATATATCTTGAATTATATCAAGGTAGGTATCAATATTTGGAAGAGTAGCCACTGGTTCAGTTACAAAACGATATTGCTCACCCTCGGTTCCAGCTGGGGCCAGCAAAAGACCTATCAATTCATCGATTTGAGCATCTGTGATTACTCTGTGTTGTTGAGGAACAGATTTGAATCCGTGAATAAAACCTACCGCCTCACCCAAATCGTGTAAGCCACCGCTGATGATTAATGGAGTCGGAGCTGTGCTTGAAAGTTTCATTTGCGCTGTGATGCCGTAGTTTGCAGCGGTAGCCATGATTGCTTTCTCTATCAACACTTTCAAGTTGGATATAGCAGCATCGCGATCTTCATTGAATGCGCTTCCTGCGGCTACTGCGGCTCTTAGACGAATAAATTGGTCTCTAATCTTTGTATACAAACCTGATCCATCATTTTTGTCTCTTCTTGCGGCGTAGAGCGCGATGAATTGATCGGGAGTGGAAGTGTTGGCAGCAGTATTCGTATTTGGGAAATTAGGGTGCGCTCCATAGATCGCCACCATTCTGTCCACCGCAGCTACATCAATTGTACCTTGAGTGAGATTAATAAAGTAGTTGTAGAAAGCCGCCTCAAATAAGCCTTTTTCAATCTCTTGAAGGGTTTCTTTTGCACGGCGGTTGAAAAGACGTGCTCCATAAACGCCGCCTTCAGTGGCCGTAGCACCGTTCATAGGATCGAAAGAGTTACCACTAGAAGAAGCTAATTCAGGGAAAAAGCTATTTTCGATCAAGTTTTTGTAATAAGTATCTGTGATGTCTGCTAGAGAAGGATTGCCTCCATTTGAAAACTTATTGTTCAGCTCGTCAAGAGTAACTTCAACTCCGAGTACCTCTGCCGTTTTCATATAGGTAGAAAGTGCCGACAGCTGAGATCGAAGACTATATTCTGTGGTTGTATTAGCATTGTAGCCCGCCAGTTCGTAGACAGAAGGGATTGTTAACCCTGGAACTGTTGGAATGAGCTCCTCTTCGTCGTCCTTGCCACATGAAGTAAAAGTGAATGCAATACCGAGCGTGAGGGTCGCCCAAAGCATGGTTGTTAGTTTGTTTTTGATCATATCGTTGATTCTAAGTCGATTATTATTCTTTTGCTTGCATCTAGCGCTAAATGCGGGGCAAAACTATTATTTAGAATCATTCTAACCATACCACAAAAATGGTATTCGTAGATCTAAGCCTCAAAAACTCTCTAAAAAGACATTTTGATGACAAAGGAGCTGGTGGAAAGAAACCACTTACTCAAATTTTCTCACTTTACCTGCGAAAAGGAAATTGATGATGATACCGTGATTGTTTTGAAAGACATTACGTCCGCCAACTTCGCGGCCAAGC
Organism: Flavobacteriales bacterium; assembly: GCA_046309775.1. Classification (GTDB taxonomy): domain Bacteria; phylum Bacteroidota; class Bacteroidia; order Flavobacteriales_D; family Sanyastnellaceae; genus JAIXWP01. The sequence continues at coordinate 19,864 of JBKCOM010000173.1, forward strand.
TGGAGGGCTTGATAGAGGTATCCGCCTTCTATCTTAAGATTTTTGTTGACTGCTGCACCCAGCAAAAAACCTAATCGGTTTTGATCGAAGATATTTTCGCCAACATTTTCGCCATACCCTACAAAAATCTCGTCATATAAAGCGAGGTACGGTGCTTTAGAGCATTTTTGAAAAATTGGAACCTGCATTCGAAACATATACCTCGTGCGGTTTAGAAATACGAATTCGTCTTCTCTCGACAATTCGCGGGTTGAGTATCTGCCCACCCAGCGTTGCTCTTGCATAAATCGGTGCGAAAAAACAACTTTTCCAATGGGGTTAGTGATTAGTGCCATCTGAAAAGCTCTATGCTCGGTGAAGTCCTTTCCCAAGCCATTTATGGGCGTTTCGCCGTAGGGGAAAGTTTCGATCCAAGCATAACCGCTCCTTAAAAGAATATTAGGGTTGAGCTGATAATTCAGCCCAACCCTTAAAAGACCTTGTTGCCAATTATTAAAATACTCCGTTCTCCTCCACTGATATTCCGTGTGCAGGCTCCACTTCTTTGATACCGACCACGTCCCGAAATAATTGTACCACCCAATATTGTTTGACTCTATGATGCGAGTGTTTTGTGCACTGCAAAATGAGGTGATGATAAGGAATATGAGGGATGAAATGGAAGTCTTCATATGAACTAGGCTGCTGGAGCAAAAGGTAATGCCGATTTGTGGACGATGAGTCGCAATTTACCGTCTTTTCCTTTTTTGAAAACAAATGTTTTATCCACCATTACCTCTTTTCCATCTGGGCCTTTGACCCAAACATTGCCCATGGTGATCGCCACAGAACCGTAAATTTGAATGCCTTCATTGTTTGCACCGAGATTATCATATCGCACCTCTGTCCAAGGATTCAATGCAAATCCTTTGTCGCTTGGGTACTTCGCATTGCCGCCGATGAAATATGCAATTGCACCTTCTTTATCCGTTCTAAAAGTTTGGTCACCATAAGCGAGTGTTGGCTTGAAGAATACCTTGCCGTAATCGTAGTTGTAAGTTTCTGTAATGAATTGCTCTGTGAAAGCTTTGTAGTCACCCCCGGAGGTGTAGAGTTGGCCAATCTTCTCAAGACCATCGCACCATGCTTGCTGCGCCGCATTTACCTCATCATAGGTAACTACTTGTTGCGCGCCCTCCTCCACATAGACGAGGCCGAGATCTTTGATGGTCTGGTTTACTTGCTCGTTTACGAGGCTTTTTACTTGTTGCTCTGCTTGGGGTACTTCGCTGCAAGATGCTAGAGACAACGCGACTATGGCGGGAAGAAATACATTTTTCATTTTCATAATAATTTATTTTGGTGAGGCAAATAAACAGGACGACGCTTCGAACATCACGATCCAAAACCATGATTTACAATTAATTGGTTTACTTCCCAAAATTTTACATTTTTCTATTCTTCAAAAATTTGGTTTATATGATAAACTACTTTATATTTGTGAAGTAATCTATGTTTAAAACCAACTATTATGAACGAAACACCACTAGACCCAAAGAAGAGCTTTGACATCATCGATTCGATTATCGCTGAATCTCAAAAGCAAAATCATGATAATGGATTTTATTTTCGATTGTGGGGAATATTGGTTGCAATCACTTCCATTAATCAATATATCCTTATTCATCTAGGTTATGGAAAGGAAAGCAATCTGGTTTGGTTGGCCATGGGTATCATTGGCGCGCCAATTTCAATTTATTACGGCTATCGTCAATCAAAGAAGAACATTTCAGGCAGCCAGAGTATTTCTGAAAAGATTTACGGCCGTGTTTGGTTGGGATTTGGAATTTCTTTGATCATGGTAATTTTTACCTCCATCCATTTGCGCGTCACGCCTCTTCCGTTCATTTGTGTTGTTGTAGGATTGGCCACATTTCTTTCCGGTCGCCTACTTAGATTCTTGCCACTTACACTTGGAGGTGTTGTTTTTTGGGCATGCGCAATATTCGCATCCATGTTTGATCAAAAAGAAGCATTGCTCGTTTATGCAGCATCGATTATTCTAGGTTATTTAGTTCCTGGTTTTATGCTTTGGAAAAAAACCAAGACTGCCCATGTTTAAACCTTTGAATCCCTTGTTGAATACAGAGCTTCGCTTGGCGATAATGAGTTTGCTGATTGCTAATAATAAGGCTGAGTTCAACTTTATTAAAGAAAAGACTGGAGCAACTGCTGGTAATTTGAGCATTCAATTGCAAAAGCTCAAGGACGCGAAATATCTTGAGATTGAAAAAACTTTCAAGGGCAACTATCCTCTCACTACTGTGATTATAACCAAAGAAGGAATCGCCGCTTTCAAGGAGTACATTGCTGCGCTGAAGACGTATTTTAAATAATGACCTTCGTCATACCTGACGTATCATTAACACTCACGTAATGCAGGATATCTTTATTTGAAGAAATACTGTTTTTATGTTAGAAATTTCTCTCTCTGTTATAGGAGGCTTAGCACTTTTTCTCTACGCTGTTAACGCACTTTCTGAAACCATAAAAGACATCCTTGGAGAGAAAGCGAAAGAGTGGATTGCCATTTTTACTAAAAATATCTTTACTGGTATTTTGACAGGAGCGATTGTTACTACCATTCTCGACTCCTCCTCTGCTGTCATTATTCTCACCATCGTAATGGTCAATGCAGGTGCATTATCATTCAGGCAAGCCATGGGAATTGTGATGGGAGCGAATATAGGGACAACAGTGAGTTCTCAAATCATCGCGATGGATATTGGAAAATTCTCCCCCATATTTCTAGCGATCGGTTTAGTACTAGTCATGATTTCGCGCAGCGATAAAATGAATGCCACTGGTAAAGCCATACTCTATTTTGGAATTCTATTCTTTGGACTTTACACGATGGAACGCGCGGTGGAGCCGCTACGAGAGCATCCTTCCTTCTTCGCTTATATGGAAAAACTAAAAGATCCTATTCGAGGTTCAATCGCTGGTGCCATTGTGACTTTGATACTTCAATCCTCCAGCGCCACCGTAGGTATGGCCATTGTATTAGCTAAAAAAGGAATGATTTCTCTCACTGCAGGAATTGCCGTCATGCTGGGTGCAGAGCTTGGCACTGTTAGTGATACACTTCTCGCCACTATTAAAGGAAGCAAGCAAGCTATCAAAACAGGACTCTTTCACCTCGTGTTCAACATGCTTTCTATCATTATTGGTTTGCTTCTCTTTCATCCCTTTGTACAATTAGTAGAAAAGATAAGTACTGGATCAACCGTTGAGCGCGCACTGGCAAACGCACACATGTTGTTCAACGTACTAGGAGTGGTCTTATTCGTGGGGTTCGTTCCGTTTTTCGAAAAGGGGTTGAATAAATTACTTCCTGAGAAAAGTGAAGTAAATCACACCTTGGAAGAATCAGAGACCATGGCTTGAATATCCTGCAATTCTTTTAAAGTGAGATGCCTCCACTTACCGACTGGTAGATCTAGTAAAATATTCATTATTCGCACCCGCTTGAGCGTGGTGACTTCAAACCCCAGATGTTCGCACATTCTACGAATCTGACGATTCAGGCCTTGTGTAAGAATAATTCGAAACGTGCAGCGGCCTGTCTGCTCCACGAAACATTTGCGAGTAACCGTATCAAGAATGGGCACGCCATTGCTCATTTTTTTTACAAAATCAGCATTGATCGGCTTGTTAACGCTTACGATGTATTCCTTCTCGTGGTGATTGCGGGCTCGTAAGATTTTGTTGACGATATCACCATCGCTTGTAAGCAATATCAGGCCTTCGCTTGGTTTGTCCAGTCGACCAATAGGAAAAATACGCTGTGGGTATTTGATATAATCTATAATATTGTTTTTTTCCCGTTTTGTGTCGGTTGTACAAACGATTCCCACTGGCTTGTGAAAAGCTAGGTAAACGGGCTTTTCATTATCATCTTGAATGGGCTTTCCATCGACCCTTACATCGTCGCCTTCTTGAACGCGAGTGCCCATTTCGGGTACTTTACCATTGATGGTCACACGGCGGGCCTCAATTAACTCATCTGCCTTGCGGCGCGAACAATACCCCATCTCACTGAGGTATTTATTAATGCGTATGCCCTGATTATCCGAATCCATTGCTGGCGACAAATATAGAATTATTGTGTTTAAACGTGATTTCACTATAATTAGCGGCGAAGACAACCTTATGACTCAAACCTCCTCTACTACTCAATCCACGTGGTTTTCAGGCCGTTCATTGTTTATTGCCACCAAGCATAAAAAAGAAATTGCAATAGCGAATCAGGTCGTAAAAGCCCTAGGGTTAAACAATTTTCAAGTCGCCGACATTGACACAGACGTATTAGGCACCTTTGCTGGTGAAGTAGAGCGCCGCGACGATTCTCTTACTACGTTGCGAAAAAAATGTGAGATGGCCGCCACGCTCGCACCCAATGATGTGATCATCGCAACAGAAGGTTCATTCGGGCCGCACCCCGCATTTTTCATGCTATCAGGACATGAGGAACTGATGATGTTTTTAGATAAAAAAAATGATCTTGAAATTGTCGTAAAAGAAATCACAAGTCAAACGAATTTCAATGGTCGCGTTATAAGTAATCTCGAAGATTTGCAGCACTTTTTGGACCTCATTCTCTTTCCTTCCCATGGAATCATCATGAAAGCAGCCAAGGATAATTTGAGTGACCTTAAAAAGGGAATACATGATCCAACAGAAATGCGTGCTCACTACGATCTTTTAATTGCAAAATATGGTGAAGCCTATATCGAAACGGATATGCGCGCCATGCATAATCCTTCGAGAATGAAGGTGATTGAAGAATTGACCGTTAAACTCATCGATCGAATCACCACTCATTGCCCGCAATGTCAGACACCTGGCTATGGCATTGTGTCCGCGAACCCTGGATTGCCGTGTGAGCTTTGTGGTACACCCACCAATTCCTTACTGAGCTATACCTATGGCTGCAAGAAATGTGGGTTTAGCCATGAAGAAAAATATCCCAATGGAAAGAAATACGAAGAAGCCATGTATTGCGACTCCTGCAATCCTTAAGCGTATTGAGTGACACGATTTTCTCTACAAAAACCAAATAATTTAATGCCCAATTCTTTCGCGAAGTCTACCGCCAAGGAGCTCGGAGCGCTCACCGCCGCCAATACGGGTATTCCGGCCGCAAAACACTTTGTAATTATTTCATAGCTCACTCTACCGCTTACCAGAAGAAATTTCGCCTGACTTAAACTCCCTTTATTCAGTAATGCACCTATACATTTATCAACGGCATTATGACGGCCGATATCCTCCATGATGGTCATTAACTCAAAATCGTGATTGAAGATTGCCGCGGCATGCGAACCGCCAGAAACTTCAAAAGCCATCTGCTCTTTTCTCATCAACCCGAACATCTCGTGGAATTTAATTAATTCTATATCCAATTTTTGGTCGTTAAACCTTCCTTCCGGCAGAATTAATTCAGTTTTCCCACAAATCCCACAACTTGCAACTGACAGTAAATTACGCTTATTCACGAGAGATTGATCCAATTCATCCTCTGGAATTATGATATTCACTTTGGATATAAAATTCTCTGGTGATTTATCAATTATTTGATAATTAAATTCGCCTTCCTTCCTTTTATAAACTCCCTCTGAAAAAAGTAAACCCCGGATGAGTTCTAGCTCATTTCCCGGGGTTTGCATTGTTAATGTAAAAGCTTCTCCGTTGATCAAAACTGAAAGTGGATGTTCTATAGCCAGACTATCATTTACAACTCTGACATTACTATCCTGATTCAGCAGACCAGTATATACGCGTGTTTTCGTCATGACAAGCCACTCACCACGCCATTGGCGTCGATATCCATATTCTCAGAAGCGGGAATTGCCGGCAGACCTGGCATACGCATCATTTCTCCCAGTATTGGAATGATGAAACCTGCACCTACAGCATATTCAAACTCCCTAACGGTGACAACAAAATTGCGAGGTCTTCCAATTTTAGACTCGTCATCGCTGAAAGATTTTTGTGTCTTCGCCATACACACGGGGAGTCCAGAAAGCCCTAGTCGTTCAATAGTGCGCAAATTGCCTTCGGCCTCTTTGGTGTATTGAACGGCATCCGCGCCATAAATCTCCTTTGCAATTTTTTCAATTTTATCCTTTACTGGCATTGACCAATCGTAGAGGGGTTTGAACGCATTGCGACCGCTTTCCACCTCAGCCACCACTGCAGCAGCGAGTTCTTTAGTACCCTCACCTCCATGAGCAAAACCTTTGCTCAGGACCGCTTTGACGCCCATTTTAGCGCAAGCATCAATTACAAATTGAATTTCTTCGTCTGTATCTGTCGGGAAGTGATTGATAGCAACCACAGGGAACAATCCAAATTTTTGACAGTTTTCGATATGCTTTTCAAGGTTTGCGAAGCCAGCAGTGACGCGTTCCATAGAAGCAGTATTATACTCTTCTTTTTTTGCTCCACCATGATGACGAAGCGCGCGGATGGTAGCAACCACCACAATAGCGTCTGGCTTAAGATTGCCATAGCCGCACTTTATATCCATAAATTTTTCAGCACCGAGATCAGCACCGAATCCCGCCTCGGTCACAACATATTCAGAAAGCGACAAGCCCATTTTTGTGGCAATGATTGTATTGGTGCCCTGCGCAATGTTGGCGAAAGGACCGCCATGGAGAATTGCAGGATTTCCCTCTAAGGTTTGCACCAAATTCGGTTTGATGGCATCCTTGAGCAGCAGGGCCATGGCCCCTTGAGCCTTGAGGTCGCGAGCGTAAATTGGCTTGCGATCAAAAGTGAAACCAACGAAAATGTTGCCGAGTTTTTCCTTTAAATCTTCAATGTTTTTTGCCATGCAAAGAATGGCCATCACTTCACTTGCAGGGGTAATATTGAACCCGTCTTGTCGAGGAATACCGTTGCCCGTGCCACCAAGGCCTATGGTGATGTCTCTTAAAGAGCGGTCGTTCATATCCATTACACGCTTCCAATAAATAGAGCGTGGATCGAGGCCAAGAGAGTATTGTTTATTTTGAAGATTGTTATCGATTAATGCGGCTAATAGATTGTTCGCCTTCTCGATTGCAGCAAAATCACCAGTAAAGTGAAGATTGATATCTTCCATTGGTACCACTTGCGAATAGCCACCACCGGCAGCTCCACCTTTGATACCAAACACAGGTCCGAGTGAAGGTTCACGTAAAACAACTGTAGCCTTTTTTCCAATTTTATTGAGGCCTTCGGTGAGACCGATACTCGTAGTAGTCTTACCCTCACCTGCAGGAGTTGGTGTAATGGCGCTGACAAGAATCAACTTGTTCTTTTTAATATTCTCTTCGTTGATTAAATGAAGAGGCAATTTGGCTTTATACTTTCCGTAATGTTCCAAATCATCAACTGAGATTTTGAGTTTATCGGCAATGACATTGATGTGCCTAATCTCACATTTCTGGGCTATTTCCAGATCAGAAGGAAATGACATATGGTTTCAAAAATTGGTTATTGGGCGAAATGTAATCAAATATTCAGTGAAAACCGGAAGGTCGTACCCTCGCCTTCTTTACTATTTACAAAATATTCTGAATGATGTAAATCGAGAATGCTCTTAACTATCGCAAGTCCCAATCCAGTGCCTTGTTGAGCTGTTTTGCCTTTGTAAAACCTCTCGAATAAATGAGGGATATCTGCTTCTGCAATGCCAGCTCCAGTATCGCTAACACTGACCCAAATCTTTTCACCATCCTTTTTGATGCTTAGCGTAATGCTGTCGCCAGTTTTGCAATACTTTACAGCGTTGCTCAATAGGTTTTGAATTGTCCTATCAATTAGGGCCAAATCAGCATTCACCCGTGGCATGGTTTCCTCAGAATCAACTCTAATCTCAATGCCTTTTTCTTGCGCCACCAATTTAAAATTATTGATGACATCGTAGGCCAGTTCGCGAACACAAAATGATTCTACTTCTAGTTTTCTCTCTTTACTTTCAAGTCGAGATAGCTCAAACAATTCATCAACGAGATATTTCAACTTTGCTGTGCTTTGAAGCGATGATTGCAGATACTCTTGGCGTGTTTGCTCATCAAGAGAATCCTTCTTCATAATCATTGTCTCCAAGTAACCGTGAATTCCTGAGAGCGGAGTGCGCAAATCATGCGAGATATTCGCTAGTAACTCTTGTCTAAATTGCTCCAACTCTTGCTTTTGGAGCTGCAATTTCTCTTGTTGTTTCAAGATACTTTTTACACTAAAAAACATCAGTACTCCAATAATGAAAATGAAAACCAGCGTGATGGCAATATTTCGATAAATCTGATCTTTGGCTTTTGCAAAGAAGCTGTCAAAGGTCTCTTCTACTTGCAATACCCCAACGGCTTCACCTTTTTCATTCATAACGGGAGAAACAGCCCCAAGCCTTTTGCCATCTTCAGATTCATAGAGCCCGATCATTCCTCCTTTTAAATAGATACTATCCATACCTGGTCGGCTGTTGAGCTCCAGCAGCCATTGAGTATCATCGGTTGAGATTGCTTGATAGAACTTTCCTGTTTCTGGCTTTCTAACGATGGTAAACATTTCAGAAGGCACCTTGGTCATGACCTTCGCCATCGTCATTTGGTCGAAGATGACTCTATAGGTTGAGTCAGCCTTTACACTATCAATGAGTTCAGCGCTGGGATAGCGCTCAATGAGATTCATGTGTTCGCTACCACTAATCTTGTAAGCCACGGCGTTGGCGATACAGTCCAACTTGAAAAGCTCCTTTTCCTGATAAATCGCGAGCTGCGTCTGATAGCTGTTTACGGTGATGTAACTCGCGATCACGATGATGGCTATCATCGTATAGGTGAGTACTCTATTTGAAGAATTTATTTTCATGACTCTGAATCATTAAATCGATATCCCACACCCCACGTTGTAAGCACATATTCAGGGTTGTGTACATCAGATTCTATTTTAATCCTTAATCGGTTGATATGCGTATTGACGGTATGTTCATAGCCTTCAAAATCATAACCCCAAATAAGGTTTAGCAATTTCTTTCTATCGTAGGTGACCCCAGGATTGCTAGCAAGTAAGAAAAGAAGATCGAATTCCTTGGGCGTCAAATCCAATCTTTCGCCTTTTAAAGTCACTATTCTTTTTGCCTTGTCAATCATCAAATGACGGTAATTGATTACGGGTTCGACTTTTTCCTGTGGCTCGTTATCATTTCTTCTGAAAATAACTTTCACCCGAGCTATGAACTCCTTAATACTAAAAGGTTTGGTCATATAATCATCCGCCCCAAGCTCCAATCCTGCCACCTTATCCATTTCTTCGCCTCGGGCCGTCAACATCAAAATGGGGTGATTGATGCGCTCTGTGCGAAGCACTCGGCATACCTCCATGCCGTTGGTTCCAGGAAGGTTGATATCCAGAACCAATAAGTCAAAAGCATTTTTCAGGCAGTACTCGAGGCCTTCTGTGCCATCCGAAAACCTCCTTACATCACAATCCAAGTCCTTTAGATGAATGTCTAAGACATTGGAAATGTCCCTATCATCCTCAATAATAATAACCTTCTTACTCATTTTCAATACCGCTGTGATAATTTTGTTACAAATTTGGCTCACCTTTGGGGTTGGTCCCAGAGACCAGCCTGAGGCATTATCAACCGATATTGTTTTCAGGATAAGTTTAGTTGTTAGTTAAATTAAACCCTCGAATCGTCGGGGGTTTATTTTTTATATCACTTTTCCATGAATGGTGACAATATTCAATAAAAAGTAGCTTTCTTCGTGCAGTAAATTTAAAATATAATGAACATTCGATTTTTAAAGGCGGGGCTGATTGCTCTTGTGTTAGGACTTGCCACTACCGCTGTGGCGCAGAAAAAAGGAACTGAAGAACCAAAAGCGCCTGTTAGTCTTCAATGGCAACATGGTGATGCCGCTTCTGACAATATTATTGGAGTCAGCTCATTCAAAGCGATGAATGAACTCCTCAAAGACAAAAAGCCAACACCTATCATCGTAGCAGTTTTGGATAGTGGAACAGAAACCTTCCATCCTGACTTGAAAAACAATCTGTGGGTGAATACCGATGAGATTCCAGCCAATGGGATAGACGATGATAAAAATGGATATATCGACGATATGCACGGCTGGTCATTTATTGGCGGCAAAGACGGAGATGTGGGTGGAGATAATCTAGAGTTTACCAGAATCTACAAAGGGCTTAAGGATAAATTCGAAGGTAAAGAGGCCGCGAGCATTGCCAAAGAAGACAAAAAGGAGTACGAGCGCTATCTCAAATTCAAAACTGGATACGAAGAACGAGTGAAAAAGGCCAAAGAAGAGAAAGCACAGTTTGACCAGTTTTATTCAGTCTATCAAATGGCTGATGGAATGATGAAAGGCGCTACTGGCAAAGATGAATACACAGTGGAAGATCTTAAAGCACTTCAACCTAAGGATGAAATGACCTCAGGTTTTCGCGAAATGATGGTTCAGGTCATGGAAGCAGGTTTGACCGAACAACTAGGGGCATGGAGAGAGCATGTGGAAGACCAGATGCAGTATTCATACAACCTCGAACTTGACACCCGTCAAATTGTAGGAGACAACTACGCTGACCCGAGAGAGCGTATCTATGGCAACAATCACATTGATGGCCCAAAAGCAGAACACGGCACACACGTAGCGGGAATCATTGGAGCTACTCACAATGAGTTCGGCATCAATGGCATTTCTAGCTCTGCTAAATTGATGATTGTGCGTTGCGTTCCTGGTGGGGATGAACGTGATAAAGACGTTGCAAACGCTATTCGCTATGCAGTTGACAATGGTGCTAAAATCATCAATATGTCTTTCGGGAAATCTTATTCACCAAACAAAGACGTAGTGGATGAAGCAGTGAGATATGCTGAAAGCAAAGGCGTTTTGTTGATCCATGCAGCAGGCAACGACAGCAAGAATATTGATAAGAACGACAATTTCCCGAACAAGAAGTACTTGGATGGAAAATCTTGCACCACTTGGTTGGAAGTTGGCGCAAGCGGATCAACGAAAGAAGCCTTGGTCGCTCCATTCAGTAACTATGGTAAAAAGAGCGTTGATGTATTTGCTCCGGGTGTTGACGTCTACAGCACAATGACCGGTGATTCTTATAAAAAAGAAAGTGGCACCTCAATGGCGGCACCAGTAACTGCTGGTGTAGCTGCTGCTTTGTGGTCGTATTATCCAAACTTGACAGCATTGCAAGTGAAGGAAATCCTAATGAAGTCGGCAGTGCCTTATAAGAAGTTGAAAGTAACACTTCCCGGAAGTGAAACAGAAGAAAAGCCCGAAGGAAAGAAAATCGCATTCGGAAGCCTAAGCAAAACAGGCGCTATCGTAAACCTCTACCAAGCGATGTTGATGGCGGAGAAGATGAAGTAAGCGAGAACGAGAACGAGATTCGGAATTCGGAATTCGGAATTCTAAATTGTGAATTTCGAATTCTACCCCCTCGCCTTCTTGTAGTATCGGATGTAATCGATATCCATGGAGATTGGGAAAAGATCCGGTTTGTCGGGGCCGTCGGGGGTTTTCTTGACACTTACATTAGAAATAATTTGCATGGGATCCCGCGGGAATGGAGTTTCTTCCAATTTCGCGGGATTCTTCCTTTTTACAAAGTCCTCACACACCTTACCAACTCCGCGCATTCCTTTGTAGCGATACATAGTACGGCGCAACTTGCCATCTACCCACCACTCTATTTTACATTCATCCCAAACGCAGGTGAATGTGTGAAAGCCTTCACTCATATCCTCGCCGAGATACCCCTCGATGCTCATACGACCTTTGTAGTGAGCCGTCATATTGTGCCATTTGCAAAGGCGAGCCTCGCTGTAAAACATCTTTAAAGGGCCTTTTACATCCCAATATTCGAATACATCAATTTCGTTGTTCACGCCATCCTTTTCACCGTACATCCAAAAGGCCGAATTGAGCCCCTTCGATTTTGGCAAGCGACAACGGATCTCATACATTCCGAAGTCAAAACTTTTCTTGGACATGATTTCACCGCTGGAGTGCGTGTGATTGCCTTTCATTTCCTTCATTCCATCCTTAATCCAAATCGCGAACGGGCGATCATACATCGTATCATTTTTGAGAATCAGACGGCATAGCCCTTGACTCACCTCCACATTATTTTTGGAGTACCAGACATAATTTGAACCCTGCATTGGGTCGCGTGGAATGCCTTCTATCACGTGCCATTTAGACTCATCTATTTTTTCGCCATTAAAATCATCACCGAAGGCAAGCACCCACTGTTCGTCCTCCCCAGCAGAATTTTTTCGCACAATAGTATCCTGCCCCACAGCTAAAAGAGGCAATATAAAAACTGAAAGTAGTAATAATCTCATAGAAACAAAGATAGGAATTCTAGTGACTAGAGACTAGATACTAGATACTAGTGACTAGTCGTTAGTATCTAGTCACTAGTATCTAGTCGTTAGTATCTAGTCACTAAAGTATGTTTTTGCTGCCCCTTTTAAATACGCTAAATTGGTATATTTGTGCTAAATTTATATATCTTTGACTTATGGATGATATAAAATGCCCAAAGTGTGAGTCGTATCGGGTGATAAAAAGCGGGATTATCAAAGATCGACAGCGCTTCAATTGTAAGAATTGCAACTACTTCTTTACCGTTGAGAAGCTAGGAAAACGTATTGACTCATACTACGTCACCAAGGCTTTGCAACTCTATATTGAAGGATTATCTTACCGCGAAATCGAACGTTTGCTCGGTGTAAGCCACGTATCTGTAATGAACTGGGTAAAACAACATGGATTATCCAAAGCGCCGAATGCTCAGTACCATCCTACATATAAAATCCTCACGCACGTAGAACTCGTTCATTATCTCAGCGACCGCAATCACCTCAACGGCGCCGGTGCCATCATCACCGAGGTAGGTGACAAATTCATGCTTATTCGATGGGAACGATTTAGGAATTAGAACGAGAACGAGAACAAGAACGAGAACAAGAACGAGAATTTGGAAATTGGAAATTGGAGATTGGAGATTGGAGATTGGAATTGCGAATTCGGAATTAGTAATTATAGCGCGAGGGCGCCTAGGACCGCTGTTACGAATACAAATGCAAAAATGAGAGTATAACTAATTATTAGGGCAAAAGAATAGAGTAAAGATCTCAACCAACTGAATGAAAACGCAACTCGTATGCTTCTAACCATGTATATAGAGGCTATAAGGTAAACAAACAAATAAACATTTGGAACACTAAAAGCCATGTTGATGAGCACCGCCAAGATTGAAAGCATAAAATAAAAGGAATGAAAATAAATCGAGAACACTAATGTTTCCACGTAAAAGTGCTTTTTCCATCCAATAAATAATAGAATCAAAAAGGCAAAAAGAGGCATCAGAAGAAAAAGCAATTTATTAATCGATGTAATAAACCTATGTCCAAGTTCACGTGCTGAAATTTCACCTCGCTGAAGATGAATAAGATTTGTAATAATCTTATTATTGATCTTTGAAGACTCTATGTTGGCGCTTTTTAGTACAGAATCCACTTGAATTTCTGTAATGTGTGGAATTGAATTCAAAATCCTAGATGTCGAAGAATCTACCACTGTTGCATCAATAAAAACTACTGAGAACCTGCCTTCTATTTCACCTTTATCTACAGCTTTATCTAAATCTGAGGTTTCCTTATCCACCCCCGAACTCGCGAATAAAAAGAAGATAATACTCGTAAAGATGTATAATCTTATTGGCGGCACATAGCGCATTCGCTTGTTATCATTAAACTCCTGAATCACTATCCCTGGATTTAGAAAGAGCTTTTTTAATGTCATCCAGATCTTAGTGTCAAAGTGGAAAAGGCCCTCCAAAAATTCTAGGACGAAATGAGAAAACGGGATTTTCTGATGATGCGTATCCTGCCCACAATTTCCACAAAAGTGACTATCTTTTTCTAGACCATGATTGCAATTACCACAAGTCCTCAAAGGACGTTCTAATTTTAACTTTTCCCTATACCTTGTCTTTCAAGTTTGAGCAGTTTTTTTTAGAAGTCATGAAGTAGTGATGTAATGTTGTTCAACATTACGACTTTTCTGTATTCATTCAAAAGAGAATTTCAACTCTACGCTCCAATATCCATTAGCAAATCTCCAATTTCCCGTTCTTGTTCTAGTTCCTTGTTCCATATTCCTTGTTCCATATTCCTTGTTCTTTGTTCCTTATTCCTTGTTCTTTGTTCTTATCCCCCCCTTGTTCTTTTCTAAAACTATACTCTTACCACCTAACTACACGATTCTTGTTTTTTCGGGTCAAAGGGGTTCTATTTGGGTCGTCGGAAGGGTCAAGCGCGCTGACCACATTCGACTAAACCAAATAAACCAAACCAACCATGAAAAAAACACTGTTTTATATTTTGATCTTGTGTTTCATTGTGGGTACCAACACTATCTCCCACGCACAAGGTTCCGAACTTTACGGTTCCGGAATTAAATTCAAGCTCAATGAAGACGGTTCGAAATACGTAAGAATGATTACGTGGCATCAAATCTGGGCGCGATACACACAAAACAATGAGGGCTCAGCCCGCCAAACCGTGGCACAAGACGAGACGTTCGATATCGGTATCAGAAGGTCTCGTTTTTTGTTTTTAACCCAAATCAGTCCTCGCTTCCTCATCGTATTACACGCGGGTATCAACAATCAAACATCTTATACTGGGGGATACAATGCAACCATCGATGGCAAAAAACCACAACTCTTCATGCACGACGTTTGGAATGAATACAAGGTTTTTGATAAGCCAAAATTCAAACTCGACTTCGGTGCTGGTCTTCACTACTGGCATGGTGTGTCGCGTATGTCGAGCGCTTCCACGCTCAACTTCCTCGCCATCGACGCGCCCATCTTTAACTGGTCAAACATTGAAGCTACAGATCAATTTGCACGATACATTGGTCTTTATGCAAAAGGTAAAGTAGGCAAACTCGATTACCGTTTGCATGTGAGCGAACCCTTCCTCACCAATACCAACCGCACACTTGCCGTGGGCACCGCGAACTACAGCCCACTCAACGTCAATAAAATTTACGCAGGGTATTTGAACTATCAATTCTTTGATCAAGAATCAAACGTACTTCCATTCACTGTCGGAACGTACGTGGGATCTAAGAAGGTATTCAATATCGGTGCTGGGTTCTCGCTCAACAACGATGCGATGTGGAGCAAAAAGGAAACATGGACTGGCAACGACTCACTCCTATTCCATGATCAAAATCTTTTTGCAGTTGATGCATTCCTCGATATTCCAATCAATAAAGAAAAAGGAACAGCACTTACCACTTACCTCGTTAATTATATCTATGACTTCGGTCCCAACTTCGTTCGTTCAATCGGCATTATGAATCCTGCGGCTGGAAATGCTGCTGGCGAAGGCGTATCAAGCTATCGCGGCAATGCAGTACCACTCATTGGCACAGGGAATATACTTCATGGTGAAGTTGGTTTTCTTTTACCCAAAAGCATTTCAACTAAATTCAAATTACAACCTTACACCGCCTTCACCATGTCCACCTTTGAAGGCGTGAAAGATGCTGAGGGCGATGAACATGGAGTGCGCATCATTGATGCAGGAGCCAACATATTCCTCGAAGGTCATCATGCGAAAATTACGTTGAACTACAGACACCGCCCGGATTTCAGTCAACTCAAACAACCTGATTTTAGCGTGACCTACAAACCTGAAATCACAGTTCAATTCCAAGTGTATTTATAAATCATTACTAAAAAATAAACCATCATGTCAGCAGAAGCAAAACATAGTAAAGGGATTTGGAGCGTGATTACCGCTTCATCCGTGGGTACACTCATCGAGTGGTACGACTTCTACATCTTTGGTAGTTTGGCTACCATCATTTCGATGCAGTTTTTCCCAGAAGACAAAGGCAGCGCAGCGCTCCTTTCAACCCTGGCGATATTCGCTGCGGGTTTCATCGTGCGCCCATTCGGCGCCCTTGTATTCGGTCGTCTTGGCGATATCGTTGGTCGCAAATACACCTTCCTCCTCACACTTGTATTGATGGGAGGGTCAACCTTTGCGATTGGTCTTATTCCCAATTATAAAAGTATAGGCGTAGCAGCTCCCCTATTGGTCTTGCTCCTTCGTCTCGTACAAGGTCTTGCATTGGGAGGTGAATATGGAGGTGCTGCAACTTATGTGGCCGAACACTCACCCGCAGCCAAGCGAGGTTTCTACACCAGTTGGATTCAAACCACTGCAACTCTTGGTCTTTTCGTATCTCTTGGTGTGATTCTCATCACACGCCAAACAATGGGTGTAGAAGCATTCAATGAATGGGGCTGGAGAATTCCATTCCTCGTGAGTGCGGCGCTCGTCATTCTTTCAATCTATATCAGATTAAAGATGAACGAATCCCCACTGTTTTCAAAATTGAAAGCAGAAGGAAAAACCTCAACCAATCCACTTAAAGAGAGTTTTACAAAAAGGGACAATCTGAAAATGGTATTACTCGCGCTCTTTGGAGCAGTGATGGGACAAGGTGTGATCTGGTACACTGGACAATTCTACGCTCAATCCTTCATTGAAAACGTTTGTAAAATTGACTTCGGACAATCGCGTACTATCTTGCTTTGGGCGATTGCATTTGCCACTCCTTTCTTCGTCATATTCGGAGCGCTCAGCGATCGTATCGGTAGAAAATGGATTATGATGACGGGAATGTTCTTGGGTATCATTGCTTATCGTCCGATTTACCAGCACTTCTTGGACATTACCAGTGACAAGAATAAGACTGAAATTGTAGAACAAAAAGAAGTTGTGCGCACAGCTTCACTTGCTTCCAACAACGTGGATTCATTGATTAAAACAGTGACGGTGCGCCATTTTACTGACGGTGCGAAATTTACCGAAACAAAAAGCGACTCGTTGTACGTGGCTACCGGCAAAGGAGCGCTTAAGCCCATTGTCAAGCTCGAAAAAAATGTAGGCGGCGGTGACTACTGGACCATTATCTTTTTGATCTTCGTTCAAGTACTCTTCGTAACCATGGTATATGGACCGATTGCAGCGTTCCTGGTAGAATTATTCCCGACGCGCATTCGCTACACGTCAATGTCGTTGCCATATCACATTGGTAATGGTGTTTTTGGTGGACTTGTTCCATTCATTAGCACCTTGATAATCGAGTACACGAAAACACCTGAAAACCCAACGGGTACGCCGCTTGCGGGACTATGGTATCCCATAGCTGTAGCAGCGATCTGCCTCGTGATTGGTACACTTTATCTATCCAATAAAGTAGATGAAAACGTACGCGACGATGAAAATGAATACATTCACAATTAAGCTTTAACACCATGAACGCAATAAAAAGACTTCTCGGAATCCTTTGGTTCATAACAGGACCTGCTGTACTTGGCTTCCTTATTTACGAAGCCATTAAAAAGAACGCACTCCCTACCAGCACGTCTAATGACGTTTTGCAGTGGTCGATAATTATCGGTATATTTATTCCCATTGCTATAGGATTTATGATATTCGGATATTATTCAGTAAAAGGTTATTACGACCTTGATGATAAATAAAAGATGAGATGAAAGAGCGGAATTCCAGACAGAAGTTGATTGCATTGGCCATCGCCGCAGCGGTATTGCTCAATATACCCATGCTCGAAACGGCCAATAAGAAATCACTTGTGCTTGGTTTTCCGCTCCTTTATTTCTATGTCTTCGCCGTATGGGCGATTCTGATTTTTTTACTTTATAAATTATCAAAAAAATAAAGTAGATGAATCCTTGGATTGTAGTCATATCAGCCATCGTATATCTCACGCTATTATTCTTTATAGCCTTCAGATTTCAAAAGGCAGGCAATCCAAAGCGATTCATCAACAAGGCATGGATCTATTCGCTATCGCTCGGTGTGTATTGCACTGCTTGGACTTATTATGGCAGCGTTGGCAAAGCTTCGCGCGACGGCATTGACTTCCTCGCAGTATATATCGGTCCGACCCTACTCGCTCCGTTGTGGTGGTTCATCTTGCGCAAAATGATACGCATCAGTCAGGTTCAAAGAATTACTACTCTTGCCGACTTCATCTCATCGCGCTATGGTAAGAATATTTCACTTGGAAGTATTGTTACCATATTCTGTTTTATCGGCATTATTCCCTACATCTCCCTTCAGCTAAAGGCTATCAGCGAGAGCTTCAATATTATCACCGACAATTATTTTACCTCATCATTCAATCCCTACTTTTCAGATACAGGTTTGATAGTATTGATTGTAATGGCAGTGTTCACCGTATTATTCGGTGCACGCCGCATTGAAACGCAAGAGCGCCACGAAGGAATGATGGCAGCGATTGCCTTTGAATCTATTGTGAAATTACTAGCCTTCCTCGCGATTGGAATATTCGTGACATACGGTATCTTCAACGGTTTTGGAGATTTATTTCAACAAGCTCTCAATAATCCTAAAACGACTGACTTATTGGTGATGCCCGAACAAACGGGCTATCGCGAGTGGTTTTGGATAACGGTGTTGAGCGGATTGGCATTTATCTTACTACCTCGTCAATTTCAAGTTTCGGTAGTTGAAAATACGAATGAGAATCACGTCAAAACATCCATGTGGGTGTTTCCTGGCTACCTGCTATTGATTAATCTATTTGTGCTGCCCGTGGCCATCGCGGGGCTTCTTATTTTTCAAAATCAATCCGCTAATCCTGATTATTATTTACTCCAAATTCCCATGTACTATGGACAAAACATATTGTCATTGATCATTTTTATTGGAGGAATTAGTGCAGCTACAGGGATGATTATTGTAGAAACGATGGCATTGAGCACCATGTTTTCAAACAATCTATTTATTCCGCTCATTGTACAAAATGAAAAATTAAAATCGAGCTTTCAGCACCGCGTCAGTTCCCTAACGCTGTGGAGCCGTCGTTTTTCCATTATACTTGTGTTAGTGCTAGCCTATCTCTATTATCATCAGCTCAAACAATACTACAGCCTTGTAAGCATTGGACTCATCTCCTTTGTGAGCGTTGCTCAATTCGCACCGGCACTTATTGGTGGAATTTTTTGGAAAAAAGGAACAAAGGCCGGTGCCGTGGCGGGCATTCTCACAGGTTTCAGCATCTGGTTTTATACATTAGTGATTCCTTCATTTACTATTGAAAATCCAATCGGCATTTCCATCATCGAAAATGGTCCTTTCGGATTGAGCTTCCTTCGACCCTCTGCCCTCTTCGGCCTGGAAGGCTTTAGTCCTATTGCTCACGCAATGTTTTGGAGCATTCTTTTCAATATTGTGGCCTATATCGCAGTGAGTTTTTACACAAAACAAAATGTCATTGAAAAAAATCAAAGCGAAGTATTTGTAGATATTTTCAAATACTCTGCGATTTATGAAAGTACCGTTGTATTGAAGGGAAAGGCTAGTCTGCCAGATGTACAAAAAACGCTTTCACAATTCTTTGGAGAAGAACGATCCAAACAAGTAATACGGCTTTTTGCAAAAAAATACGATATCGATATCAGCGACCCTTCGCAACAAGCCGATCCACGGATCATTGCGTATGCCGAACGTTTGCTCGGTGGTGTAATTGGCAGTGCCTCCGCCCGCATGATGATGTCTTCTATTGTAGATGAAGAAGAAATCCGAATCGACGAAGTAGTTTCTATTTTAAAAGAATCACAACAAATTCTCTCCACCAATCGTGAGTTGACACGGAAATCCAATGAGCTGAAAGAGGCATTGGACGAGCTCGCTGATCTCAATTATAAACTCAAAGAAAATGATCAATTGAAGGATGATTTTCTTTCCACCGTCACTCATGAACTACGAACGCCGATTACATCTATCCGTGCGTTTTCAGAAATACTCTATGATAATCCAGACCTTGAAACGGAGGATCGACAGCATTATTTGGGTATTGTAATCAAAGAAACAGAGCGCCTTACAAGGCTCATCTCACAAGTGCTCGATCTGGAACGCTATGAGTCGGGCCGCCAAAAACTCACCCTCACCAAAGTATCCGTGGATCAACTAATAGCCGAGAGTTTAGAAGCTTTAGACCAATTGATTAAGGAGAAAAACATACAGGTAAAGATCAATAATAGACTAGAAAATCAAATCATCTATTGCGATGAAGACAAGATGATACAAGTTTTTCTAAACCTATTTTCAAATGCATTAAAATTTATAGAACCCAATTCGGGTAAGGTAACAGTACACGCATTTCAGAATAATGAATTCACTATTTTTCAAGTAGAAGACAATGGAAAAGGCATCCCTCAGGAACAACAAGAAATGATTTTTGAGAAATTTTTTCAAGCAAAAAATCAATTGATGCGCAAACCCAAAGGAACAGGTTTGGGATTAGCTATTTGTAAAAAAATAATGGACATTCACAAAGGAAGCATTACTGTTACAAGTGCCGAAGGAGTAGGAACTACGTTTAGTTTTTCTATTCCAAAAAACTTGGATGACATCATTCGCCAAGAGTCACAAAACGAAACACAATTATAGAAGCCATGAAGAAGACGGGAAAAATACTCATTGTGGACGACGAACCGAATATTCTGTTGTCGTTAGATTTTTTGATGCGCCGCAACGGGCATGTGGTATTCATTGCGCGCAATGGTAGCGAAGCAATGGAAATCCTCTCCAAGGAAACGCCCGACCTTGTTTTGCTCGATATTATGATGCCCGATGTGGACGGTTATCAGATTTGCAGTCATATCAAATCCACAGATTCTCTATCTCATACCAAAGTGATTTTCCTCTCCGCAAAATCCAAAGAAAGTGATGTGCAATATGGTTTGAGCCTAGGTGCAGACACCTATCTCACCAAGCCATTCAGCACACGAACACTCACACAAAAGATAGAAGAATTATTATAATCAAACCCCAAAACCATGAGCAACTACCATGTGGAATATCGGAAAAGCCTCGACACTCCTGAGGCATTCTGGGCCGCGCAATCCGCTCGCGTCAACTGGTTCAAACAACCAGAAAAAATTCTTTCACAAAACAAAAGAGGATTTTATCGATGGTTTGAAGACGGAGAATTAAATACCTGTTATCTCGCAGTAGATCAACACGTGGAACAGGGAAATGGGCAGCGCATAGCACTTATTTATGACTCCCCTGTAACGGGAATCAAGGAAAAGTTCACGTATGCTGAACTACAAAAGCAAGTATCAAAACTTGCTCACGCCATGCAGCAGCATGGTGTGATAAAAGGCGACCGTGTGGTAATTTATATGCCGATGATACCAGAAGCGGTATTTGCGATGCTCGCTTGCGCTCGCATCGGCGCTGTGCACAGCGTTGTATTCGGTGGTTTTGCACCGCATGAACTCGCCATCCGCATCGACGATGCAAAACCAAAAGTGGTAATCAGCGCTAACTATGGAGTAGAGATTGATAAAAAAATCAACTATAAACCCTTGCTCGATGATGCAATAGAAAAGGCAATTTTTAAGCCTCATCACACCGTTATCTACCAACGTCCGGGAGAACAATGTACGCTCATAGAAGGCCGTGATATTGACTATAACGAATACATCGCAGCAGCAAATGAAACCGAATGTGTTCATTTGAAAGGTACTGATCCGCTATACATTTTGTATACATCTGGTACAACCGGAAAACCAAAAGGCATCCTTCGCGATAATGGCGGACATGCGGTAGCATTGAAATTTAGTTTGCATAATATCTACGGAATTCAACCCGGCGAAGTATTCTGGGCCGCCAGTGACGTGGGCTGGGTGGTAGGACATTCGTACATCGTCTATGGACCGTTGATGCATGGATGTACTACTGTACTTTACGAAGGAAAACCTGTCCGAACACCCGATGCAGGCGCCTTTTGGCGTGTCGTGCAGGAACATAAAGTGAACGTTCTATTTACCGCACCCACAGCTATTCGCGCCATAAAAAAAGAAGATGACGAAGGTGCATTGCTTGCCAATTACAATCTATCATCCTTGCGCACACTCTTCCTTGCAGGCGAACGCTGCGATGTAGCTACCTATTTTTGGGCAAGCAATCTTCTCAACATTCCAGTCATTGACCATTGGTGGCAAACAGAAACGGGCTGGCCGATAGTAGCACCGACATTCGGACCGATATCAAATCCGATTATCAAGCCCGGCAGCGCAGGCCGTCCGATGCCCGGATATCAGATTGAAATTTTAAATGAAAATGGTGAAAAACTCATCCCTAATCAAGAAGGATTTGTAGCTATAAAACTACCCTTGCCTCCTGGATGCTTGCCAACATTGTACAACGACGATCAGCGCTTTGTTAATTCATATCTCGACCAATTTCCCGGCTACTATTTGACGGGAGACGGAGGGTATCTCGATGAAGAAAATTATCTTTTCATCATGGGGCGCGTTGATGATGTCATCAATGTTGCAGGGCATCGTCTTTCCACCGGTGAAATGGAAGAAATGGTGAGTGGACATTCTGCAGTGGCCGAATGCGCAGTGATCGGCATGGCCGATGAGCTGAAAGGACAGCTACCACTTGCATTCGTGGTGCTAAAAGATGGTATTTCTATCCAAGAAAAAGAAATTGAAACACAACTTACTAAAGTTATCCGCGACAATATCGGAGCTGTCGCGTGTTTTAAAAATGTATTGGTCGTAAAGCGACTACCAAAAACACGCAGCGGCAAAATACTTCGACGCATCATGCGCTTTATCACTGACGGTGAGCATTACGCAGTGCCCTCTACGATCGATGATCCAGCCATTCTCACAGAAATACATGATTCTCTGAAAAAGAGAAGCATCGGAAAAGCATTTGAAAAAATTAGTATATAACCAAAAGAAACCACAGCCATGTCATTCCAAATTAAAACCAACGAAGCATACGAAATCGCTTATAAAAAAAGTGTCAACGAACCAGAAGCATTCTGGAACGAAATTGCAGGTCATTACCAATGGCGTAAACCATGGGATAAAACATTAGAATGGAATTTTGAAGAACCACAAGTCAAATGGTTTATTAATGGAAAACTCAATATCACTGAGAATTGTCTCGACCGCCACTTAGAGCAACGCGGCAATAAACTCGCATTGATTTGGGAACCAAATGATCCGAAAGAAAAGGCCATTCGATATACCTACCGTGAATTATATCAAAATGTAAATCGCATGGCCAATGTTCTTAAAAACATTGGAGTTCAAAAAGGAGATCGTGTATGTATTTATTTACCGATGATTCCCGAATTAGCATTCGCTACGCTCGCTTGCGCTCGCATCGGTGCTATTCACAGCGTTGTATTCGCCGGATTTAGCGCCAATTCAGTGGCAGATCGTATCAATGATAGTCAGTGTAAATTCGTGATCACCTCCGATGGACTTAATCGCGGACCGAAGCAAATTCCGACTAAGAGTGTAGTCGATGAAGCATTGGAACATTGCACAAGTGTGGAAAAAATGCTTGTTGTAGATCGCCTCGGATGGCCTGTTAATATGGTAACTGGACGAGATGTTTGGTACCATGAAGAAGTTGCAAAAGTGAGCGATCAATGTGAAGCAGAAGAAATGGATAGTGAAGATCCACTCTTCATATTATACACCAGTGGAAGCACTGGAAAACCAAAAGGAGTAGTGCACACTTGCGGCGGATACATGGTATATGCCGGTTATAGCTTTGCCAATGTTTTTCAATATAAAGAAAGTGATATCTATTGGTGCACCGCAGACGTAGGTTGGATCACAGGACACACTTACATTCTTTACGGACCGTTATCTCAAGGTGCCACTACTTTGATGTTTGAAGGCGTACCCACCTATCCAGATCCAGGAAGATTTTGGCAAGTGGTAGACAAACACAGCGTCAATATTTTCTATACCGCACCAACAGCCATTCGATCTTTGATGGCTTCAGGTGTCGATCACGTGCTCGCTTATTCGCTTCATAGTCTTAGAGTGCTTGGAAGTGTTGGCGAGCCCATCAATGAAGAAGCTTGGCATTGGTATCATACCCACGTGGGTAAAGGAAAATGCCCTGTGGTAGATACATGGTGGCAAACAGAAACAGGAGGCATCATGATATCTGCATTGGCAGGCGTATCGGAGTTAAAGCCAGCGCATGCGGGACTGCCGCTGCCGGGAGTTCAACCCATACTTGTAGATGCGGAAGGAAAAGAAATAGAAGGCAATGATGTAGAAGGGTATTTGTGCGTGAAATTTCCGTGGCCATCGATGATACGCACCACCTACGGTGATCACGAGCGCTGCCGCATTAATTATTTTGCCACCTATAAAAATCTTTATTTCACAGGCGATGGCGCGCGTCGAGAAAGCAACGGCATGTACCGCATCATCGGGCGTGTCGATGATGTGATCAACGTCAGCGGCCACAGATTTGGCACCGCAGAAATTGAAAATGCTATTAATCAAAATAAAAAAGTAGTTGAAAGCGCCGTGGTTGGCTATCCTCACGACATCAAAGGACAAGGCATCTATGCGTACGTTATTTTGAATGATTATGAAGGAAATAATAATAATCAAACCCGCGATGAAATCATCGAGAGCGTGGTAGAACACATTGGCCGCATTGCCAAGCCAGATAAAATCCAATTCGTGACAGGCTTACCAAAAACACGCAGTGGAAAAATCATGCGACGCATCTTACGCAAGGTGGCTGAAGGAGAGATCAGTTCTCTAGGCGACACCTCTACCCTACTCGATCCATTGGTGGTGGAGGAGATAGTGGGGAATAGGATAATAAGATAATAAGATAATAAGATAATAAGATAATAAGATAATAAGATAATAGGATAATAGGGTAATAGGGTAATAGGATAATAGAAGTGTGATAATTTCTTTTTAATTGGAAGGAGTATGGGATAAAAGATGAAATAAAAAAGTATTTTCGAATAGAAATTAAAACTTAATGGCTATGAGAATACTTTTTACTTTACTCTTTATCTTTTCCTTCTTCATTAGTTTCACCCAAGTAGATATTCCTGGATGTACCTCTTTTGGGGCGTGGAATTATAATCCAGCGGCGAATGTGAATGATGGAAGCTGTTGCTTCAATCGGTACATCACAGTGAGTCCGTCAGACTCAGTATGGGTTTTACAAGATGATGGGATTGCTGTACCAGACGCTAATGGAGCCTATTGTTCGGAAAATCTACTACTATTGGAAGTGGATCCTCAATATACTGGTCCCATTACTATTACATCCGCGTCAGGACAGACTTATACGTTCAATGTAAATGACATATTGTTCCATGCCAATCCTGATATTTATGGCTATTATATTCAATTATTAATTGAAAATGAAATCGTACCATATTGCTGGGATGTAAACGCTTGCAACTACACTCCGTCAAGCTCAGAATACTCGTATTACAATCATTGCGACTATAGTTGTGTGGGCTGTATGGATCCGAATGCGTATAATTATGAACCAACAGCCAGCATTGCCAATGAACACTGCTGTACCGATCCAGAAAATATCATTTTCATCAGTTCTTCCAATCCTAACACCAGTCTAAGGATAGTCGATGAGTTCGACCATGAAGTAATCCTCACCAACTTCACCACCGACTCGCTATGCATGAATGGTAGTTGCTACTACATTGAATCCACGAATTTTTCTGATGATTCCGTTTCCTATACTTTCTCAAATTTTGAAAATGTAATCTTCCATACTGTTATACAAGAACCTGGTACGTTTCGCTACTTTAAAGCTACAAATGGTGGAATTCTTGGTTGCACGGATTCAAGCGCCTTAAACTATAATCCTGATGCTACTTGCTCAGATGATCAATCCTGCATTGAGAATGAATTGGTCGGATGCATGGACCCTAGTTACTTCAACTATGACCCCGAAGCTATCGAAGATGACGGCACATGTTGCACTCAAGAACATTTGTATTATGTGACGAGCAACTCTCCTTTCAACGTTATGAAATACGATGGAAATTATAATCCTTTTTATTACCTCGATTCAAATGAAGTTCTTGAAGTTTGTACCATGTCGGGCTGTGTGCAGCTGTTGACTTATGTAAATTCATTCTACGCCAACATTGAAAATCCAGTACTCACGATAACGGATGGCTTTGGCAATGTGGTGGTGCAATCGAGCGAGTATTATGTGGAAATAGAACTCTATAATAATCCCTCAGATGCAACTATTTGCACAGATCCAAATGCGTGCAACTATACCCCTGGAAGCGGATGCGATATTTTTATTAATTCATCTTGTGACTATAGTTGTTTGGGTTGCACAGATCCCAATGCCACAAATTTTTCTCCTTTGGCATATATTGATGATCATTCTTGTTGCTACGGTCTTTATAGCATCACGTCTCCAAATATTAGCAATGTATCTGTATTAGCTAGATTCTCTGACACCAATGAATCGTTTGTGATAAATGATTTGGCTAATAATACTTTTTGCGTACCTCCCGGTTGTATATCCCTCGAGATTTCAGCGAATCCTGCTACTAGCGTGACACTTTATGATGGAGGTGAGTTACTTTTCACCGCCAACATTTCCAATACGGTATTTTATATATCCAATCAAAGCATTGAAGGCTGCACTGATGCCGTAGCTTGCAATTATAATCCAGAAGCCAATTGCAATCTCGATGATAATTGTGACTACAGCTGTATAGGCTGCACCAATCCGAGCGCCGAAAACTATAGTCCTACTGCAACCATTGATATGGGTACGTGTTGTGAATTCAATTATCTTAGAATAAATACTTCGATTCCCAGCGATATTTATCTTGAAAATAATACAATGGGTCTCACTGAAGACGTTAATTATGAGAACGGCTGGTGTGCAGGATCGGCGTGTTATACCATTTATGCAAATAGTTCCTCATGGGAAACATTCACTTATGAAATCATAGATATTGAAGGAAACGTAGTGCAATCAGGATATTCAGACCCCATTGGATTCGCGGTAATTTCATTAAGCTCCATCAATAATTTTTTATGCGGCGATCCTATTGCCTGCAATTTCTCACCAGAAGCCAGCGCATGTTTCAATGAAATCTACTGTGACTTTAGTTGCTATGGCTGCACCGACCCCAACGCCCCCAATTACGACAGCCTCGCTACATTCACGAGTAATTCGTGTTGTTATGATGACTGGTTTCGATTTGAATTCTCAGACGATGCTTACTTTCAAGTGCTAAACAATAACTCTTCTTATTTTGAAAATGGGCATTTTCCCATTCAAAATGGAGCCTGCATTCCTCTTTCTTGTTTTCACCTTGATGTATGGAGTTATAACGGTGTACCGATTGATTACACCATCTATAACCCTGATAACATTATCATCGCACAAGGAAGTTCCTCTGCTGCAGGACAAATATCCATTGATTTAGCCCGCGACACCTCCGAGATTGCGGGATGCCTCATACCAAGTGCATGTAATTATAATCCAGATGCTACTTGTTCATCTGGATATTGCGCAGGTTGTCAAGGATGCACTGACCCGACCGCTTTGAATTTTGTATCGTTTGCGACCATTGAAGATGGCTCATGCTTCTACGATATAGACCAACCCTTGATTCAAGAATCAATAATTTACAGTGATGACCAGAACAACTTTTTGGTAAGACTCGACTTCATGAGTCTTGGAAATGTTGCTCCATTTTTAGTTACGACTAATAATGAAGGACAGGAAGGACTAGTCGTTCAAACGTTGAGTTCAGAATTTATCGGGCCATTTAGTTGTTCTGAAAATGTAGTAATTACCATCGAATCATTGAACCCTTTCACCCCCGACTTCCACCAAAGCCTAAGTATTGATGGCGGCTGCGTCATCATTAATACAGAGGAAAACGCATCCACACATCCAGAGCTCCGACTCTTCCCTAACCCCGCGAATGCATACGTCCATATAAATTTTGATTTTCAAAAAGAAGATAAAATTTTAATCCTGGATATGATGGGTAAAGTGGTGCATGAAAAAACCATCGAAGACTTTAGCACCCAAACCACGCTCGACCTCACCCAAATCGCCGCAGGCATCTACACCCTCCACCTCCACCGCTCTTCAACCATCATAGAAAAAAGGAAACTAATAAAACAATAACCCATTATCTTATTATCCTATTATCTTATTATCCTATTATCCTATTATCCTATTATCTTATTATCCTATTATCCTATTATCTTATTATCCTATTATCCTATTATCTCACCACCACCACGTGCCCCTGCGCTTCGACAACCTCGATGCCGCGGGCGGCGCGGAATTGATAGATGTAAATTCCATCAGGAACATAATGCGAACCTTTAGCATGCTCTCCAATCCAAGGCTTTGATATATCATCGGATTCAAAAACAAGTTGTCCCCAACGATTGAATATTTGAAGTAAAAAACTATCGGTATCTGGACCAACAACTCCGAATACGTCGTTAAGTCCATCATCGTTTGGAGTAAATGCATTTGGAATAAAAAAGCGAAACTCTTCTAAAACAACAGGATCAATTTCTGGATCGTCCACAGGAACTTCTGGATCAACATCTGGGTCTTCTTCCTCTGTATCACATGCTAGGATTTCTACGCTTGTTTCTTGAGAACAAACACCAATGGTTCTGGTAAGATTGATTGTTCCCGCGGATGAAACTTGAATACTTGGTGAAGTTGCACCAGTACTCCAAACATAACTCGCTCCTGGAGCGGCCGCATTCAAAATCACAGGACCGTCACAAAGATCATCACCTACCAAACTTAAAGGCGGCATCGGCACCACAGAAACCATATCGATATACATTTATGGAAATGGCATAGTACCAGTATTCTCAAAACCTGATAATACCATGATATCCTCTCCTCCTTGGGCCACGTATGTACCGCTAATCAACGTCCATTGGGTTGGATCAAAATCAACAGGGCCTTGTACATGAGCCTCAAGCCCCAATTCCATGGGACTGTCCAAAATAGGATCAGTTGTAAAGTATGCCCCCATGCTGGGTGCCACCTCTGGAGATTCTTGAGTTACAGAAGAGTAAAATGAAACGCAATAGGTAGTACCTGCTACCATTGGGGACAACAAACTCACTTGAGCATATTCTGGATTTCCAACGCTCGCCTCCAAATTCAAATATTGATTTCCATCAAAAGCGTCAATCGTTGAGGGTGGAAAAAAAATTGCGCCCTCAAATCCCAAGTCCGGTGTGTTTGCCGGATCTAAATCTAAATACTGATTCCACGATTGCGCACACATAAGCTCAGTAATGGGCAGCACGCAATTGTCCATCAACTCAAAACTTGGATTAGGCACCAAATTCTGAGCACTCACATTGAATGAATAAAAAAAGTGCAAAAGAATAATTACCACCAAACGTCTCATACCCTATGGACTATAGTTCCATCAAAAAGGTTGTTAGAACAACATAAAAACACCCCACTATCACACTATCACACTAGCATACTATCATACTACCATACTAGCATACTATCATACTACCATACTATCCTACTATCGTCCCACACATATAAAACAGCATCCGCGCTCCCACGTTGCCGTTCCAGTCGTCTTCGCCGGGGGAAACTTCAACAAGGTCGAAACCAATAATCTCTTTGCCACTTTCTTTCAACTTGTGCATGAGATACGTCGCCTCATCAAACCATAAACCACCAGGTACGGGCGTTCCTGTGTTGGGACACAGAGTAGGATCGAGCCCATCGATGTCAAAACTGATGTGTACCTTATCTGGCAATTGTTCTACAATTTGATCGCAGATTTCTTTCCATGTTGCACCTTCGTATTGACTACGGCGCATTGCAGTGTTTGTATGAACAAACACACGACCGCCTTGCCCTGTGGCTACATCATTTTCTTGTTCGCAAAAATCTCGAATGCCTACTTGCACGATGCGACTCACCTGTGGCAACTGCAATGCATTATACATAATAGATGCATGCGAATAGGTAAACCCTTCAAAGGCTATACGAAAATCCATGTGCGCGTCGATGTGCAAAATTCCAAAGGAAGTATGACGCTTGGCCTGCGCTCGGAAATAACCCAGCGGTGTGCTGTGATCTCCACCTACCAATCCCACTTTCTTTCCCTTCTCCATCCAATAGGTGCATGTTGCTTCCACCCATTGATTCATCGTTTCGCAGGCCGCATTGATTTCTGCTTGCATCTTTTGCGCTTCTGTATCGGTCTCCACATCCACTCCTTCCTCATACATGGCAATAATTTCCTGTGCCTTTTCTTTCATGATGTCAGAAAGATTTGCCAAATCTTCGGGCACATCTATCATCGCGATGCCTTTTTTCCAAAGGTTTGGAAACTCAGGGTGAAAAAGGTCCACTTGAAAACTCGCTTCCATAATATGTTCAGGTCCGCCAGAGGCTCCTGAACCGTATGAAACTGTGACCTCCCAAGGCACGGGAACGAGCACCACATCCGCTTCTTCAGGAGTAAATGGAAGTCCATAAATATTGCTATCTGTAAGCGCCGCGCCATTGGGGTCAAACGCTTTTATCTTTTCTTCTTTTGTCATGGGGCAAAAGTAAGGAATCAAAACGTTTGGAACATTACTCCCTTGTTTAGATAGTTTTACTATCATTAACAAAAGTTATCAAACTATTCAAGAAAGTATTAGTTTATTTGCATCATGCAGAAAATTCTCGAGCATTATACCGTTACACTCGATAAAGCCTTGTATGCGAAGGATCCTGTATCTTCCGATATTGGAAAGGATATTTTGCGTGAGTCTGTGAAAATCCTCGCCCGAGAAGGCTTGGAAGCATTCACGTTTAAGAAACTCGCTATGGCTATGTCCTCGACCGAGACCACGGTTTATCGCTACTTCAACAACAAGCACCAATTGGTGATGTACCTCAGCTCATGGTATTGGACCCAGTTGGAATGGAAAATAGTTTTCGCAACTGCGAATATACCAGACCCAAAAGAACAACTTTTACGCGTGGTAGAGGTATTATCCGAGAAGTCACATCATGACCCAAAATCAAGCATCTTGAATGAAGAATTGATTCAGAAAATCGTGACACGTGATGCCTTTAAAGTCTTTGAAATCTCGTGGGAAAGCGATAGTCAAAAGAAGGGTTACTACAAGGCATTTCACGATCTCAACGAACGTATTGCAGATATCATTCATCGTTGCGATAAAAGCTATAAATTCAGCCGAGCATTGGCTTCAACACTTGTGGAAACAGCTCAGCGACAAATGTGCTTTCGCAATGATCTTCCGCACCTAACGGACGTGGGAAAATCAGAAAAACAAACACAAGAATTTTTGAACTCATTGGTTTATAATATTACAAAATAAAATGGCCGACGGCACTTCCAACTCCTCCGCAGTCAAGCGGTTTTTCAGACTTATCGCCAACGAAAAAGTCGACATCCAAAATATCATCATATTCGCTGTTTTCAGTGGTTTGATCAACCTTTCGTTGCCACTGGGTATTCAAGCGATTATCAACTTCCTCAATTCAGGCGAAATCAGTACCTCATGGGCTTTACTTCTGATCTTCGTAGTATTGGGGGTAGCGCTAGTCGGCTACTTGCAAATCAAACAGCTCGCCATTACAGAAACAATCGAACAGCGAGTATTTGCTAAAGCAGCATTTGACTTTGCGTTCAGAATACCGCGCATCAAACAGGATGCGGTGCAAAACAAGTATGTACCAGAACTCGTAAACCGCTTCTTTGAGGTATTGACGGTCCAAAAAGGTCTATCGAAAATTTTGATAGACTTTTCATCGGCTGCATTGCAGATCATCTTCGGTTTGATTCTACTTTCTCTCTATCACCCCATGTTTATTCTATTGGGACTAGGGTTGGTATTCTTGTTATATGTAATCTTTAGAATTACTGGCCCAGCGGGGTTGCGCACGTCACTAGAAGAATCAAAGTACAAATTCGAAGTGGCTCACTGGTTAGAGGAAATTGGAAGAACAATGAATACCTTCAAACTCATTGGTAATTCAGAACTTCCAGTAAAGCGCACAGACGAATTGGTATCTGGTTATCTAAAAGCTCGTAAGAAGCACTTCCGAATTCTCGTATGGCAGTTTAAGGGAATGATTGTGTTTAAAGTAGTGGTGGCTGCCGGACTATTAATACTTGGTTCACTTCTCGTAATCGATCGTCAAATCAATATCGGTCAATTTGTAGCTGCCGAGGTAATCATTGTAATGTTGATTGGTGCTGTGGAGAAACTAATCCTCAGTATGGATACCATTTACGATTTGCTCACAGCATTGGAAAAAATAGGAACTGTAACAGACCTACCTGTTGAAGAAGATAAGGGTACCGACCTCAGAGACACCAATTGCGACAACGGCTTGAACATTCGATTCAATAATGTGACTTTCTCATATCCTGACGGCGATGAAGAAGTATTGAAAGGAGCTAGCCTCGAATTGCTTTCGGGCCATCGCGTGTGTATAAGTGGACCCAACGGCGTTGGTAAAACGACTTTACTTAAACTCCTTACGGGAATGTACAATTCTTTTTCGGGAACCATCACTCTCAACGGATTGCCATTCCGAAGTCTTAGAATTGAGGCACTTCGCTCAATCATCGGCGATAACCTCAATGACACCGATGTGTTCAAAGGTTCATTATTTGAAAATATTCAAGCGGGCCGTCCAAACATTTCTAAAGATCAAGTTATGTGGGCTTTGCGCCAAGTTCAATTAGACGAATTTGTTTCTTCTCACCCAACAGGCCTTGACACACCCATCGATCCAGAAGGAAAGCGATTGTCCAAAACAATCACTCGAAAAATTGTATTAGCGCGTGCGATCGTCGATAATCCCAAAATACTACTGCTCGAGGACAACCTTTCGAACCTCAAAAATGACGAACGTCAAAACATCTATAAGAATATCCTTTCCAAGCAACATGGTTGGACGGTAATCATCGTCAGCAATGACGAAATCATCGCTAATATGTGCGATGACAGATATATTATGGATAATGGAGTAATATTAAACTAATACGAAAATGCTAGACATCTCAAATAAAGAAAGCGTTTCACACAGAGTTGATAAAACCAAGCTCAAGGCATTCACAGAAATTCATCAAGTGAGCAGCAGCCGCATGCTGAAGCGTTGGATGTTCACCATATTTGGAATTCTTGTAGGTATCCTTTTTCTACCTTGGACACAGAACATACAATCTGTTGGCCTTGTGACCGCGTTAAATCCTGAACAACGTCCCCAAACCGTAAATACTATTATTGGCGGACAGATTGCCAAATGGTTTGTGCAGGAAGGTGACTTCGTCAAAAAAGGCGATACCATCATGTATATCACCGAGATCAAGGACGACTATTTCGACCCAAACCTCTTGGTGAATGTGGAGTCCCAAATCAAAGCGAAAGAAAGTTCCGTGGGATCATACATGGAAAAAGTACGTGCACTCGATCAACAAATCGATGCCTTGATTGCCAATAAAGAGTTTAAATTGCAACAAGCGCAAAACAAGCTCAAACAAGCCTATCTCAAGGTGAAGAGCGATAGTATAGAATACGAAGCAGCGCGAAATAATTTGGTTGTAGCAGAAGATCAGTTGAAGCGTTTCGAAGATCTTTTCAAAAAAGATCTTGTATCGCGCACTGAATTTGAAGGTCGCAAAGTGGCACTACAGAACGCCAACGCTCAATCAATTGATGCTGAAAATAAATTATTGATTTCTAAAAATGAAATTCTTGTTGCTCGCACCGAACTGAACACCATCGACAGCGAATTCAGGGATAAAATTGGAAAGGCTGAATCAGATAAATTCGCCTCACTTTCTTCGATGTACGACGCCGAAGCGCAAGTGACGAAGTTGCAAAACACATATGTAAACTACGATCGTCGCAGTGGATTTTATTTCATCACCGCACCTCAAGATGGTTATATCACACAAGCCATCACTACCGGTATCGGAGAAACCATTAAAGAAGGCGATCAAGTGGTGAGCATAATGCCGGCAAAAATTGACATGGCCGTTGAAATGTTTGTTGACCCAATGGATTTGCCTTTGATTAAAGTGGGGCAAAAAGTGAGATATATCTTCGATGGTTGGCCTGCCTTCGTATTTAGCGGCTGGCCCAATGCATCGTTTGGAACATTTGGAGGAAAGGTTTATGCCATCGACAACTTTATAAGTCCAAACGGTAAATATCGCATGCTCGTAATTCCTGACCCTGCCGAATTGCCTTGGCCAGAAGGTCTGCGCGTGGGCACCGGAGCAAATGGTATCGCACTTTTGAAAGACGTTCCTATTTGGTACGAACTATGGCGTCAATTCAATGGATTCCCGCCAGACTATTACACTGGCAATCGCAAAGAAGTGGACAAATCATCTTCTAAAAAAGAGGAGAAAAAATAATGATGCGTTTTAAAAATATCACACTACTTCTTCTCTGCTCTGCTTTTGCTTTTAATCTTTCAGCGCAACGAGATAGTATTGTCTCGTTGCCATTGGAGGAGTTTCTCAACATCGTGCGCAACTATCACCCTATGGCACTAAGCGCAGAGTTGCAATTGCAAAACGCAGAAAGTTTTGAGAGAAGAGCTAGAGGAGCATTCGACCCCAAACTCGAGGCCAACTTCAATGAGAAGTTTTACAAAGAAACATCCTACTTCTCTGAAGCGAGTTCGATGATCAAATTGCCAACCCGAAGCCCGTTATCATTGAAAGCTGGCTATGACCTCAACAGCGGTGCCTTTCTCGATCAAAGCAAAGTAACACCTGACGATGGACTCGTCACTGCCGGTGTGAGTATGCCCTTATTGCAAGGCTTGCTCATAGACGAACGTCGCACCGCAATGCGTGTGTCACAAGCATTCGAGCAATACTCTATTGCCGAGCGTGCCTCGATGTACAACCAGCTCATCTTCGAATCCTACGGTGCTTATTGGAATTGGTGGGCGAGTGTAGAAAAAAAGCGAATCGCTCAGGAAATGCTTGATATCGCTACCATTCGCTTTGATGCTGTAAAACAACGGGCACTCGCTGGCGACCGACCATTCATTGATACGGTAGAAGCATATCTCCAGGTGCAGTTACGCCAACAACAGTTGCTCGAAAACATTACCATTGAAGTAAAATCTCGCTTCTTTCTAAGTGGTTTCTTATGGTATAATGATGACACCTCTTCTATTCCAACTGGATTAATCATCAGCGAAAAAGCGGTGCCTGAAAATCCAATGGGACAATTGCCTCCCGAGTTGATGACCATTTCACGCTCGCAGATTTTAACTACCATCGATACCTCACACCCCATTATTCTCGCCACCGATGCGAAAATCAAACAAATGGAAGCAGAAGCAAGATGGAAGCAAGAAAAACTCTTACCTAAATTGGATGTGGATTATAATTTCCTCAACACAGGGATGATCAACGCGGATGACATTATGTTTTCTACTCGCAACTATAAATGGGGCCTGAATTTTAGTTTCCCCATATTCCTCAGAGAAGCCCGCGGAGATTTGCAATTGACACGAATTAAAATTGCAGAGAATAATTATATCCGAGATCTAAAAGCTGTTGAGTTGAGTAACAAAGCAAACGCAGCATTCACAAATGTTGCTCTCATTCGCGATCAAACTGCTGTAGCTCGCGCCAATGTGGCCAATTACATAACATTACTCGATGCGGAAAGAACACGCTTCTTTAATGGTGAAAGTTCGCTCTTCATCGTCAATCAGCGTGAAATGCAATTGGCCGATGCTCAAAACAAACTAGTAGATTTACAAAGCAAACTAGAGATGGCCAGCGCGGAAGTCTTGTATTTCTTAGGACAATTGAAATAATCTAAAACTCAATAACATGATCGTCATACACATCATTACCAAAAGAGAAGAGCAATTGAATCAAATTGCAGAGTGGTTGATTAAGGAAAAGCTTGTACATGGCGGCGTGGACATTGACTACCAAGATACTTTCGTACTCAATGAAAAAGAAGAACTCGTGCGCACCACTACCTACAAAATGCAAGCTCGCACCAAAGGACTTCTCTTCAATCTCATTGAATCAGGCCTCCGCAGCAACTTTCACGAAGACACCCCTTATCTCTACAGCACCCCCATCGTCAACATGGACCGCATCCAGTCGAAAGAATTAATTGATAGCACGCTGAGAATTTAGAGACTAGTGACTAGTGACTAGAGACTAGAGACTAGCGACTAGCGACTAGTGACTAGAGACTAGAGACTAGAGACTAGCGACTAGCGACGGCGGGACTTGGTTTTACGAATTAGTCATTGCGAATTCCGAATTCAGAATTCAGAATTCAGAATCAGATTTCAGAATTCAGAATTGAACGTCGATATTATCTCAGGGGGATGAACTTTCCAAAAATCCCGACGAATTTTTCGTTTCCTGTGGGAAGTTCTATCTTATAAATGGAAAAGAAATAATACTCTTCGCGTGTCACCATTTTTTCAGTAAGGTCTGCTACGAAGTCCATGCCTTCTTCTGCAATCAATGCTAAGGCTGGATTGTCGAGCTGCTCTTTGAACTCACCTTCTAATCGAGCCTTTACTTCTTTTTTAAAATCCTCGATGGTAGGATTCGTAAAATAAGCCGCGATGAGCGCTACGATGAACAACATGCCTGCAGTGCGAAATATAAAGCGTATCATGCTTATTGGTTTTTAATAGAAAATGTAAATACTGCCGCAAGACCAGCAGTCTCTGTGCGCAATCGTGATGCGCCCAAGCTCACTGTTTGAATGCCACTATTCTTTGCCATTTGAATCTCCTCCATTGAAAAATCACCTTCTGGTCCAATAGCAATAAGAGCATCCTTGTCGTTCGTTAGCACCTGCTGTAATAACTTCTTGTCCTGATCGTCTGCACAATGTGCTAGATATTTATGTTGACAAGGATGAGCTATGATGGCTTGAAACTCTTCCAACTGTGTAATATGAGGTAGAAAAGCGCGCTGACTTTGTTTCATCGCTGCGATGGCCACACGAACGAGTCGTTCGTGCTTTATAATAGGACGTTCTGAATGTTCACTTTTAAAAAGCAATAGTTCATGTACGCCTACTTCTACAGCCTTCTCTATCAGCCATTCCAAACGGTCAATATTTTTCGTTGGTGCAATGGCAAGAACTAGCTTCGCTCCTTTTTCAATTTTTATTTCTGAATGAGTAATTCGGAATAAAGTAGATTTCTTTCCCAATTCAGCTTTGCATTGGTGCACGTTCCCTTTACCATCAGTGCATACCACATCCTCGCCCTCGCGAATTCGCAGCGCACGAATGTGGCGCTGTTCTTCCTCATCCGGCTCGATGATGGATTCTCTTATTTCACCAGAAAAATAGAACCAATGCATATTGCAAAAATAGGAACAACAACGAGAAGTATAACAAGAACAAGGAACAAGGGAACAAGGAACAAGGGAACAGGGGAACAAGGAACAAGGAACAAGGGAACAGGGGAACAGGGAACAAGGAACAATGCTACCTCATAATATAGCTTGACAGGACACCTACCCTTGTCCCTTATTTTGTTGAAAAGCTTTATTGTTAATATAAAGCGATAGGTATTTCTTTAATGCTGCTAAGATAAGCGGAGAAAGGCTCTGCTGAGGAGCAAC
>JBKCOM010000174.1:0-33517 GCA_046309775.1 Flavobacteriales bacterium
TTTCGACGTAAACGGATACGCTGATGCTTCTTTCACTATCGAAGTTCCTGCTTCTATCGTGATCGAAACTGCAGGTGGCGCAGAACAAATGACTGTAGACAACTTCGTATCTAGCCTCGGTGCTGATTCAGTACTTGACGCAAACGGTGAAGCTACTTTGAATGTAGGTGCTACTTTGAACGTATCAGCTCAACAAGCAGCTGGTCTTTACAGCGGAAGCTTCGACGTGATCGTTGCTTACAACTAAGATAGAACAAGAACAAGAACGAGAGTTCTGAAAAAAAAAAGTCCCGACATCGCCGGGACTTTTTTTATTTCCAAACTCCAAATTCCAAATTCCCGTTCTTGTTCTCGTTCTTTGTTCCCGTTCTCGTTCTAAAAAAGTCATTTTTTTCAACATACCCCCCCTGATTTTTGATGTGGTAGTCAAAAAAAGTGTACTTTTGCGGCATTAACCCCCCAAAAAAGATGAGTACAAATCGTTTTCAAGCACTTTCTGAACTTAACTACCGCCAACCACAAGAGGTAGATTCTTCTGGAAAAAGAGTTTCCGAGTACTTCGGTGATAACGTATTCGCATACTTCAAAATGCGCGAATACCTTACCGACGACGCATTCGAAAAACTCATGGACTGTATACAAAATGGTACACGCATCGATCGCCAAACTGCTGATCACGTAGCTGCCGCAATGAAAGAATGGTCTATCCAAAAAGGGGCAACGCACTATACACACTGGTTTCAACCGCTGACTGGTTCTACGGCTGAAAAACACGATAGCTTCTTCAAACCAATTGGCGACGGTCGCGCGCTCGAAAAATTCGATGGCTCAATGCTCGTTCAACAAGAGCCAGATGCGTCTTCATTCCCAAGTGGTGGTATCCGCAACACTTTTGAAGCACGCGGTTATACCCTCTGGGATCCTTCTTCACCAGCATTCATCGTTGGTAACACCCTTTGCATCCCAACTATTTTCATATCATACACTTCTCACGCACTCGACTATAAGATGCCGTTGATGAAGGCCTTGAACGCTGTGGACATCGCTGCTACAGCGGTTTGTCAATACTTTGACAAAGATGTAGTAAAGGTGAACACTTCATTGGGTTGGGAACAAGAATACTTCTTGATCGACTCTGCTTTATATAATGTACGTCACGATATCGCTATGACTGGTCGCGCGCTTTTTGGTGCTCGCCCAGCAAAGGGTCAACAATTGGAAGACCACTATTTCGGTTCTATCCCAGAACGTGTATTGGCGTATATGCAAGACTTCGAACGTGAAGCGCATTTATTGGGAATTCCGGTGACAACCCGTCACAATGAGGTGGCGCCAAACCAATTCGAGCTTGCTCCAATGTATGAAGAGGCAAACCTCGCCAACGACCACAACCAATTGGTGATGGACGTGCTTGAGAAAACGGCTCGCAAACATAATTTCCGTGTACTCCTTCACGAGAAACCTTTCGAAGGTATCAACGGTAGCGGCAAGCACAACAACTGGTCGCTCAGCACAAATACAGGTGTGAACTTGTTGAAGCCCGGTAAGAATCCAAAGAGCAACATGCAATTCTTGACATTCTTAGTGAATACTATTGCTGCTATTCATGAGAATGCGGATGTATTGCGCGCTTCAATTGCCACTGTGGGCAACGATCACCGTCTCGGTGCAAATGAAGCTCCACCTGCAATCATGTCTGTGTTCTTGGGTGATCAATTGAGCGCTATGCTCGATGATCTTGAAAAGAACATCAAAGCTGGAAAAATGACTCCAGAAGATAAGACGGTGTTGAAATTGAACATTGGCAAATTACCACAAGTGTTCCTTGACAATACTGACCGAAATAGAACTTCACCATTCGCATTTACAGGTAATAAGTTTGAGTTCCGTGCTGTAGGATCAAGCGCCAACTGCGCGAATGCCATGATCACTCTCAATACAATCGTTGCTAATCGTTTAAATCAATTTAAAAAAGATGTAGACGCTCGTATTGCCAAGGGAGACGACAAGGATGAAGCAATTTTGAAAGAACTTCAGAGACTTATTAAAGTGAGCAAAACCATACGCTTCGAAGGAAATGGATATTCTGACGAATGGGTGAAAGAAGCTGCGAAAAGAGGCTTGAGCAATTTGAAGGATACTCCAAGTGCATTGCGTGTATGGAAAGATAAGAACGTTCAAAAGATGTTCGAATCGCTCAACGTATTAACACATGAAGAAATTCATGCTCGCTTCGAAATCGAAATGGAAGCGTATATCCGTCGTCGTGAGATTGAAGCACGCGTTACTGCTGACATAGCTCTCAACCACATTCTGCCAGCCGCAATTTCTTATCAAAGCCGTTTGATTGAAAACGTGCTTGGCTTGAAAGACGTCCTCGGTGCTGCGGAAGCGAAGGCCGCTTCTAAGACTCAGGTGGATTTGATCAAACAAATTAGCGAGCATGTGAACGCTATGAAAGTGGCGATTGATAAAATGAACGCTGAAAAAGATAAGTCCGCAAAATTGGATGTAGAAAAACAAGCCGACGCATATTCTCAAAAAATTAAGCCGCTCATGGATACAGTTCGCGACCATGCAGACGCTTTGGAATTGATTGTAGATGACGAACAATGGCCTTTACCAAAAATGAGAGAAATTCTCTTTACACGATAAAATTTAGTTAAGTCCCATAAAATGAGTGCGATAAGCGCTTAAAAGCTAAAAAAAGCTTAGAAATACAATAAAAAGAGGTGGTTTGTTCATTATCGGCCGCCTCTTTTTTTTATATTAGCCCGCTGTTAACCCAAAGAAAAGCATGTCAAAACAAAACCTTATGAAAACCACGCGATTAATTTTATTCGCTTCCGCTGCTTTATTTATTTCCACTATTGCCACAGCTCAGACAAAAGCTACAAAGAAGGCTGATGATGAATTCGCTGTTGGAGGCTACATTGAGGCCGCAAGACTTTACAAAACTGCCGAGACAGGTGTAAAAGATCTCACTGAAAAGGGAAGAGTCTTCTTCCAAATCGGTGAATGTTACAGATTATCAACGCTGTTTAATATGTCTGAGGAATGGTACGGAAAGTCAATTACTGCTCAGTACTATAATACCAATCCTGAAGTATATTA
Source organism: Flavobacteriales bacterium (assembly GCA_046309775.1). Taxonomy (GTDB): domain Bacteria; phylum Bacteroidota; class Bacteroidia; order Flavobacteriales_D; family Sanyastnellaceae; genus JAIXWP01. Next base: position 3,115 of record JBKCOM010000174.1, read on the forward strand.
CAACTATGCTATCGCTCTCCAAGAGCAAGGTAAGTTTGAAGAAGCGATTGCTCAGCTCAACAAATACCTCGGAAAAGGTGGTGAGAAATCAAAAGCAAATGACAGAATCAAATCTTGTCAAACTGCTGCTGAAAAGAAAGCAGCTAGAGCAAAGCTCTCAGTTGAAAACCTAACAGACCTCAACTCGCCTTCTTTTGACTACTGCATCGTAGCAGCAGGAAAAAAGGACGAGTTTGTGTTCTCTTCTGCTAGAAAAGAATCGACAGGTAGCGCCACAGATCCTATTACAGGCCAAGACTTCATGGATTTGTTTGTTTCTACAAAAGATAAAAAAGGAAAATGGAGCACTCCAGTGCCACTTTCTGATATGATTAATACAACCAGCCATGAAGCAGTAGCTGGTTTCACCAAGGATTTTGGCTTCATGTACTTTACTTCATGTAAGTACGACAGCCAAGAGCGTTTTGCATGCGACATCATGGTTTCTAAGAAATCAGGAGCAAGCGCGTTCAGCGTTCCTCGCAGTCTCAACATCATCGACCGTAATGCAGATGATAGCTCAAGAGTAGGACATCCTGCCATGACACCTGATAGCAAGTTCTTATTCTTTGCTTCCGACATGCCAGGTGGAAAGGGTGGAAGAGATATTTGGTATATGTCTTATGATGCACAAAACGATAAGTGGGGCAAGCCAACTAACTTGACTTCTGTAAATACAAAAGGCGATGAGATGTTCCCTTATATCGCTGCTGATGGTACCTTGTACTTCTCATCAAACGGCAGAGGCGGAATGGGTGGTCTAGATATTTACAAGGCTGAGAAAACAGGAGATGCTGCGTTTGCTGCTCCAGTAGCCCTTGAGTATCCAATCAACTCATCTTCTGATGACTTCGGTTTTATTCTTGAAGAAGGTAACACAGACTCGAAATTCAGCGGATATTTTACCTCTAGCCGCCCAGGTGGTAAAGGCTTGGATGATATTTACTATTTCAAAGAGCCACCATTGGAATTCTCTTTGGTAGCTACTGTTTATGATGAAAAGACAGGAACTCCTCTAGCAGATGCAGACGTTACTGTGAAAGGCTCTAATGGTGACGACTACAAACTAAAAACTGATGGTAACGGTGGATTTACGCTTGATAAGACCAAAATTAAGCCTGAAGCTACCTACACAGTTTCTGTACAAAAACAAGATTATATCGGAACTGGCGATAGATTCTCAACAATGAAAATTGGTGTATCAACCAATTTTGCACGTGAATATTTCCTCAAGCCTGTAATCATCGGCGAAGAGTATAAGATGCCAACGGTATTGTATCCATACAACCAAGCAGAATTGCTTGTGGACAACACTGTGAACTCTCAGGATTCATTGAACTTCCTGCTTGACATCATGTTAGAAAACCCAAAATACATTGTGCAATTGGAAGCACATACTGACTTCCGTGGAGATGACAAGTACAATCAAACGCTTTCTCAACGCCGCGCAGAGACATGTGTGAAGTATTTGATCAGCAAAGGAATTGAAGAGGGCCGTCTGAAGCCGGTAGGTAAGGGTGAGGCAGAACCTCGCAAATTAAATTCACCTGAAGGCGGTTTCCCAGCGGGTACTATTTTGACAGAAGCTTATATTACAGCTTTACCAGCAGACAAACAGGAGGCTGCGCATTTGCTCAACCGTAGAACAGTGTTCAGAATTATTGATACGAACTACGTCCCTAAGAAATAAAGTTTTCACAGAAAATCATAACTTTGAGGCCTTCTCACACAGAGAAGGCCTCTTTGTTTATATCAACTCATGACAGACTCTTCCAGATATGCCTCGCGTGGTGTTTCTTCCGGTAAGGAAGAAGTACATGCCGCTATTAAGAATATCGATAAAGGATTATTCCCAAAAGCCTTTTGTAAAATTATTCCTGACCATCTCACAGGAGATGACGAATACTGCATAGTGATGCACGCAGATGGTGCCGGCACCAAATCTTCGCTCGCTTATATGTATTGGAAAGAAACAGGAGATATTAGTGTTTGGAAAGGCATCGCTCAGGATGCTTTGATCATGAATGTCGATGATCTATTGTGTGTGGGAGCAACAGATAATATTTTACTTTCATCCACTATTGGACGAAATAAAAATTTGATTCCCGGCGAAGTTATCACCGCCATTATCGAAGGAACCGAACGTTTGCTCGGTAGTCTGCGTGATCAAGGAGTGAACATCATCTCTACAGGTGGTGAGACAGCCGATGTTGGAGACTTGGTACGTACCATCATTGTAGACTCCACTGTGGTATGCCGCATGAAACGCAGCGATGTCATTGACAATGCCAACATCAAAGCTGGAAATGTAATCGTAGGACTTGCATCCTTTGGTCAAACGACCTATGAGGATGAATATAACGGTGGCATGGGCAGCAATGGACTTACAAGCGCCCGTCACGATGTGTTTTATCATACGCTCGCCGAGCAATTCTCAGAGAGTTTTGACAATAGCATTCCTGATAATTTGGTTTACTCTGGCTCTTATTGCCTCACCGATTATGTAGAAGGAGCGCCATTGGATGCAGGAAAATTAGTGTTGTCTCCTACTAGAACTTACGCTCCTGTAATCAAGAAAATTTTGACCAACCATCGCTCAAATATTCATGGAATGGTGCATTGCAGCGGCGGCGGTCAAACCAAAGTTTTACATTTTGTGGACAATGCACATGTAATCAAAGACAACCTCTTTGATACACCTCCATTGTTCCAACTGATTCAGCAAGAAAGTAAAACAGATTGGAAGGAAATGTATAAGGTGTTCAATATGGGGCACCGCATGGAAATTTATACTGACGAAGTAACTGCTGCGGAGATCATTCGCATTGCTGATGAGTTTAATCTGCCTGCAAAAATTGTGGGTAGAGTGGAGATCTCGGATAAAAAGAAATTGACCATACGCTCTGCGCATGGCGTATTTGAATACGAATAAGAAAATAACATGACGGATTTATTAGGAAAATTGGCGGCCATTGAAGATCGCTACAATGAGGTTGGTAAGATGATTACCGATCCATCCGTGATATCAGATATGAAACGCTATCCTGTATTGATGAAGGAATACAAGGATTTAGAGGAAATAGTGGAGGCGTATAATGCCTATAAAAAACTCATCAACGATATCAAGTCTGCGAAAGAATTGCAGAGCACAACTGATGAGCCAGAAATGAAGGCGCTCGCACAAGAAGAGCTCGATGAATTGCTACCTCAAAGAGAAGTGATGGAGGAGAAAATCAAGTTCTTGTTAGTGCCTAAAGATCCAGAGGATACCAAGAACTGCATTCTTGAAATCCGCGCCGGAACGGGCGGAGATGAAGCATCTATTTTCGCTGGAGATCTCTACCGAATGTACACTCGGTATATTGCCAACAAAGGTTGGAAATATGAAGTACTTAGTGTGAGCGAAGGAACGATGGGTGGATATAAAGAAGTTTCTATTGAAGTAAGTGGAGCGGAAGTTTATGGCACATTGAAATTTGAATCAGGTGTGCATCGCGTACAGCGTGTTCCTGAAACGGAGACACAAGGCCGTGTTCACACCTCAGCAGCAACGGTCGCAGTGATGCCTGAGGCTGAAGAGTTTGATGTGGTAATCAATCCTGCCGATCTGCAACGCGACACCTATCGCGCGAGCGGTGCAGGTGGACAGCACGTAAATAAAACGGAGTCGGCCGTTCGATTGACGCACTTACCAACTGGGGTGATCGTAGCTTGTCAAGAGGGACGCTCACAACACGAAAACTATGAAAAGGCTCTTACAATGCTTCGTACTAAAATTTTTGAAGCAGAGGTAAACAGAAGACAGGAAGAAAGGGCGCGGATGCGCAAATCTCTTGTGAGCACAGGAGACCGAAGCGCGAAAATTAGAACCTATAATTTTCCCCAAGGACGTGTCACCGATCACCGGATTAACCTTACGCTCTACAATCTCGATGCTGCCATGAATGGCGAAATCGATGAAGTAATTGAAGCACTCAAGCTCGCAGAAAATACCGAAAAACTGCTGGCCGCCGCAAACAACTAAATCATGAATTACAATCAACTTGTAAATATCATCAAGGAAAGAAAGTCATTTCTGTGTGTAGGTCTGGACACAGACCCTGCGAAGATTCCAGCGGGCATGTCGATCCTTGAATTCAATAAGGCTATCATTGATGCTACGCGACCATTTTGCGTTGCCTATAAGCCTAATATTGCTTTTTACGAATGTCTCGGAAAGGAAGGTTGGGATATACTTGAAGAGACTGTAGACTACATTGGCAAAGACCATTTTACCATCGCTGATGGAAAGCGCGGTGATATCGGCAATACAAGTAATTATTACGCAAAGACTTTTTTTGAAACATACGGTTTTGATTCCGTCACGGTCGCGCCTTACATGGGCAAAGACAGCGTCGAACCATTCTTGCAACACCCGGGGAAATGGGCTATAGTGTTGGCCTTGACTTCCAATCCTGGTTCGATGGATTTTCAAATGCTGCAAGCAGGTGAGGAGCGCGTTTTTGAAAAAGTATTGCGCACTGTTTCTTCTTGGGGTAGCATTGAAAACACCATGTTTGTGGTGGGCGCGACACGCGCTGAAATGCTCGCGGATATACGCAAAATTATTCCTCAACATTTTCTACTTGTACCCGGAGTTGGCGCTCAAGGTGGCAGCCTTGAAGAAGTGGTGAAATATGGAATGACCAATGATTGCGGATTGCTGGTGAATGCATCAAGAAGCATTCTCTACGCCTCTTCGGGCGCGGATTTCGCGACTGCTGCTGCGAATGAAGCCAAGGCCATGCAACAACAAATGGAGATGTTTTTATAGTCTATTATTTTTTTAGAAAAAATTCAATGATCGAAGTAAGCAATGCAAGCTTCAACGCAACGGTGAAGCTGCTCGAGGAAGGAGCGACCATTCCATTCATCGCCCGTTATAGAAAAGAAGTAACTGGTGGTCTCGATGAGGTGCAGATTGAATGGGTGAAAAAAGAATATCAGCGCCAAGAAGATCTCAAGAAAAGAAAAGAGACAGTCCTTGATACCATTGCCTCACAAGGCAAGCTTACGGATGAATTGCGCCGCCGCATCGAGCAATGTGAGGATGCGCAGTTGTTAGAAGATATTTATTTACCCTATAAACCAAAGCGTAAAACGCGCGGTTCCGTGGCCAGAGAGAACGGACTTGAGCCGCTCGCTCAACGCATTTTTCTCCAAAATAATTTCGATATAGAGGGTGAGGCTGAACGACTGATCTGTGATGCATTTCCAAGCGCTGAAAAAGTAATTGAAGGGGCGAAAGATATCATTGCTGAAAATCTAAGTGAAGATGAATGGGTTCGAGGTGCGGTGCGCGATCGTTTCAATCGATTTGCCACCATTCGCGCGCGAGTGGCTCGTAACAAAGAAGTGGAAGGCGTGAAATACAAAGACTATTTTGATTTCGAAGAAAGTTGGCAACGTTCGCCTTCTCACCGAGTGCTTGCCATGTTGCGCGGTGAAGAAGAAGGCATGTTGCGTGTGTCCATTCAACCAGAGGAAGAACGCACATTAGAAGTTTTGCAAAGAAAATTTATTCGAAGCAATAATGCAGCGGCCTCTCTAGTCGAAGAGGCCATTACGGATGGATACAGAAGATTAATTTCACCATCGATTGAAAATGAATTTCGAGCGACCATTAAACAAAAAGCTGATGAAGAGGCTATAGCAGTATTCGCTGAAAATCTTCGCCAGTTGCTGCTTTCAGCGCCACTGGGCATGAAACGTATTTTAGCACTAGATCCAGGATTTAGAACAGGTTGTAAAGTGGTATGTCTTGATGAGGCCGGTAATCTTGTTCACGATAGCGTTATTTATCCGCACGAGCCTCAGCTGGAAGTACGTGCATCACAAGAGAAAATAAATACACTCCTTCAAAAATTCAGCATCGAAGCTATCGCTATTGGCAATGGCACCGCTGGAAGAGAGACAGATCAGTTCATTCGCTCATTTGTGAATGCGAAGGAAATAGAGATATTCATGGTGAATGAAAGTGGTGCATCAATTTATTCGGCATCTGAAATTGCGCGTGAAGAATTTCCTGATAAAGACGTCACCGTGCGAGGTGCCGTCTCTATCGGTCGAAGATTGGCGGATCCACTTTCTGAATTGGTAAAAATTGATCCCAAATCAATAGGTGTGGGGCAGTATCAGCATGATGTGGATCAAACGAGATTGAAAGATCGATTGGATACTGTTGTGCTATCATGTGTAAATAATGTGGGTGTTAATCTCAATCAAGCAGGTAAAAGTTTGTTGTCATACGTTTCTGGTCTTGGGCCTAAACTCGCAGAGAATATCGTCGCATATCGCAAGGAGAACGGTGCGTTCAAGAGCAGAGCTGAATTGAAAAAAGTGGCCAAGCTAGGACCCAAAGCCTTTGAACAATGCGCAGGTTTCTTGAGAATACCGAATGCAAAAAATATTTTGGATAATAGTGCGGTGCACCCTGAGAGTTATGGTATTGTGGAAAAAATGGCGGCAGATTTGGGAGTGAAGGTGGAAGATTTGATTAAAAATGAAAGCCTGCGCAAGCAGATTCAACCAGCTAAATATGTTACAGAAACTGCTGGTTTACCTACTATCAAAGACATCATTTCAGAGCTCGCCAAGCCGGGGCGCGACCCTCGTGAAAGGGCCGAATCGTTTGCTTTTGCGGACGTGCGCAGTATGGAAGATTTGAAGATCGGAATGGAACTACCAGGAATTGTTACCAACATTACCAATTTCGGTTGTTTCGTAGATATAGGCGTCAAACAAGAAGGTCTCGTTCATATATCTCAACTTGCCAATCGATTCGTAAAGGACCCAAACGAAGTGGTGAAGCTCCAACAAAAAGTGAAAGTGAAAGTGGTCGAAGTGGATATCCAACGCAAGAGAATTGCGTTGAGTATGCTTAATCACCAATCTTAAGACTCTTTTTTATAAATAGCATAATGAGACTTTCCTTGACCGTGCTTGGTATAAAACTCACCTATTTTTTTGAAGCCATTGTTTTGAAAATACTCATCAACATAATTTGATGATAAAAAAGTTGGAAAGTACTCTTTGGCTTGAATCCAGCGGTCCACGATTTCACTCGACATGCAATCCTCACAAAAAAAGTCGAAAACTATATAGCCGTTGGTCTTAACTATTCGCACCATTTCTCTGAAATAGAGCATACTTACAATAAACGGTAGATATACAAATACCCCATGGGAGTGTAAAAGATCGATCGAATTCGACTTAGTATTTGAAAGGTCTTTTCCATTTGTTTGACAAGCCACAACGGGGTATGATTTAGAAAGGTATTCCATCCAGTCGCTAGCCGTCTCATAAATTTCATATCGTCCAGGGCCTTTGCGTTGAAGCACTTTTTCAGTGTATCGGCCTGTTCCAGGGCCTATTTCACATACATTAAAGATCGTTTCAAAATCAATCCACCCCGACATATTATCAATGACCTTTTGAGTTTCGCCAACTTGGTTCCAAGACTTTTCGACATAATCACAGATAGATAAGCCATTTTCTTTTGCCTTTTGAACAGTTTCGGCAGCTGATATGTATCCAAAGTCCAGAGCTTTTGATTTCTTCCCAGCATTTTTTTTGTCGTCTAATCGGCTAATTTGATAACCGAGACGATTAAAGATATGCTGAATAACTGCCTTCATGCTATTGTATTAAAAATTTAAAATCAGACATCATCGCATTCACCATGTCGTGGAGAGTTTAGGCTGCTTTTGGCGAGGGCGATAGAGATCAATTATGAATGCGGTAATTATCACAAGGTATTCTCCTGCGATAATCCACCAATTTTCAAATCCGAAAGAATAAAGAAAATAACTCGCCATCACAGCGCCGGAGGCTACCAAAGGCCAACGATCGTTAGAATAAACTGCTAATACAATCGGAAGTGCTAAATACCAAGGGTGAACAGTGGTCGCACTGATAATATATATGAAATAGACTATCAATAGCGCAGAGATAGTAGATTTCTGTTTTATGAATACATAAATAATGGCAGCGAAGGCGGAAATCGCTAATACAGGCCCTATTTTCTCAATCAAATTATGACCTGTGATGAGCTCAAATATATTTCTAACTATAAAATAGATCGACGCATTGAATTCGAAATTGGTAAAGTAGAGTCCTAGACTTTTTCCTACGTGTGTCACCAATTCAGGCGACAGAAATGGAATAAAAAGAAGAATCGCAACACCTAAAGAGATCGAACCGAATATAAATGTGTTTTTCCACCCATATTTTTTTATCAAAAATGGAATAAATAATATGGGAATAAATTTGGTCGAAACCGCAAAACCGAAAGGAATGGCGGCAAGTGCGATACGATTCGACAAAGCTAAAATGGACGCTAACACGAGAAATAAAATCATAATGGCCTCAGGGTGCAAATTACCTGTGAGCTCAATAATGATTAAAGGGTTGAGCGCATAAATTCCTGCGAGTTGTCCTGCCATTCCGCGCTTGATTAGTATATTCACCAAGAGCAACATGGTGATGATTTCAAAAATCAGATATATTGATTTAAGAAAAATGATGCGATGAGTGATGCTATCTCCAACGCCCGCTATATCGGCAAACCAAGAAGATAATCCCCAAACAAACTGGCATACGGGCGGATAAACACTAAAGTAATTTGGGGAATTCAGGTGTTGGTACAAAGGACCCGACGCATCAAAAATTGTATTGGGATTTTGAGCGCTCCATTCGGCGGGCGTATAAACATATGGATTCACTCCTGAGGAAACTTGTTCGGCATCCCAGATGAATCGGTATACATCATCAGAAAGACGTGTGGTATCATCGAAAAGAAATAGGACTCGAAAAAGCACAGCGCAAATTAAAATAGTGCGCCATGAGAATAGCGAGCGATTAAACCACCAAAATGCATAGCCTGCAAATACTGCGGTGAGAAATAGAGCAAACGACCGATAGTCGCTGCGATCTACCCACCAAGCCATTCCGATGTATCCTCCGAGGGATAATATGATAAATAAAATAGTAAGAATGATGGGAAAGCCTGAAGCCTGTATCTTCTTAATCATTTTATCGAATTATGCGCGTGCGTGTTTTACCGAGTAGAAGGTCACAAACAAATAACCCAGTGTGAGCATGAAGTGGAATGGAAACAATCCGAAATCATCGAAGTAGAAGGCCAAGGCTAAACCACCAATAAAGTAGAGTGCCATCAATGCTTCGCCAATCGTCAGTGGACTGATTTTGACTGCACGGTATTTTTTGTCGGTCCAAGTTCCCTTTTTTCCTGTGGAAATTGCAAACTTTGGTGTGCGAACGAACGCTGATTTTTTTCCAGTAAAACCTTCCAAAACGGCTACGGCATTGTGCAATGACAAGCCCATACTAACGGAAAGGAACATTGGGAAATCGATTACAAATCGCCCGAGCTTGCTAAAGAAAGGCGCTTGTGGTCGTGATACCCAATAAAAATATCCGAGGATAAAGAAGCTCACTAAGAATGCAGAGGCAATCATGAAAAGAATTTGATATTGCTCAAAAGTATTTTTGATAATCAACATAGGAACACTCAGCAGTGATGTGCCAAGAATACAGAGGAATACCACTGAGTTCATCAAGTGGAACGAAGCGTGTACTTTGCGCGCAAAACCAAGTCCTTTTGCATTCAAAACACGAGGCATATTTTTTACGGTACATTCTGCTGCGCCCTTTGTCCATCTGAATTGCTGCGCTTTTAATGCATTCATTTCGGCTGGTAATTCGGCTGGACTGCCAATTTCAGGTAAATAAATAAAATCCCAACCTTTCAATTGCGCACGATAACTCAAATCCAAGTCTTCGGTGATGGTATCGCTTTGCCATCCATCTGCGTCGTAAATAGTAGTCTTTCTCCAAACACCCGCAGTACCATTGAAATTGATGAAATGGTGACCAGCATTGCGCCCCATTTGTTCTACCGTAAAGTGTGCATCCAGACCAAATGCTTGAAGACGTGTGATAAGCGAATAATCTTCATTCAAATGTTCCCAACGTGTTTGAACAACTCCAACTTTTGGATCTGTGTAGAAAAATGGAATGGTCTGACGAAGGAAATCTTTGCGAGGAATAAAATCGGCATCAAAAATCGCCACGAATTCACCTTTGCAAATATCCAATCCATAAGCAAGCGCACCTGCTTTGAAACCTTTGCGTTCTGGGCGAATGATCTGCTTGATGTCAAATCCTTTCGCCGCCATTTCTTCCACTTTCTTGCGGCCCACTTCCAACGATTCGTCGGTGCTATCATCCAGCAATTGAATTTCTAATTTATCCTTAGGATAATCAAATGCGCAAACAGCGTCGATCAAGCGCTCCACTACGTAGAGTTCGTTGAAAACAGGAAGTTGGACAGTTACCATCGGAAGATCTGCTTCCTTGATATCGGGTTTGACAAGTTTTCTTCTAAATCTTCTCACGTAATGAATCGCAAGATTCAATTGAACAAGAGAGTAAAAGAAAATGAACAAAAGGAAAAAGCCATAGATACAAATGGCTATGAGTGCAAGTATTTCCACTGAGAATAGTAGTTTATAAACTGTATTTAAAAATGGTCTTGATTATCTTGTAGCCCGCTAAAATAGTACCTTTTACCGTTCCACTCACCTTACTGACTCCAATTCGTTGTCTGTATTTTACTAACACCTCCTGAAAACGGAGTTTTTTTCTTACTGCTTTGATTTGCATTTCTACCGTCCAGCCGTAATTTCTGTCGATCATTCCGAGGCTATTCAGGCTCTCTCTTCGAATGGCTCGGTATGGGCCTAGGTCAGTAAATCGCGCCCTATAAATCAATCGAATCAAAGTGGTGGCTAGCCAATTTCCAAAGACCTGCTGCGGCGTCATGCTTCCTTTTTCCCTCCCTTCCGCGCTTCTCGCGCCGATTACAAAGTCGTATTCTCCAGAACGAATAGGGGCGAGAAGCAATTCCATTTCACTAGCATAGTCGCTGTAGTCAGCATCCATGAATAGAAGAACGTCGGCAGGAGGGTTTTGATAATTTGCCCAAGCTATACCTTTGAGGCATGCTGCTCCATATCCTTGTTCTGTTTCATCAAGTACCACGGCGCCTGCGGCCTTTGCTACAGATACAGTTCGATCCTTTGAATTATTATTCACAACGATGATGTGCCTCACCTCATGGTGTTGGATGTCCTTTACAACAAGTCCAATGCTTTGTTCTTCGTTGTAAGCCGGTATAATGATGTCTACAATCACTCTGGTGAAAAGGGGGCAAATATAATATAACTGTCTGAAAGCCCTGTATTTGTTAATAGTTCATAATGAAAATCATGGATAATATCCATAATCGATAATAGATTGATTATAAATAAGGTTGCATGGGTAGGTATTGATAATTTCCATAGGACTTTTTTCATCATTGGTTTGGTTTTCAAATTCGTGAAAATTATTTTACCATGAGTTATCAAACCGAATCAGCTTCACAAGAGGCTGTAAAATCAGGAGTGAATGTGCCTATCACTGTAGCTAAAGGTGATGGCATCGGTCCAGAAATTATGGATGCGACACTCCGAATTCTCAAAGCTGCCAACGCTAGACTTGACATCGAAGAGATCGAAGTAGGTGAGAAAGTTTATCTATCCGGCAATACAAGCGGTATTTCAAAGGAGTCTTGGGACTCAATCCGCAGAACAAAAGTTTTTCTTAAAGCTCCAATCACCACTCCACAGGGAGGAGGCTATAAGAGCTTGAACGTGACCACACGCAAAATGCTTGGTCTTTACGCAAACGTTCGTCCATGCATCAGTTTCCATCCTTTTGTTGAAACCAAACACCCAGTAATGGATTTGGTAATCATTCGCGAAAATGAAGAGGATTTGTACGCTGGTATCGAGCATCAGCAGACAGACGAAGTAGTACAGTGCTTGAAGCTCATTTCTCGTCCAGGTTGTGAACGTATTGTGCGCTATGCATTCGAATATGCTCGTCAATACGGTCGCAAAAAAGTGACTTGCTTCACGAAAGATAATATCATGAAGGCCACAGATGGTCTTTTCCACAAAGTGTTTGATGAAGTAGGAGCCGAATATCCAGAGATTGAAAAAGAACACTGGATTGTAGACATCGGTGCTGCAAAGCTTGCGGATACTCCAGAAGCTTTCGACGTGATTGTGACGTTGAATTTATATGGTGATATCCTTTCCGACGTAGCTGCTCAAATCGCTGGTTCAGTTGGTATCGCAGGAAGTTCTAACATCGGAACTGAGTGTGCCATGTTCGAAGCGATTCACGGCAGTGCTCCTCGCAGAGCTGGTCAGGATATGGCCAACCCAAGCGGTTTGCTTCAAGGTGCAATCATGATGTTGATTCATATCGGCCAAAGCGATGTAGCTGAGAAAATTCAAAACGCTTGGTTGTGCGCAATGGAAGATGGGATCCACACCTATGATATCTACAAAGAAGGAGTGAGCAAGCAGAAAGTTGGAACCTCAGCATTTGCTGACGCTGTGATTGAGCGCCTTGGCAGAACACCAAAGCAATTGAAGGAAGTTAAGTATGATACTAACGCCAAACCATCTGCACCTTTCATCTACAAGCGCAAGCCTGCGGCTGAAAAGAAAATGGTAGGCATTGATGTGTTCGTGCACTGGAGAGGTACCAACCCAGATGAGTTGGCCGCTATCGCCCAACAAGCCAATGACGGCTGTCTTCAACTTTCGATGATTTCCAACCGCGGTATCAAAGTATGGCCAAACGGTTTTGACGAAACATTCTGCACAGATCACTGGAGAATGCGCTATTTGTGTACCGACGAAAAGGCACACTTGCAATTCAACAATAAGATGATCACACGATTCCTTGACAAGGTATCAGATGCAGGATTGGAGTTTGTAAAAACAGAACACCTCTTCAAGTTTGATGGCGTAGAAGCCTTCTCTCTTGGACAAGGTCAATAATACAAAAGACTCGGATAAGTCTCGGTTTAAGTAGTATTTGGTTTAATAGTTTTACAACAGGTAGGTCATAACGATGACCGATGAATTAAGTGGACAAACAACAGTTTTTTTAGCCACAAGCTTATCCGACTTTCAAGCCTTCTCTCCTTCATGGAGAGAAGGCTTTTTTTATGGATTATACAATTTAATATTCTTTTTTGACAATTCAACCCGTAATTTCGTATTGGCATTTGTATAGATTAACGGTGTTAACTTTCTTTGTTTCGAAATAAAAAATGAACGGCAGTAAAGACAAAAGAGCTTTGGATAAGATGGAACTCAAGCAACGCATTTTGAATGCCGCTAGGGAGATATTTCTGGAGCAAGGGTATGATCGAACCTCTGTTCGGATGATTGCAGAAAAAATAGGTTATAGCGCTACTACAATTTATCTGCACTTCCAGGATAAGAACGAAATTTTGCATACCCTGCACACCGAGGGCTTTGAAATCTTAAACAGTAGAATGGCTGTGTTGCTTCAAGTGGAAGATCCCTTTGAGCGGTTGAAGGCAATGGGGAAAATGTATATTGACTTCGCGATGAGCAATCCTGAACTCTATGACTTGATGTTCATTCAAATTTCACCACTGACCAAACTCGAAGAAGAGCATGAGCTTTGGAAAGAGGGGAATACAGCATTTGGTGCGCTCAAACATACAGTGGAGGAGTGCATTAGTAAAAAGTATTTTCCTCGTCATGATGCCGAGGTGACTGCATTTGTAATCTGGGGCGCATTGCATGGAATGATTACACTGCATCATCGAAACAGATGTACCAAAGTGATTTCGGAACCCAATAAAGAAAAAATAGTATCACTGGGTCTCGAAGCGTTTCATAATCTTCTGGGTTCGCTTAGGAAATAGTTCAATTGATTTAATGAAATTTTCAATCATTCCCTCATGGGAATAGGGATTGCTATTTTTTTAACTCAATAGTTAACACCGTTAAGTAAATTAAGATGATAATAAAAATGCGACTTTATCCAATCCACTTCTTGCTGGTGCTTTCGAGTATCTTATTGATTCATCCTCCTCAGGCCCAATCTCAATCCCAATCTCTTCTTAACTCATATATTCAAGAAGGACTAAAAGCAAATATTGCGCTCAGTCAAGAGAGTCTTGAGATTGAGCGTGCTATGATCCAGCTGGAAAATGCCTCATCACTGTTTTTTCCAACAGTAGCTTTCAATGGGAGTTTTACAAGTGGTGAAGGCGGACGTTTTTTCAATTTTCCACTCGGAGACATTGTTAATCCAGTCTATTCAACACTTAATCAACTTACCGCTTCCAATGCATTTCCTCAAATTGAAAATGCAGAGGCTTTTCTGAACCCCAAAAATTTCTATGATGCTCACATTCGAACTTCCATGCCTTTGCTGAATACCGATATTATATACAATAAAAGAATTCAGAAAAGTCAAGTAGAAGTGCGCGCAGAAGGATTGATGATCTACAAAAGAGAACTGGTAAAACAAATTAAGACTGCGTATTTCCAATATGCTCAGAGTGTAAAGGCAATTGATGTTTATACCTCAGCCTTGGGTTTGATTGAACGTACAGAAGTAATAACACAAAGCCTAGTAAAAAATGGCAAGGCAATTCCTGCTCAATTGAGTCGTATTGAAGCCGAAAAGGCTAAAATTGAAGCAGAGCTAAACACAGCGCAAAATCAATCTGAGAATGCGAAGGCTTTTTTTAATTTCTTGATTAATCGTCCACTTGATTCAGTAGTTGAAGTAGAGACCTCGGCCAAGCCGCTCGTTGCTGCACCGAGTGATTCTTTTAAGAATCGAGAGGAATTAAAGTTGCTTGAAAAAGTACTTCTTATCCAGCAAACCGCGCTACAAATGGAGCGTGCATATGCCGTTCCAAGATTGAGTGCCTTCGTAGATCTAGGCTCACAAGCAGAGCAATGGCGTGTGGATGAAAAGTCAAGATATTACTTATTGGGAGTGCAAATGGACATTCCCATCTTCGAAGCAGGACGCAACACAAGGAATAGCAAGCTTGCGGAGATTCAAGTCAAAGATGCACAGCTTGAATTGGAAAATACTCAGAAGCAACTGCAACTAGCCATCACTGTCGCCAACAATAACGTTCGGTCAGAGCTGGACAAATTGGAGTCATATAAACAATTACAAACCGCTGCTGAGAGTTATTATGCAGCAATGGAGAGCGGATTCAAAGCTGGTGTCACGCCATTGATAGACTATTTGGATGCTAGAACACAGCTAACCAATGCATCACTGTCGGTTATCATTCAAGAACTAAAACTCGCAGAGGCAATAGCTCAATTAGAAAGAGAGACTGCAACCGATATCATTAACAAATAATTCCCTCTAACAATGAAAAAAATAATATTCCTCACATTATCGATTGCTCTCTTTGCATCATGTTCAGACGATAGCACATCAACAGAAAAAATTCCAACGGCCTCCGATGCAATACCTGTAAAGGTTATTCCACTCGGAAAAGTAGATGTTCAAAATCCTGTGTATGTTTCAGGGCAGTTCACCACCACCGAAGAAAGTTTGCTTTCGTTTAAAACAGGTGGAGTGATTGAAAGTGTGTTTGTGCAACCCGGCGATCGCGTTCAAAGTGGACAGTTGATTGCAAAGCTTGTATTGACAGAAATAAGCGCCCAGGTTGAGCAAGCCAAAATTGGATTGGACAAGGCAAGACGGGATTTTGATCGTGGTACCAAACTTCTTCAGGATAGCGTCATCACCTCAGAACAATATGAGAATCTCAAGACCCTTTTTGATCTCTCTTCAAAACAATATGAAGCTGCCAAGTTTAATTTATCATATTCGGAGATTAGGGCGAATTCAAGTGGTGTGATTTTGGAACGATATGCAAATGCAGGACAAATCGTGGGGCCAGGAAGTCCGGTAGTAAGATTTAACGCTTTGTCTGGAAGCGAATGGGTAGTAAGAGCGGCCATTTCAGATAAAGACTGGTCGCGTGTTACTATTGGGGATAGCGCCCAATTATCTATTAATTCTCTGAGTTTGCAAAACGTAAAGGCAACAGTGATTAGAAAGTCAGAGGGGGTAGATCCTTATACCGGTTTGTTTCTCGTAGATGTTCGTCCAACTCAATCACTATCTAACCTTGCCAGCGGCCTGTTCTCTGATGTTGTCATCACTCCACGCATAAAGCAGAACTCTTGGCAAATTCCGCTTGAGGCTTTGCTTGATGGTGACGGTAAAGAAGGTTTTGTATTCGTTACTAATGATGAGAAAAAAGCTGAGCGCATTAAGGTTGTAGTGTCATCAATCGCAAACGGTAAGGCAAGTGTGGTGAAGGGTTTGGAAAATGCTCAGTGGCTTATTGTTTCTGGTGGACCTTATCTCAATGATCAATCAAATATTATCATTAATAAATAATTGCTATGAAAATTTCAGTTTACGCGGTAAAAAATTACCAGTTCACTCTTGTCATTTTCTTAATGGCAATTGCATTAGGCGTGACAACTTTATTGAACATGTCGCGCTCCGAAGATCCTGAATTGAGCGCGCCTGAGTTTCCTGTTGTTGTTATTTATCCTGGCACGTCTCCTCAAGATATGGAGGATTTAGTGGTGGATAAGTTGGAAAAGAAAATAAGCGAGCTCGAAGATATAAAACGCATAAAAACTACCATCCAAGACGGTGTAGCAGTACTCAATGTCGAATATATTTACGAAAGCGATGTGGATGAAAAGTATCAAGAACTCGTTCGTGAAGTGAATGGAATGCGCTCTGAACTTCCCGCTGAAGTGTTGAGTATGGAGGTTCAAAAAATCATCCCGAGTAACGTAAATATTATTCAAGCGGGTGTGATTTCTAACTCTGCTTCACGCAAACAACTTCAGGAAGAAGCACAGCGATTGGAAGAGGCTTTGAAGTCTGTGGCAGAATTAAAAAATGTAGAAATTCATGGTATACCCGATGAGGTCGTAAAAATTGACCTACAATTGGATAAGCTCGCTTCGATGAAACTACCTGTTAATGCTATTCTGGGTGCCGTACAGAGCGAGTTGGCAAACATTCCCGGCGGTAGTATTGACGTTGGTAATAAGGCTTACAACATCAAAACCAGCGGCAACTATGTTGATGTAAATGAAATCAATCAGACAGTAGTTTATAGCTACAATGGCAATAACATTCGCATCAAGGATATTGCGAATGTGTATGTAGACTTTAAGGATGAAACACACATTACTCGCATCAATGGCAACCGCGGGGTCTTAGTAACAGCGGCTCTAAAACCGGGAAATAATATCAGCGATATTCAAAAGAAGTATCAAGTCAAGTTTGATGAATTCAAATCCACCTTGCCTTCTAACATTGCCCTCGAGTTGACCTTCGATCAAGCTGATAATGTCAATAAACGCTTGTCAGGACTTGGCTTGGACTTTATAATCGCAATACTTCTTGTTGCATTCACACTTTTGCCCCTCGGTGGAAGAGCGGCTTTGGTAGTGATGATTTCGATTCCACTTTCATTAGCTATAGGTTTGGTGCTTTTGAATGTTTTGGGCTACAACATGAATCAACTTTCCATTGTAGGACTAGTTGTTGCGCTTGGTTTGCTTGTTGACGATAGCATTGTAGTCGTAGAAAACATTGAGCGTTGGTTGCGAGAAGGGCATACGCGACTGGAGGCTACCATTAAAGCTACGCAACAGATTGGACTAGCGGTTGTAGGGTGCACAGCAACCTTGATTATTGCTTTTTTACCGCTTGTTTTCTTACCAGAGGCATCCGGTGATTTTATTCGAAGTCTACCCATGGCAGTAATCACCTGTGTGTTGGCAAGCATGATAGTTTCAATCACTATTATTCCATTTTTATCTAGCAGAATTTTAAAGCAACACGAAGGACATTCTCAGGGAAACCTATTCTTGAGAGCATTGCAAAAAGGTATTCATAAGTCGTATGCACCATTCTTGGACAAAGCGCTCAATCGTCCTTGGATGACATTGATTATAGCTGGTGTGATATTTATTGGCTCATTGCAATTGATGCCTGTAATTGGATTTTCGTTGTTTCCAGCTTCTGAAAAACCTCAGTTTTTGGTAAATATAAAACCACCATTACAGACCTCCCTTGCTGTCACCGATAGCATCGCACGCTATGTGGAGAATGAGCTAGCTCAAGTGCACGAAATAAAGTACTTTACAACGAACGTAGGAAAAGGAAGTCCACGCATTTATTACAATGAAGTACCAGAAAATGAACGCTCTGATTTCAGTCAGATTTTCGTCCAATTAAGGGAGGATATTAACCCAGATGAAAAACTTGAAGTCATAGAAAGGCTCCGCACAAAATTCAATATCTTTGTAGGTGCTAAAATTGAAGTGAAAAATTTTGAACAGGGACCACCCATTACCGCTCCAGTGGAAGTGCGCTTAGTCGGTGATGATTTAGACTCTTTGCGAATGATAGCAGCAAATGTAGAACGGATGCTCAAAGGGACGGAAGGCGCTATTTACGTGAATAATCCTGTAAAGAATTTAAAGTCAGATATCAAGGTTGAAATTAATAAAGAGAAAGCCAGTCAATTGGGAATCCCGACGGTAAACATAGACCGAACCGTGCGTATGGCGGTTACAGGCTTGGATATTGGCAAGATGCCAAGTGATGACGACGATGAGTGGTCGATTCTTGTTGGTACTGGTAAAGATTCAAAGCCTGATATTCATGTGTTCGATCAACTGTTTGTGAATAATCAATCCGGTCAATCAATTCCGCTATCTCAAGTGGCCGAACTCTCACTCGACGCTTCGCCAGTTTCGATAAATCATTATAACAAAAAGCGTATGGTGGCGGTTACAGCCTTTGTTGACAAAGGGTTTCTTGCAGATGAGGTAATTGCAAAAACCATTGAAAACATGGATCAAATAAACCTTCCTAGAGGATACAGTTATGCAATGGGAGGTGAATATGAATCTCGTCAAGAATCTTTTGGTGGCTTTGGCACAATCATCATTATCACGGTATTCCTTTTCATCGCAATTTTGATTTTATTGTTCAAGACTTTCAAGAGTACTCTTATTGTATTGTCTGTGATACCGCTTGGAATGGTGGGTGCGTTGATAGCCCTTTGGATAACTGGTAATTCGCTATCATTTGTTGCGATTATTGGATTGATAGCCTTGGCTGGAATAGAGGTCAAGAACTCTATTCTATTGGTAGACTTCACCAATCAGTTGCGCAAGGAAGGAAAGGGGTTGGAAGATGCTATCCGCGAGGCTGGAGAAATTCGATTCTTACCAATTGTACTGACATCCTTGACCGCTATCGGAGGGCTTATACCAATTGCAATTAGCACCAATCCGCTTATAGCACCTTTGGCAATTGTACTGATTGGCGGTTTGATTAGCTCTACTATTCTTTCACGCGTGGTAACACCAGTGATTTATAAGATCATACCTCCAGCGATTGAGGAGTAAAATAAAACAGGTTGGGTAGAACAATAGGCGGGGAAGTGTGCGATTGATTCAGAAATTAGTGCTTCGGTTTTTTAAAAGGGAGGACCAGAGCATCCACTTTTCGAAGAATATCGTCGCACTTCTCCACTATTTTTTTTCCTTCTTCAGTTACCGAAATGGGAAGGGTGTTGCGATCGAAAATTACCACATCTAATTTCTCCTCGAACGTTTTGATTTGCTGACTTACGGTGCTTTGATCGGCGCTACACTCCTCTGCGGCTTTTGAAAAACTACCATGCTTGGCCACAGAAACAACGTACTGCATTTGGCGGAGAGTAACTATCATTCTTCGAGGTTTTGCCGCGAAGATACACGCAACCTTGTCTTAACGAACAATAAACCGAGATGTTCTTTTTGAATTTTTAATAAATAGCTGTACTTCGTATACTCCTGAATCGAATTCTCTGACGGATAATTGGTTGAGAGGAGCACCGTCATAAACAATGGAACCCAGCATATTTGAAATTAACATACGGTCGCTAGCGGATGCATGCATTACATCAAAATAAACGATATCCTCGGTAGGATTCGGATAGATTTTGAATTCCGAATTTTGCATTTCTTCAGTTGCAACTGAGTTACAAATTACCATGTTCAATTTTTCCCAAATTTCATTATTGTAAGCGGTAGGAACGAGAAACTCATTGCCATCAGGGGCATCGCCCATGCGCACGACTAAGAGATTTTGACTTGGCACAATGTTGAGTATCTGCCCATTTTTTCCTAAGGCCGAATATATATCTAACGGAGCTGCTTCCATGGGGGTACCAGGAAAAACCCACTGCACGCTGGGGATCATAAATGAGTCCTGAGAATTTAGCCACCACAGATATCCATAAGACTCATTTAAATCATTACTAGGGGTAATCATATCATTGAAATATTGCATATCTGTCATGACAGGAGTGCCATTCCATGTTCCCTCGCCGAGCATCAAAATACCAAATCTAGCAAAGGCTCTCGGGCGGCTATAGCAAACATTATTAAACCCGTTTGGCAAAAAGAGAGCATTGATACCTGTTACATCAGACAACGTGTTAGATAAATATGAATTGATACTTTGCCCAGTTGAGTAGAAGATGACGCTATCTAGCAGCGTATATGGCGCATTGTGATAAGCCCATCGAGTGCCTGGTGCAGAGAGGTAAGTCAAGCATTCTGGATTTGTACAGTAGATATCTTCCACGCCGTCGTCAAGGCCGCTAGTCATCGTCAATTGATGACGTATTGTAATGGCCAATTCTTCTTCAGGAGTCAATGACGTCCAGCCTTCGCCTAGATAATTGGTGCTGCTTTCATTAATGTCAAGATATCCTTCTTGTTGAGCCATTCCTACTAAAAAAGCCGTCAGACTTTTGCCCGCAGACGCCCAATACCAAGGGGTGTTAGTGGTATTACCGTTTAAATACTCTTCGATTACAATCTTTCCATCTTTTAGCACTAAAAATGCTCTTGTGTTGGTTTCTTCCAGAAAATCTAAAAGAGCAGGAATCTCATCCGTACACCAATTTAATTCCTCCGGAGAGGTCGTTTCCCACGTTTCGCTGCCAACAGGAGGAAAATATAATTGTTGGCTATTCGAATAATTATATGAAAACAGTATAAAAAGTGAATAGAATATGCGTTTTACCATTGCTCTTGATATTTAAGCCCTAATGTATAGAAAGAAATGCGAACATTTTCAGCAGACTTCAGGTTTTGTAAAAGGTTTAATGAAGTTAATATTATGTCCGAAAAAATCATAGAAGTCCGCCACATATCCAAAAAATTTGGGACTTTTCAGGCAGTGAAAGATGTTAGTTTTGAGGTGGATAGAGGTGACGTTTTCGGTTTTCTTGGTCCAAACGGGGCAGGCAAGAGCACTTCGATTCGCTGTATGTTATCGTTGATTACCCCTGATAGCGGCAGCATTAAGCTTTTTGGAAAAGAATTGGCATCGAATCGGGCAGAGGTACTTAGAAAAGTTGGAAGCATCATCGAAAAACCTGATTTTTATAAATATCTCTCTGCGGCACGCAATCTTGAAATCTTTGCACGCATCAGTGGCAAACCTGCCTCAAAGTCGAAGATTTATGAAATGATTGAATTTGTAGGTTTGAAGGGCCGCGAAAAGGATAAAGTAGGAGGGTTTTCTCATGGCATGAAGCAACGTCTGGGAATAGCCCAAACCCTTATTCACGATCCGGAATTGATCATTCTCGACGAACCCACAACTGGACTCGACCCGCAAGGAATCATCGATATCCGCAATTTGATTATTTCCCTGAGCAAGGAAAAAAATAAAACCATTTTACTATCCTCTCACCAGCTTTCAGAAATAGAGATTATCGCAAATCGCATGGTCATCATCAATAAAGGGCGATCTATCATCGAAGGAAATGTCTCTGAGTTGCTCAATTCACAAGATTTAGTGGTTAGAATTGATGTAGATAATAGAGAAAAAACCGAACGTTTGCTCGGTGAATCAATCTTGATCAATTCATTTCAAATGGATGTTACAGGTATTGAAATAAGCATAGTAAAAGAAAATATTCCTCAATTGATTCACCTTCTAAGCACTAATGATATTGCTGTATATAGCGTAGAATCTAAAAGAAAATTAGAAGATTATTTTATTAAAATGATTGCTGAAGCATGATTCTCAAAAGCACGTGGAATGAATTTATTAAGATAGCGGCCAAGCCGCGCAGCTATCTGGGAATTGGCGCAATCACTGTATTGGTGGCCGTTATTTTGTTTGCACTGAAGGCAGATGGAATGTCTTTTATTTCTTTTGTAACAGCTTCTTTCGAGCAAACGCTCTCCTTTCAGGGCGATATTCTAAATGGAAATCTTGTGGCGTTTATCGTGCTTCAAATGCTGGTCATTCATATTCCTCTCCTTGTAGCTCTTGTCACGGGCGACTTGATTTCTGGAGAAGCAGCTATGGGTACCATTCGAATGTTGGTTACCAAGCCCATCTCTCGCTCACAATTGTTGATTTCAAAATTCTTGGCTGGAGCTGCATATACTTTGCTTATTGTTATTTGGCTTGGCATTATGGCAGTAGTAGTGGGCAAATGGATGTTTGGCCCAGGCGACCTCATGGTGCTCAACAGCGATGGTCTTGTAATTCTCCAAAATGCAGATGTCAATTGGCGTTATGTAGGAGGATTTGCAGTGGCGTTTCTCGCGTTGCTTACTGTTTCATCTTTGTCAATAACACTTTCTTGTTTTTCAGAAAATTCAATCGGTCCAATTGTAACAACTATGGCAATCATAATTCTGTTTACAATTATCGGAACTCTTGATGTTTCTATTTTTGACAATGTAAGGCCTTTCTTGTTTACCACTCACATGGCGGCTTGGAGAAGCTTTTTCGAGGAACCTCTACCAACGCAACAGATTTGGAATTCAGTATTTATTCTGGTGGCTCACAACGTGATACTACTTTTGGTTGCTTTGTTTAAATTTAATAAAAAAGATATTACTTCATAATGAAAAAATACATCCTCGTTCTCGTCGCGGTTTTGTTAACTATAGGTTCTACGGCTCAAGACGCCACTGCGATAATTAATAAACTCACTCTCAAAATGAACAAGGTGAAGGATTATTCTGCGGATGCGGTGATCACTTCAGACATTCCTATGGTGAAGATTCTTCCATCGAAGGCTGTGGTTTATTACAAGCAAAAAGATAAGTTCAAAATCGATGCGAAGGGCATTGCTATTGTTCCAAAACAAGGCATTAGTGATGTCACTAAATTGCTCGCAGATCCTAAGTCTTACAATGCAATTTATATGGGTAAGGAGAAAGTAGGAAACGTAATGACAGAGCTTGTTTCACTCTTCCCGGCAAATGACACGGCGGATCTTATTCTCGCTAAATTATGGATCGACCCCATCAATGATATTGTTTTGAAGTCTCAAGTAACCACTCGGAGCAGTGGAATGGTGACTGCTGTCTATACCTACGGAAGCCAATTGAAATGGGGTTTGCCTGATAAAATGGTTTTCACTGTTGATGTAAAGAAGTTTAAAATCCCTAAAGGCGTTGCCACAGATATTAATCGCAATACTGCCAAAGATGACGGAAAGGAGACAAAAAAAACAGGAGAAATCAAAGTAGACCTCACCAATTATAAGGTCAATATTGGTCTCAAAGATGATTTTTTCAGGGAGAAAAAATAAGGTCCCTTACGTGTTGAAAAGTTGAATATCGCATAGAATATTCCTGCATAAGATTTATGGAATATTTTGTATGATTGTGAATACATTGCAACCGTTTTAAACCTTAATAATTTTCCAAAAATGAAAAAAACAATTTTTGCATTAGCCGTCGTGATTTTTGCTTGGAGCTGTAATCGCGATAAAGAAAACGAGGTGGTGGAGTTGAGTGGAGGAAATGTTTTGCAATCTAAAGAGCAGGCAATTGTTTTACCCGATAATCCCCTTTCGAAAGAAGAAGTCGATAATGTGCTTAAAGCGTTTTTAACGCGTGAACACGATTTTCAATGGGAGTGGGTGGGTCCGGAAGTTATATGGTCGGCCTCTCACTATGGTGATTCTTCCATTGCCATTGGATACAAACCAACAGGTATCGGCGACATCAGCGAGTCACTGCATACCATTGATATCAAAAGCCCTCGTTGGCGTCAAACGCATGATGCACTTATAAACGTCATCACCGAAAACTTATCTAAATCACTTGGTAGATCAGTGGATATTAGAGAGATTTTAGTAGAGGACGATCCTATTCTTCCAATTATCACCGTGAAGTTGGTAGATCGCGCTACCGTTCAGGCCTTAATGAATCTTGAAAATATACGCTATATCGAGCCGATTGATTATCGTTTGGTGGAAGATGAAGGAGAACGTAGCTCTTCAGGCTGTAGTCCTTCTTCAGAACCATTGAATAGCGTGGATTACACTGTCATTAGCCCTAATGCCTTATTGCCTTGGAATTATAATAATCACAGCATTCCTGCTGCGTGGAACGTAGCTCAAGGTGCGGGCATCACCGTTGGAGTTTTAGACGCAGGCATCAGCAGTTCACAAGCCTTACTAAATGGAAGTTTCAATAGCGGAGATTCTAATGTAGGCCGTCCGCGTACTATTGGATATACCCTTGGCACCACAGCATTCACTACATGTTCTCACGGAACCTCAATGTCTGCAACAGCTGTTGGTCCGCGCAATTCGGTAGGCGCTACCACTGGTGTAGCATATCGTTCTGGTTTATTTTTCGTTCGCACTTGCAATGATGTAGTGCTTGATGGCTCAGCGGAGCGCACAGCAACGAAAAACGCTTTGGTGTCACTTGGAAACAATTCTTCGGTGAGGGTAATCAGCATGTCAATAGGCACCCCTTTTTCCAGCAATGTATTATTAGATGGATTGAACTATGCAACCGGAATGGGCAAATTGGTGATGGCAGCTGCTGGCACCAGCTTCAGTTGGACAAGTTGGTGGGGCGTTATTTACCCAGCAGCCTACAGCAATGCAGTAGCCGTCACAGGCGTAAATGAAAGCAATAATACTTGTGCTACCTGCCATGACGGTAGTGAAGTTGACTTCACAGTCGTTATGGAGCGCAATGCCAACGATGACCGCAATAGTTTGGCTCTTGCTCAAAGCGGAAACACTCCTACCTATATCGGAGGAAGTTCTGTGGCGACAGCAACAGCAGCGGGCATCGCAGCAATGGTCTGGAGCGTGAAGCCATCCCTCACACGCTCTCAAGTATTGTCAATCTTACAACAATCTTCACAATACTGGCCTGGTCAAAACTCGTCTAAGGGTTATGGAAATATCAATGCATTGACTGCTGTGAACCTCGCGGGAACATGGTAGAAGATAATAAGGTAATATGCTAGTATGATAATATGCTAGTACGATAATATGCTAAAAAGTTAGTGTACTATCATACTGTCATACTATCATACTATCATACTATCATACTATCATACTATCATACTATCATACTATCTTTGGTTATGCGATTGAGGATTGTGATATGGTTAGTGTTGTGCTTTCTGCAAACATCGGCGGGAGCCTCTTCACTGCTCGACTCCCTCATCATACGCGGAGAAGTGCTCGCGCTTTCAAACACGGATTCTTCAAAATTTTTTCTTTCTAAAGCCCTCACTATTTCTAAAAAAGAGAAGGATTTTGAAAAAGAAATAAAATGCCTCGCGCTGCTCGGCGACGCATATTCAGGACAGTCGGACTTCTCTACGGGAATATCGCTCTACGTCGCGGCTATTAAAAAGGCTGAGGCAAAGGGAAGGCCTGATCTGGCCGCAAAAAGCTACAACGGTCTGGGGGTAATTGCATATCAACGCGGAGACTTGCAAAAAGCGGAACAGTATTTCCTTCATGCAGCTCAACTCAAGCTTGATGCAGGTCTGGTATCGCATTACGCGATGATCATGACGAATCTTTCGGGGGTGTTTTTTAGCGTGGCTAAATATGACGAAGCGCTTAGAACGCTTCAAACGGCCTTGCCCGAACTTGAAGGAAATGACAATGTACTCGCTGCTGCATACAACAGTATTGGAGGTATCTACCAGCAGGGCTATCAAATGCTTGACTCGGCTCAGTTTTATTATGCTCGTTCGATAGAACTAAGCGAAAAAGGCAATTTTAAGGACGTTCTGATTTCAGCATATCACAACCAAGGTGAAATTTTTATACAAAAAAAGAATTTTACACAAGGGATCCCCTTGCTCAGAAAGGCACTGGTTATTAGTAAGGAACTAAAAAAGGATGCTTACACTATAACAGTGCTGAATGCATTGTCTGAGGCTTACGCCAAATCGGGGGATTTGAATAATGCACTGAATACAAAAAATGAAGCCTTCGAAATTTCTCAGAAATTAAATTCATCGGAGAAACAAGAGGCAATCGAACGGCTTCAAATTCAATTTGAAGCCGAAAAGAAATCCGCTGAAATCGCCAAGAAGAATGAGGCTCTGCTCCAATCCGAACTGCGTTATGAGGTTCTTAAAAATAGATATGTTTTATTCATTGGGATTGCCTTGTTGCTAATGATTGCAGCACTTGCAGCCTATGCCTATGTGATGCAAAAACGCAAGGCTGAAAAACAACTCGAACAAGAGCGCAACAGAATTTTTCAAAATGTAGTTCACGAGATTCGTACGCCACTTACCCTGATTGGTGGTCCTCTTAGAATGATTCAAGAATCAGGCGATCTACAACAGCTGCAGCAACAGTTGCCTATTATCGAAAGAAATTCAGAACGATTGCTCAAGATGGTGAATGATATCCTTCACCTTTCCAAGCTAGAGACAGGCTCATTTCAGCCAGTGTTTGAGGTTGGAAATCCAATGCTTCTAGCCAAAGAGTTGGCTCAATCTTTTGAAAATGCTTTTTCGAATAATGGTCAATCTCTTTCAATTCATACAGATGAAGGCGCTACTTACGCTTTCCCTAAAGAGGTAGTGGAAACTGTGATTTCTAATCTGCTCTCAAACGCTTTGAAATATGCTGGTTCAGATGCACAGGTGCACTTATCCGTTTCGATTGATTTACCGAAAATGATCATTGAAGTGGTAGACAATGGAAAGGGCATTCAGCCAGAAGATGCCAAAAAGATTTTTCAACGTTTCTTCAGGGGCGGCAATGCAGCGAATACTGGCAGTGGTATTGGTCTGGCTTTAGTATTTGAGGCGCTCCAAGCCGTAGGTGGTTCTATTCGCTACCAACCGAATGATCCTTCGGGTGCTCGATTTATCGCTGAAGTTCCTCTCAGTGATACTACTAATGCTACTTCTCCTAATTCGGTGAAGGAGGGCTTTGTATTGCTGCTGGTGGAAGATGATGTAGATCTTTCGTCTTTTGTGCAGTCACTTTTTCAAGATTCTATTCAGGTCATCACCGCCTTTAATATTACTGACGCCCGCCTAATGACTTCTAATTTTACCCCTGATATCATCCTTTCAGATATTATGCTGCCGGACGGTTCGGGTCTCAATTTGCTTAGGGATATAAAGTCATCGAGTGACACAAGGCACATTCCTGTTGCAATTTTCTCGGCAAGAGGCAGCGCGGAGATACGTCTGGAAGCATTGCAAGCGGGAGCGGCAGCATATTTCACCAAGCCTTTTATTCCTGCTGAGTTGCGACAAGGTGTACTCAATATTATTCACGATATCATTCTGATTCGTGAGGCAAACAGCAAGAAAATTATTGATGATGTTTCTGCGCCATCGTCCGCCTCTATTGATCCTTTTATTCAAAAGTGTATTGATTCTATTCATAAAAATTTGGATAATGGTGAATTTGGACCAGATGCTTTGGGGCAAGCAATAGGCATCAGCCGAAGTCAATTGCATCGTAAGTTGGTGAGCCTTACAGGACAAAGCACCAGCAATTTCATTCGAATGGTTCGCCTTAAAAAAGCAAAAGACTTTTTGTCAGAAAAGCATTATTCTATAAAAGAAGTCGCCTACATGTGTGGGTTTAATTCTCCAGGCTATTTTTCAAAGTCTTACAAAGAACTATTTGGAGTGTCTCCGGGGGATGATCTTGATTCTCAGTGATTGTTTAGATTTTTTTGCAACAATATTCAGTATAAATGCAACATAAGTAACACGCTATTTAATACTACCGTGCGATATTGCAGCCAGTAATTAAAAGCAATAACTTATGTCAATTCGGCACTTTTGGTTTGTAGCGTTTATGCTCCTTTCGTTTGCGAGTTCATCTCAATTGAACTCTGGCTTGATCGCTCACCTTCCTATGAACGGAACGGGCGCAGACATTTCGGGAAATGGTAATAACGCTCTTCCTTCGGGAGGTGTCACTCCGAGTCCCAATCGCCACATGGTATTGTCTTCGGCCACGCACTTTAATGGTGCCAACGAGTCGGGTGTATTGAATTTTGCCACTCCTTTGTTCAATGGTCGCACAGCCTTCACCATGTCTTATTGGTTTAGTTTGAATACTCTGAGCAATGGCATGAGCTTGGTGGGGCAGGATAATATATTAGAAACAGGTTTCTATACTGCCCCGAATCGCATTGCTATTTTTCACCCGAATGGTTTTTTGGATGTAATGATCACCGCACCTGCCAATACTTGGCAGCACCTCGCTATTACGACGAGTACCACGGGCATTGCTGCTTATCTCAATGGTGTTTTGGTGGGTAGTGTCAATGGTAATTACACTTTAGGCAGCAACACTACCACTACGAATATTGGAGGGAATGTAGTCAACCAAAATAATAACTCATGGCTCAATGGTCGCATCGACGACGTGCGCTTTTATAATCGTGTTCTCACGGCAACAGAAATTGCAGAGTTGGCCGCCAACAACGGAACCGCTTTAGCTATAACTTCTATCAGCACTGCAAATATTTGCGCTGGCAGTGATATCACCGCAAATTACGCTGCATCGGGTTTGCTCTTTTCTGAAAATGAATTCGTACTTCAATTATCCAACGCTTCTGGCAGCTTCGCGTTCCCAATTGATTTGGCGCGCGTCACCTCAACGTCTTCGGGTGCTATCACAGCGACGATTCCCGACGGAACTCCATCGGGCACGGGTTATAAATTGCGCGTAGTGAGCACGGCCTTGGGCGCAGCTTCCGATGGAAGCGCTGATATTGCTATTACAGGGATTATAGGTAATATTCCGAACCCTGCGCAATTTCGTTATATTGGAAAAGTCAATAATAAAAACTTCTACATCGGTCTCGCAGCTCAGACCTGGGCAAATGGAAGTGCCGCGTGCATTGCCAACGGCGGCCGTTTGGCGACCATTTCCACAGTAGAAGAGAATATTTTAATAGCCAATAATCTTACTACCACGTTCGCCTTCTTCGGCTTAAATGACGTCACTACAGAGGGAGTTTTTGTATATCCAAATAATGAACCTTTGACTTATTCCAATTGGGGACAAGGCGAACCAAATAATGCAGGAAATAATGAAGACTTCGGAGAAATAACTGGAAGTGGCCGATGGAATGATACGAGCCCCGCAGCAACACGTTTACCAGTTCTGCAATTGAATGTTCTCAGCCCCAACATCAGCGGTTGTGCAGGATCTAACTTGACACTCATTGCCGCTTCGATTGCTGGCGCCTCGTACACATGGTCAGGACCGAATGGTCATTCGGGTAATGCCAACACGACTACTATAAACGCTATTAATGCCAATTCTGCTGGAACTTACAACGTGTTGATTCAACAGAATGGTTGTTCGGTTTCACTTCCTGCTTCAATTAGTTTATCTGCTTTTCCAATTGGAGTAGGTGAGTCATCTGTTTTGTTGCCTTCACTGAATAATGGCCGTGTGCTTCATTATCCAATGAACGGCAATGCAAATGATATAAGTGGTAATGGGTTTAATGGAACAATCCAAGGAGGAGTGACAAATGATATAAATCGATTTGACGAACCTTCAAGCGCTCTGCGTCTCAATGGTACCAACGGTTTTATAGATGCACCTGATGGTGATTATTTTGGAAATGGAAGCTTTTCCGTCAGCGCTTGGATGAGACCTGTGGCGTTCAACTCTTGGTCACGCATTATGGACTTTGGAATAGGTCAAGGAAATCAAAATGTGTTGATTGGTGCGACAAATGGAACTACGGGCAGACCTGCGATTCAAACATATAATGGAACTACGCCCAGCACAGTTGTCACAGCGCCAAATGCAATTACCTTAAATCAGTGGACACATATTGCATTTATTTTTGAAAATGGTGCAGGCCGTTTGTATGTGAATGGAGTCCTTGTCAATCAAGGCCCTCAGCTATTTCCTCAAAGTGTAGTGCGCACTCTTTGCTATATCGGCCGCAGCAACTGGGCCGCAGATGGTTTTTTGAATGGAACAATTGATGACTTTAGAATATATAACCGCGTGCTCTCTGATGCAGAACTTGCTTCG